>CAMBWO010000110.1 GCA_945871285.1 Pseudorhodobacter antarcticus | reverse complement strand
CGGCGATTTCGCCGCGGCTGACGTTTCAGACTCTGGTCGGGCCGCGTCATCTGGATGCGGGGTTTTATGAGCGGACGGGGGTCATAAGGTCCCGTGGGGCGGCGGCGAAGCTGAACCTGGCGCTGACTGGGGCGCCCGATTTGGGCGATATGCGGCGGCGGTTTGTGATTGCCCCCTCGATCAACGCGGTCGAGGAGGCGTTCAACCCGGTGAAATATGGTGAGGTGCCAAATGCGCCGGTGATGGAGTTCGTGCTGCCCTCGGCCTTTGACGAGGGTCAGGCGCCGGTGGGGCATCATGTGCTGTCGGCCATCGTGCAGTTCGCGCCCCATGCGCCCAAGGCCGGGCTGGAGGCGGCCCGGGCGGAGATGTTGGAGACTACGCTGGCGGTCCTGGAGGCCAATGTGCCGGGGCTGCGTTCGCGGATTGCCCATGCGGAACTGCTGATGCCGCAGGACATCGAGGCGCGGTTTGGCATGGTGGGCGGCAATTGGCATCATGGCGAGTTGGCGGTGGAACAGATGCTGTTCCTGCGGCCGCTGCGGGAGGCGGCGCAGTATGAGACCCCCCTGCCCGGCCTGTATCTGGCAGGCGCGGGGTCGCATCCGGGGGGCGGCATCACCGGGGCGGCGGGCTGGAACGCGGCGGGCCGGGTGTTGGAGGCGACATGAACGATCTGACCCATTTCCGCACGCCGCTGTTGAAAACCCCGTTCCATGCGCGGGTCGAGGCGGCCAACAGGCTGAACCGTTGGGGGCCCTGGGCAGGGTATATGGCCGCGCTGTGTCTGGGCGACATGGACATGGAGTATACGGCAATCCGCAATGGGGCGTCGGTCTATGACCTGTGTCCGATGGTCAAATACCGGATCACGGGGGCGGAGGCAGGCGAATACCTGAACCGGTTGACGGTGCGCAATGCCGCCAAGCTGGCGGTGGGGTCGGTGCAGTATACGGCCTGGTGCGATGATGAGGGGAAGGTGCTGGATGATGGCACGCTGTTCCGGCATGGGGCGCAGGACTACCTTATCTGCTGTCAGGAGCGGCATTTGCCCTGGCTGACGGCCTCGGCCATCGGGTTTGAGGTCGAGGTGCGGGAGGTTACCGAGGAGATTGCGGCGCTGTCGTTGCAGGGGCCTTGTGCGGCCACGGTGCTGGAGGCGGCGGGGTTTGATGTCTGGGGGTTGAAGCCGTTCCGGATGCAGCGGTTTGGCTTTGAGGGCGGCGAGATTTGCGTGTCCCGCACAGGGTTTACCGGCGATCTGGGGTATGAGTTGTGGATGCAGCCAGATCAGGCCCTGCCGTTCTGGGACCATCTGATGGCGGCGGGGGCGCCCTGGGGGATCAGGGCCATTGGCAGCGATGCGCTGAACCTGGCGCGGATCGAGGCGGGGTTCATCATCACCAACATGGATTTCATCCCGGCCGATCAGGCGCTGCGTGAGGACCGCAGCAGGTCGCCGTTGGAGCTGGGGCTTGGTTGGATGATTGACTGGGACAAGGGGCATTTTACCGGGCGGCGGGCGCTGTTGGCCGAGCGGGTGCGGGGGTCGGATTGGGCCTTGGTGGGGCTGGATGTGCCGGGCAACATCTCGGCGGAAGGGTCGATCTTGTATCATGGCAAGAAACGTGAGGCGGGGTTCATCACGGCGGCGGCCTGGTCGCCCAGCACCAAGCGGTCGGTCGCGATTGCACAGGTGCAGGCGAAATATCGGGGTGGTGAGGATCTGTGGGTCGAGATTTATGCCCTGCGCGAGTTGCAGTATGTCAAGCTGATGTTGCAGGTTTCGGTGGTGGAGCGGCCGTTCTTCAACCCACCCCGCAAACGCGCCACACCCCCTGGGAGGTTTTGATGAACGATCACCGTCATCCAATGTCGCCTGTGCTGGACCATTGCCCCCCCACCCTGCCCGCCCATGCCTATTGCGACGCGGATTGGTATGCGCGCGAGATGGCGACGATCTGGGCGCGCAATTGGGTTTGGGCGGGGCGGTTGAACGACTTGAGGCCGGGGTCGATGCAGCGGCGGCAGGTTGGGGCGGCGAGTGTGATTGTGTGCCGGACGCCGGATGGCGCGGTCAGCGCGTTTCATAACGTCTGCCGGCATCGGGGGGCCGAGCTTTGCGCGGTGACCGAGCAGCCGATGGGCAAGCTGGTCAGCTGCAAGTATCACGCCTGGTCTTATGCGGCGTCGAATGGGCATCTGGTGGCGGTAGGTCAGGCCAACCCGACGGGCGATTTTAACCGGGGGCAGCATGGGTTGGTCAAGGTGGCGGTCAAGGTCTGGGCGGGGTTCGTGTTTTTGAACCTGTCGGATGCGCCGGGGGAGTTGCAGGCGGACTTGCCGCTGACCGCGTTGGACAATTGGCCGATGGACAGCCTGATCACCGGGCATCGGTCGGAAAGCCTTGTCGCGGGGAACTGGAAGATATTGTGGGAAAACTACAATGAATGCCTGCACTGCGCGACGATTCACCCAGAACTGAGCGACCTGGTGCCCATCTACAAGACCGGGGTGATGGCACCCAATGAGGCACCGGGGTGGACGCCTGAGGACACGCCTGAACCAACGATGAAGCCGGGGGCGATGACCTGGACCCCGACGGGGGCGCCTTGTGGACCCGAGTTTCCGGGGCTGACGCAGGCGGAGCGGCGGGCGGGGTATCTGTTTGTGACAATCTATCCCACGATGTTTGTGGTGGCGCATGTCGATTATGTGCGGGCGATCGTCTTTGAACCCTTGGCACCCGACCTGACACGGGTGCGGGCCGAGTGGTATTTTGCGCGAGAGACGCTGGATCAGCCGGGGTTTGATGCAGCGGCGGTGGCGGAGTTTGCCAAACTGGTGCTGCGGCAGGATGCCGAGGTGGTCGAGATGAACCAACGTGGGTTGAGCTCGCCGGCCTACAAGGGGGGCACGCTGATGCCCGAGGAATACGCGATACGGCAGTTTGACGGGTGGGTGCTGGACCAGATGGGAGTGACGGCATGAACGATCTGGGGTTTGAGACGGTTGCGGTGCCCAATGACTGGGACCGCCGGGGGTTGCCGGCATGGGCCTATCATTCGCCGGCGATGTTCGATCTGGAACGGGATGAGGTGTTCTTGAAACACTGGCAAGTTGTCGGCCATGTCAACGACCTGTCTGCCCCCGGTGACTGGCTGTCGTTTGACATGCTGGGCGAGCGGGCGGTGGTGATGCGGGGGCAGGACGGCGTGGTGCGGGCGTTTCACAACCTGTGCCGCCACCGGGGGGCGCGGGTGGTGGACGGGGTGCAGGGCAATTGCCGGGGGGCGATGGTCTGCCCGTTTCATGGCTGGGTCTATAATCTGGACGGCACGTTGCGCGGGGCCGCCGTGCCCACCAGTTTCGGCACGCTGGACCGCAGCAAGTTTGGCCTGAAGCCGATCGAGATGGAAGTGTTTCACGGCTTTGTCTTCATCCGCTTTCATCCCGGCCCGCAGCCCTCGGTCGCGCAGATTCTGGCCCCGTTCGAGGCGGATTTTGCGGCGTATCGGCTGACCGAGGTTTTGCCCACAGCTTTGCCCGAATGGTCCACCGACCTGGCGGTGAACTGGAAATCGGTGCGCGATGTCGACAATGAGGGGTATCATGTGGCGATGGCCCATCCGGGCTTGCAGGACCTCTATGGCCGGACCTACCGTGACCATGCGCTGGAGGGCGGGTTGTCGATGTCGGTCGGGACCTTTGGCGATGCGCCGGGGCGGACCTGGTCGGTCAAGAATTACGTCAAACTGGCCCCCGAACAGACCTGGCTGCCGGATCGGTTGCGCAAGGCCTGGACCTATTACGGGATGTTCCCGACGGCGGTGTTTTCGTTTACCCCCGAGGGCGTGAATTTCTATCATGAGGTGCCGCTGTCACCGGGGCTGACCCGCACGACGGGCCGGTCTTACCGCCACCCGAACGAGGACCGCGCGGCACGCCTCGCCCGCTATCTGGCCTACCGGATCGACCGGGCGACGTCGCAGGAGGATCAGCAGCTGTCGATCTGGTCCAACGAATCGATGAAGTCATCCGCGTTCGAGGGGTTTCATCTGTCTGACCTGGAATACGGTGTGCGGCGCCATCACGACCGTTTGCGCGCCATCCTGCCGGTCTTGCGTTTGGAAACGCCCCCGGACGAGGGGCAAATCGTGGCGATCAATCAGGAATTGCTTGGCATCAAGGCACAGGCAAGCGACACTTTCGTGAAATGATGCGTCCGACCGGATGCATCCAACAAGGGGGAACTGACCGATGAGACTGTCCCGGCGTATGGCCCTGAGCGGGCTTGGAGCGACGCTTGCCACACCCTTTGTGCGCCCGTCCTGGGCAGCCTCGGGGTCGGTGAATGTGTATAACTGGTCCGACTATATCGGCGAGACGACGCTGGCCGATTTCGAGGCGGCGACCGGGGTTTCGGTGGTCTATGACCTGTATGCCAGTGCCGAGGAGGCGCAGGCCAAGATGCTTGCCGGGTCGTCGGGATATGACGTGGTGCTGCATTCGGGGGTGGGGTTGCCGCGGTTCGTGGCGGCGGGGGTTTATCAGAAACTGGACCGGTCGCGGTTTCCGCTGTGGGGGAACCTGGATGAAAATATCCTGCGGATCATCGAAGGGTTTGATCCGGGGCTGCAATATAGCGTGCCCTACATGTGGGGATCGGTGGGCGTGACCTATAACATGGACATGGTCAAGGAACGGCTGCCCAATGCCGACCTGAACGACCTGGGCACGCTGATGGACCCGGCCAATGCGGCTGTGCTGGCCGAATGCGGGATTTCGTTGCTGGACAGCCCGGATGACATTGGATTTATGGTCATGAGCTGGCTGGGGATTGACCCGTCCACCGCAGGCCCCGCCGAATATGCCCGCATGGTCGAAGCGTTCAAGCCGATGCGGGAATATGTGACGGCGTTCGACAATTCGAACTATCTGACCTCGTTGCCCAACAAGGAGCTGTGCGTGGCCAACACCTGGTCGGGCGATTATGGCGTGGCCAAGGCGCGGGCGGCGGAAGCGGGGATCGAGTTGAACCTGCAATATTTCGTGCCCAAGACCGGGGCGCCGGCGTGGTTTGATCTGTGGTGCATTCCGGCCGATGCGGGCAATCTTGATAACGCCTATCTGTTCCTGGATTATCTGATGCAGCCCGAAGTGATTGCGAAATGCACGAACTTTACCGGGTATGCCAATGCCAACAAGGCGGCGATGCCCTTCCTGGACCCGGCGGTAGCCAATGATCCGGCGATCTATCCCGATGCCGAAACCTTGAGCCGGATGTATACGCCCAAGCCGCAGACCGAGGAGCAGGAGCGCGAGATGACCCGCGCCTGGTCCGAGATCAAGGCGGGTTGAGGATTGCCAAAAGACGCCGCGCCGCCGCCGCTGATCCGGGTTGAAAACGTGTCGAAGAGTTTTGGCACGTTTCAGGCGGTCAAGAATGTCAGCCTGACCATCGACAAGGGTGAGATCTTTGCGTTGCTGGGCGGGTCGGGGTGCGGCAAGACCACCCTGCTGCGGATGCTGGCGGGGTTTGAGGAGACGACCGGCGGCAAGATCTTCATCGACGGTCAGGACATGACGGGCGTTCCCCCCTGGGAGCGCCCGGTGCATATGATGTTTCAAAGCTATGCGCTGTTTCCGCATATGACGGTGGAAAAGAATGTGGGCTATGGGCTGAAGCATGAGCCGATGACGGCGGCCCAGCGGCAGGACCGGGTGCGCGAGATGCTGGATCTGGTGCAACTGACCCCCTTCGCCACCCGCAAGCCACACCAGATTTCGGGTGGGCAGCGGCAGAGGGTCGCATTGGCGCGGGCATTGGCGCGGCAGCCCAAACTTTTGTTGCTGGACGAACCGCTGGCGGCGCTGGACAAGAAGCTGCGCGAGCATACCCAGTTTGAACTGATGAGCATTCAGGAACGCACTGGCGTGACCTTCATCGTGGTCACGCATGACCAAGAGGAGGCGATGACGCTGGCCGACCGGATTGCCGTGATGGACCGCGGCGAGGTCAAGCAGATCGGCCCGCCGGGGGATGTGTACGAATTTCCCAACAGCCGGTTCGTGGCGGGGTTCATCGGGTCGATCACCGCGCTGGAGGCAGTGGTCGAGGCGATTGACGGCGTCCGCACCCGGCTGGCCGTGCCGGCGCTGGGTGGCCCTGTGCAGGCGCGGTCGGTCGCGGGGCTGTCGGTGGGTCAGACGGTGACAGTGGCGATCCGGCCTGAAAAGCTGGCGATCAGTCGGGCGCCGCAGACCGGTGACAATGTGTTTGAGGGTGAGGTCAAGGATCTGGCCTATTTCGGCAAGGACAGCCTGTATCGGATCACAATGCCCTCGGGGGCGCTGATTTCGGTCCATGCCGTGAACGCGAGGCGGTCTGCCGAGGGGGAACGGGTGGTCGACTGGTATGACAAGGTCTGGCTGAGTTTCGACCCCACCTCTGCCATCATCCTGACGGCGTAGCGATGGCATCGGAATCCCGCCTGTACCGATGGTTCAACCGGCGCGGCTGGTCGGACATCGTGCTGGCGGCGCCCTATGTCTGGCTGTTGGTGTTCTTTCTGATCCCGTTTCTGATCGTGGTGGGGATGAGTGTGGCCACCCGGACCCCCACCGCCCCGCCCTTTGGCTATGGCGGCGAGAACCCGCTGTTGAACTTTGAGGGCTATCACCGGCTGTTCACCGACGATCTGTACATCCGGGCCTTTGTCACCTCGCTGGTCAATGCCGCTGTCGCGATGGTGCTGTGTCTGGCGATTGGCTATCCGATGGCGCTGGGCCTGACCAAGGTGGACACGGGCTGGCGCAACATCTTGTTGATGCTGGTGATCTTGCCGTTCTGGACGTCGTTCCTGCTGCGGGTCTATGCGTGGATGGGGCTGATGGGCAAGAACAGCTGGTTCAACAATCTGTTGACGGGGGGCTGGAACTGGCTGGTGCCGCAGGACTGGGCGGTGACCAGCATCCCGATGATGTACAGCAATTTCGCGGTCGTGCTGGTGATGGTCTATACCTATCTGCCGTTCATGATCCTGCCGCTCTACGCCAATCTGGAGCGGCTGGACCCGACGCTGGACGAGGCGGCGATGGACCTGGGGACCAAGCCCTTTGGCGTGTTTTGGGATGTGACGCTGCCGCAATCCATTCCCGGCATCATTGCGGGGGGAATGTTGGTGTTCATCCCCGCGGCGGGGGAATTGGTGATCCCGACGCTGGTGGGCGATGCCTCGTCCCCGATGATCGGGCGGGTGATATCGGACGAGTTTTCGCAGGCGCGGGACTGGCCGATGGCCTCGGCGGTGGCAGTGGTGCTGCTTGTGCTGATGGTGGGGCCGACGATGCTGTATTCGCATTATCAGGCCCGCGCCGTGGGGGCGGATGATCCGAAATGAGGCGCAGACCCACATTCCTGATTACCATGCTGTGCTTTGGTTTTGCGTTTTTCTACATCCCGATCCTGTCGATGATCGTGTTTTCGTTCAACAATTCGCGGCTGGCAACAGTCTGGGGCGGGTTTTCGACCAAGTGGTATGGGTCGCTGTTCAGCAATGCGCAGGTGGGCCGTGCGCTGGTGCTGTCGCTGGAAATCGCGCTGCTCTCGGCGACCATCGCCACCATTCTGGGCACCATGGCGGGGATTGCCCTGGCGCGGTTTGGCCGATTTCGCGGGCGGACGGCGTTTTCGGGGCTGGTGACGGCGCCGCTGATCATGCCCGAGGTGATTACCGGGATATCCTCGCTGATCTTTTTCATCCTGCTGGCCAACTATGTCGGCTGGCCCGCGTCGCGCGGGTTCACCACGATCACGCTGGCGCATATCACCTTTTCCATGGTGTTCGTGACGACGGTGGTGCAGTCGCGGATGCTGAGCGCCGACCGCGCCATCGAGGAGGCGGCGATGGATCTGGGGTCGCGGCCCTGGCAGGTGATGGTGGATGTGACCTTGCCGGTGATCTCGCCTGCCATTTTGTCGGGCTGGTTGCTGGCCTTTACCATTTCGATGGATGATGTGGTGATTTCAAATTTCACCACCGGGCCGGGGGCGACGACCTTGCCCATCCTGATCTGGTCCAAGGTCAAACTGGGGGTGACGCCGGATATCAACGCCCTGGCGACATTGACGGTTGTCACGGTTGGCATTTGCGTGTTCACGGCGGGCTGGTTATTGAACCGGGCCGAGAAGCGGCGCGAGCTTGAGCGGCGTTTGGCGTATCAGATAAACGAGTGAGTGTCATGGCAATGGATATCACAGCCCCAATCGGTGCAGAACGCTCGGGCCGGGTGCGCTATGCGGCGGCGATGAGCCTGTATCAGGCGGGCGACATCGGGGCGGAGGCGTTGGAGGTTTACCGGATCTGCGCACTGCTGGATGCGCAGGACCCGGGGCCCCTTTTGGCCGAGTTGCATTTACCGCAGGCCACCCCGCGCACGCTGACGGCGGAGGTTGCGATCCGGGCGCTGGTCGATGCGGCGGACCGTTATATCGCAGGCCTGCCCGGCCCAGGCGTGCCAGAGGTGCGGGCGGGATTGAACCAGTGGCGGGCAGGTCCGGTGACGGCGGCGGTTGGCCGTGGGGCGGTGCGACAGGACCTGCTGGGTCCGGCACTTGCGCAGGCGCGCACCCGCCAGCCGGACCTTGCCCATGCCATCGAAAGCGCGGCGCCGTTTCTGGATTGGCATACCTATGACGAATACCCGCCCGAGGAGATTGGCGCCAGTTTCGCCAAGGGGCATTGCTATGCCTCGATCATCGGGGAAAATGCAGCCATTGCGGCGCGGGACTATGACCTGGGGGTGTTTCTGATCGCGCCACATGTCCTGTACCGCGACCACAACCACGCCGCCCCCGAGCTTTACGCGCCGCTGACCGGCCCGCATGGCTGGCGGTTCGGGGCGGGTCGGCCCTTGATCGTCAAACCCGCCCATGCGCCGGTGTGGAACCCGCCGTTTCAGGCGCATATGACCAAGGTCGGCCCTACGCCGTTTCTGGCGCTGTTCGGCTGGACCCGCGATGTGAACGAGGCGGCAAAGGTTATTCCAGCAGGCGATTGGCCGGAGTTGGAGGCGTTGCGGCTGAAACCATGAGGTGAGGCATGTCTGAGGAACACTATCCCCCCCGCATGATTGCGATGTTGGAGGCGGTTTGGGGTGAAGGCTTCTTGTCCCCCGGCGGTGCCGAGGAAGTGGCGCGGGTGGTAGGCCACCATGATCTGACCGACAAGACCGTGCTGGACATTGGCTGCGGGGCCGGCGGGATCGACATCGCCTTGGTGCGCAATCATGGCGCGGGTTATGTGGTGGGGCTGGATGTCGAGGATTCGGTGCTGGACCGGGCGCGGGCGCTGATCGGGTCGGCGGGATTGGTGGGGCGGATCGGGGTGGCCAAGGTGGCCCCTGGCCCCCTGCCCTTGCCGCCGGCCGCGTTTGATGTGGTGTTTTCCAAGGATTCCATCGTTCACATCCCCGACAAACACGCCCTGATGGCCGAGGTTTTTCGCGTGCTGCGCCCCGGCGGCTGGTTCTTCGCGTCGGATTGGCTGATCGGGACCGAGGGCACCCCGAGCCCGGAAATGGCGGCCTATATCGCGGCGGAGGGGTTGGATTTCGGCATGGCAACCCCAGCCCGCTATGCCGCCGCGATGACGGGCGCGGGGTTTCGCAACGTTCGAACCGTGTCGCGGAACCTGTGGTACCGCGAGCAGGCGCGGGGCGAGTTGGCGCGGTTGCAGGGGGCCGAGGGGCAGGCGGTGGCAGCGGTGTTGGGGGCTGATTTCGTGCAGCACAACATCGACATCTGGTCGCGGATGATCCCGGTTCTGGATTCGGGGGAGCATTGCCCGACGCATTTGTCGGCGCAAAAGCCGTGATCCCTGGGGTCAGGTCGCCCCCATGATCGCGACCGATTTCAGGATGGCAAAGCAGTCCGTCCCGGGTTGCAGGGCCAAAGCCGCGGTCGAGCGGTGGGTGATGCGGGCCAGGATTGTCTGATCGACCAGCCGCAATTCAACCATCACCGAGGCCGCATCCAGCGGGGTCAGGCTGACGACCTGCGCGGCAAGAATGTTCAGGGCAGACAGCCCGACTGGCCTGTCGCGCGACAAGATGACGTCCTGCGCCGGGATGCGCAGGCGCAGGGTCTGACCCGGGGCCGCCGTGACACCGGGCAAAAAGATCGGCCCGGCCGCCGTTTCCAACAGGGTCATGCCATCCGCCTCGACCCGCAGTACGCGGGCCGCAATCACGGCACCCGCCTCGCGCAGGCCAAGGGCGGCGGACAGGTTGGGGTCGGACAGGACATCCTCGGTCGCGCCCACCCGCAGGACCCGCCCGGCCCGTAGCACCACGATGTGATTGGCCAGACGCGCCACCTCGGGCAGGGCATGGCTGACATAGATCATCGGGCGCCGCGTCCCATCGCGCAGGCGTTCCAGATAGGGCAGGATCTCGGCCTTGCGGGCCTCATCCAACGCGGACAGGGGCTCGTCCAGCAACAAAAGGTCGGGGTCCATCAGCAACGCGCGCCCGATGGCCGTGCGCGACCGCTCGCCCCCCGACAGCCCCTCGGGGCGGCGGTGTAAAAGCGGGCCAAGGTCCAGCATCGCGACGACATCGTCAAACGAAACCGTCGAACCATTGTGAAATCGCTGGCCGTAGCACAGGTTTTGCCGGACGGTCATGTGCGGAAAAAGCGCCGCATTCTGAAAGACGCAGCCGATGCGCCGCAGATGCGGGGCGACGCGGTGGCCCGGACCGTCCAGCACGCGGGACCCCAGACTGATGCGGGCACTGTCGCAGCGCATGAGGCCCGCGATGGCGCGCACCACGGTCGACTTGCCAGCCCCGGAAGGGCCAAACAGCGCGGTGACGCCACCCGGCACATCAAACGCGACGTTCAGATCAAAGCCGTCGAAGCGGTGGGACAGGGCGACGCTAAGGATCATGACCCCTGAACCCGCGCCTGCATCCGGCGTGCCAGAACCTCGGAGGCCACCAGGGCCCCGACGGCGATCACGATCGAGATCCAGACCAGCCGGAAGGCCGCCGCATCGCCACCGGGCACCTGCAACAGGGCGTAAATCGCGGTCGGCATGGTTTGGGTCTGGCCGGGGATGTTGGCGACAAAGGTGATCGTGGCGCCAAACTCGCCCATCGCCTTGGCAAAGGCCAGCACGGACCCGGCAATCAGGCTGGGGCTGATCAGTGGCAAGGTGACGGTCAGAAACACCATCACGGGCGGGGCGCCCAGGGTGCTGGCGGTTTCCTCGACGCGGCGGTCCACCGCCTCGAACCCCAGCCGGATGGCCCGCACCATCAGCGGAAAGGCCATGACGGCGGCGGCCAGAACGGCGCCGGTCCAGCGGAAGGCAAGGACGATGCCAAAGGTATCCTCAAGAAACCCGCCAATCGGGCCGTTTCGGCCAAAGGCGAGCAGCAAAAGGTAGCCGGTCACGACAGGAGGCAGGACCAGCGGCAGATGGGTCAGGGCATTCAGCGCCTGCCAGCCGGGAAACCGTTTGCGCGACAGGGCCCAGGCGGCGGCAATACCGAAGGGCAGGCTGAGGAGTGTGGCCCAGACCGAGACCTGAACCGACAGCGAAACGGCGGCCCATTCCTCGGGCGTCATTGGGACAGGACCACGAACCCCTGCCCCAAGAACACCGCACTGGCCGAAGGGCGCTGCAAGAAGGTCAGGAAGGCAACCGCTTCGGGGCCGTCAGAGCCTGCCACGACCGCGCCGGGATAGATGATCGGGGTGTGGCTGTCGGCCGGAAACCGGCTGATTTCGATGGCCTGTCCCGTCGCTTCGGCGGCCTTGGCATCTGTGGCGTAGACGATGCCGAACGCCGCCTCACCCGAGGCGACGAGGGCCAGCGTGGCACTGGCGTCCTGGGTCTGCACCACCTGCGGCGCCACGCTGTCCCACTGGCCAAGGCGGATCAGCGCCTCTTTGCCGTATTGGCCGACCGGAACGGCATCGACCAGAGCCATGGCGAGCTTTTCAGCGCCGACGATCGCGGCCAGATCGGTGCCGGGTTCCATCGCAAAGGGAATGATCGTGGGGTCGTGGGCGATGATGGACAGGGCATTGCCCCACAGGTCAACCCGCGTGCCCGGTTGCAACAGGCCGGCCTGATCGACCGCATCCATCCAGTTGACCGCCGCCGAAAGGAACAGATCGGCGGGCGCGCCCTGTACGATCTGCTTGGCAAGCGCGGAACTGCCGCCATAAGACACCACGACCCTGTGGCCGGTTTCGGTCTGCCAAGCTTGAGCCACGGGGTCGAGCGCGGGTTTCAGACTGGAGGCCGCAAAGACGACAAGGTCATTTGCCATCGCCATGGCCGGCAGGGCCGTCATCAGCAGCGCCGCCTGCAAAAGTCTGATCATCCATACGACCCCGTCCCGTTTGCCTGACCATAACGGTGCCCTTTCCGTTCAGCAAGGAAGCAGCAGATTTCGTCACAGATTTGGCGGTCAGCAACCCTTGCATCTCGGCCGTTGTTTCGGTATCTCGCACAACAGGACGGCGGGTGGGCAGGCAGGCTATGCGCTGGATTGCAAATCCATGTAGATCGGTTCGATTCCGATACCCGCCTCCATTTTCTTGTACAAGCTGCTGAAACCGCACAGCTTTGTGTATGTGGTTCAGTTTGGTCGGATGGCCCGAGGCAGAATTCCCCTTGACTGGACTGTGTTTAGTTTCAATGCTGGATGGCAGTCGGCGAATGCGGCTGAAAGTTTGATTAGACGTGGCGACCCTTTGTCGCGACTGCGACAAATGCACCACGCAGGGGGCATTGTCCAATGACGCCTGATTATGACGCAAGCCCGGCCATGTTCCGAAACCATCCCTTGGCGTTCGTGGGTGCGGTCATCTTGATTGCCGCCTTTGGTTTGGGAATACTGATCTTGTTGTATTGGTACATCAAGGTGCGCTCGGTTCGGTTGACGATCACCGGGGACCTGATCCATCTGTCGCAGGGGATCTTCAGCAAATCGCAGACCGACATCGACGTGCAGGAAATTCGCTCGGTTTCCGTCCGTCAGGGGTTCTGGCAACGCGTTTTCGGCGTCGGCCTGATCGAGGTGTTCACCACCGGCGACCAGCCAGAATTCTCATTGGACGGGATGCCGGACCCCAATTTTGTGCGCGATCATATCCGCGGACGCACGATGACGCGGAGGAATGGCGACAAATGAACCGATCCCGGCCATCGGAGCGAACCCGCCTTGTGCTGTTGGCAGTGTTGGGCCTGTGTGTCGTCGGTTTGATGGTGTGGGGCATATCGGTTCTTGTCCCGGAGCT
>CAMBWO010000109.1 GCA_945871285.1 Pseudorhodobacter antarcticus | reverse complement strand
TGCCCTTTATCCCCGAGGATCGGCACGGCGACATGTTCATGGCCCTTGTCGCCTGCTGGTCGGGCGATCCGGCCGAGGGCGAGCGACAGTTCAAGGTTTTTCACGAGGTGGCCGAGGTAAAGGCCGAGATGGTGGGACCAGTGCCCTATCCGGCGATCAACGCAGCCTTTGACGGGCTGTTCCCAACCGGAATCCGGCAGTATTGGAAGGGCAATTACGTTAAGGAGTTGACCGATGACGCGATTGCCGCCCATGTCCGGCACGGGCCGAATGCCCCGACGGTCAGTTCGACGATGCACATCTATCCCATCAACGGGGCCTGCCACCGGGTGGCGCCGGATGCGACGGCCTTTGGCCACCGTGACGCCAATTTCTCGATGGTGATCCTTGCGGCGTCGGACGACCCTGATCAGGATGAGGGCAACACGGCCTGGGTGCGCGACTATTCCGCCGCCGTCGCCCCGCATTCCGAGGTGGGCGGCTATGTCAACTTCATGGATGATGACGACGCCGACCGCATAAGGGCCAATTACGGCGAGAATTACGACCGGTTGCGGGCCATCAAGCGGACCTATGATCCGGACAACCTGTTTCACATGAACCAGAATATCGCGCCCTGAATGGGGTTGAATTCTCTCCCGTGATCCGGGGAGCCGGATCACGGGGCCGCGCCTGAGGCGCGCCCCTGCGGGCAAAACCTTTCCATTCTATGAACGTGCAATTCCAAGCCCCTGATTCCGCAGGGTTTGGTGAGCTTTGCACGCGTGGGACAGGGGTGTGGATTTTTGCGGTGTCTTGTGGCAGGGTTGCCGGCAGCGCCCTTGAAAATTGCGGGGCGTCTGACAATCTGATGGGAAACAGGGGCGGATCATGGATCAATTGGCTGTTTCGGTGTGGCGGCGCGTGGCGGACTGGCTGCGCAAGACCGACACGGGGTTTTTGGCGACCGCAATGTCGCCGCGTTGGTTTTTCATGGATTTCTACGTTTACCCGCCGTTGATCGTGCTGGCGCTGCTGGCCGCGTTCAAGGGCGGCTGGGGCGGGGCGGTGCTGTCGGTGGGGCTGGTGGGGCTGGGGGTCGCGGTGTGGACGCTGGCGGAATACCTGATCCACCGCTTTGGATTTCACCACGTGCCGGGGTTGAAAGCGGCGCATCTGGCGCATCACGCGGACCCGGCGGGGCTGCACGGGTCACCGACGGTGGTGACGGTGCTGGTTTTTGGCGGGTTGGTGTTTCTGCCGCTGTTGGGGCTGGCCGGGCTTGCGCCTGCGGCGGCCCTGACGGCGGGCGTGATGCTGGGATATCTGGCCTATGTGGCGCTGCATTACGCGGTGCATCACGCGGGCAGTCTGGGGCCGGGCTGGATACGTGGGCAAATGCGGGTGCTGATCCGCGCCCATGCGGTGCATCACCATCAGGTCCGCTATAACTTTGGCGTCACGACGACGCTGTGGGACCGGGTGTTCGGGACGCTGCACCGGCGATAGGATGGATCTCGTTGGTTCAGATGGAGCGGGATCCGCTTTGGTTACCACCAGCCCAGATGGGCACGTCTGGCGCGGTCGGTGTCGTAGTTGGTTGCGTCGATGCTGCCGTCTGACGCCTCGGCCAGCATGGTGCCGATGGAGGGCAGGCCTTGGGACAGATCGCCGGATGTCCACAAATCCGACCGCTGGATGGCGCGGGCGCATTGGGGGTAAACCTCGGCAATCGCGATCACGATGACGGTGCGGGGGAGTTTGTCGTCGCGGGTGAATGTGGCGCAAAGGTCAGGGTCGGCGGTAAGGCGGGCGGTGCCGTTGACGCGCAGGGCATTGGTTGAGCCAGGGACCAAGAACATCAAGGATACGCGGCCGTCGCGGACGATGTTGCGCAAGCTGTCGATGCGTTCGTTGCCCTTCCAGTCGGGCAGGGCGAGGGTCTTGGGGTCAAGCACGGCGACCACGGGGCCCTGATCGCCACGCGGCGATCCATCGGTGCCCTCGGGGCCGACGGTGGTGAAGATGCAGAATCGGGAGCGATCGAGGAAGGCGCGGTAGGACGGCGTCAGGTGGGGCGTGACCTTGACCACGGCGGCGGTGGAGGGCGTGCCGTAGTGGGCGTGCAGAGCGTCGAGGGTGGTGATCCAGGTCATTTTTCGGCCTTTTGTGCTGGAGCGGCTGGGGGTTTCACACCCCCAGACCCCCGTGGGATATTTGAGCCAATATGAAAGGGGCGGTCAGCGCGGTTTTGCGGGCTTTTTGGCTTTGGGTGGCGGGGCGTCGGATTGGACGGCGCGAAAGACGCGGGTGCACAGGTCGAGGTCGTCCAGGGTTTCGGAGCCGATGATGTAGTCTTTGGAGCCCGGGTAGGCGGGGCCGTGTTCGGCGTCGGGCAGGAGGGCGAGGGCGGAGGGGGTGGGTTTGATGAAGAGGGTGTCGTCGCAGATGAAGGCGACGACCACGCCGTCGAGGTAGAGGGCGGCCTCGCCGAACATCCTTTTCACGGTCAGGTTCAGGTTGGGAAAGGTGTCGAGGATATGGGCGATGGTGGCGGCGGAGGTGGTCATGGCGCAAACCCGGCTTCGCGCATCAGGGCGGTGGAGGCGGTTTCGATCTGGATTTCGATTTGGCGCATGAAGTCGGCGACGGGAAGGCCGGGGGCGATGGGGGGCAGAAACTCCATCACCGCCAGGCCGGGTTGGCGCAGGATGCCGTGGCGGGGCCAGAAGACGCCGACATTGGTGGCGGCGGGGACGCAGGGTTGGCCCAACTGGTCATAGAGGAGGCCGGTGCCCATTTTGTAAGACAGCACGACGCCGGGGGCGACACGGGTGCCCTGGGGGTAGATTACCAACTGGCCGGGCTGGGCAGTGCCCTTTTGCACATCCTGTTTCATCTTGGCGATGGCGGCACCGCGTTTGCCACGGTCAACCGGCACGCAGCCCATGCGCAGGGCGTATTGGCCAAGGAAGGGGGCCCAGATCAATTCGCGCTTCATGATGAATTTGGGGCGGGGCAGGACCGAGCAGAGCAGGATGATGTCAAAGAAGGATTGGTGCTTGGCGGCGATGATCACCTCGGTCTGCGGGACGGGGCCTCGAATTTCGGAGCGCAGGCCGATCAGGACGGCGGCCGACCAGCGGACCCAGTTGCAGTAGGTGTGGACCCCAGCGAAGGCCATGTTGCGCGAGATCACGGCCGGAATGGCGAAGACGACGGCGAGGAGGGCCATGACCAGATACATCTGGACGATGAAGATCAGCGACAGGATCCAGCGGAGGGGCAGGGGCATCAGGTCAGTCTCCGCAAGGTGGTGAAGGCGGCAACGCGGGTGGCGACAAAGGCGACGGCTCCGGCGAGGAGCGGCAGGGTGAAGGGCAAAAGCCAGCCTGCGCCGGAGAAGCCGAGCCCGGTCAGAAAGCCGCCCGCCGCGTCTTGGGCGGGAAGGAGGGCCACGCCAAGGGTGCCGGCAAGCGCACCCACGGCGGATCCGGCTGCGGCGCGCAGGGTGAAACGACGCACGAAGGCGCGGGCGATGAAATTGTCCTTGGCGCCGACCAGACGCAGCACCTTGATCACCTGGGCATTGGCCGACAGCGCGGCATTGGCGGCCAGGGTGATCATGGCGGCCATGGCGGCGCCGATCAGCAGGATGGAGAGCACCCCCAGAAGGCGCAGGCGCGAGGCGGCCTCGGCCATGGGTTTGCGCCAGCGGGTGTGGTCGTCCAGCACGGCACCGGGGGCCTCGGCGGCGAGGCGTTGCCGCAACCCCTCGCTGTCGTAACCTTCGGGGGCTTCGATCACCTCGATCAGCTGGGGCAGGGGCAGGTCGGTCAGGGGCAGGTCGGGGCCGAACCAGGGTTCCAGCAGTTTGCGCTGTTCGTCCTGGGTCTGGGCGCGGGCGCTTGCGATGCCGGGGGTGGTGGACAGGACATCCAGCACCGCCTGGGTTTGCCGGGCAATCTGGTCATCGGGGGCCGAGATGCGGATCGTGGCGGTGCGGTCCAGCGCCGAGGCCCAGCGGTCGGCAAGCCGCCCCGAGGCGAGCGACAGCGCCAGGGCAAAGACGGCCAGAAAGGTCATGGCGCCGGCGGTAAAGCTGGTCAGGGTGGCCGGGGCGCCGGAGGGCGGGACGACCCGGTCGGTCTGACTGCGGGCGGTGATCACAGGTCTGCCCCCGCCAGTTGGATTCGCCGCTTGGAGATGCGCAGGACGCGGGCGGCCAGGTGCGATTTGGCCTGACGGATCAGGTTCAGGTCATGGGTGGCGATCAGGATGGTCTTGCCCATGCGGTTCAGTTCGACCAGGAGGGTCAAAAGGCGAAGCGACATCTCCCAATCCAGGTTGCCGGTGGGTTCGTCGGCCAGGATCACGTCGGGCCCCATGATGATGGCACGGGCCAGGGCGGCGCGCTGGCGTTCGCCGCCTGACAGGGAGGGGGGTTTGGCCTCGGCCAACTGACCCAGACCGACCCAGCCCAGAAGGTCGGACAGGTCTGCCGCGACGGAAGGACGGCCGGCGACGGTCAGGGGCAGGGCCACATTTGCGGCCAGCGGCAGGTGGTCCAGGAACTGGCAGTCTTGATGCACCACGCCGATGCGGCGGCGGGTCAGGGCGACGTCATCGCGGCTGAGACTGCGGACATCACGATCAAACAGGGTCAGTCGCCCGGCAGTCGGGGCAAGTTCGGCGTAGCAGAGTTTCAGGAAGGTGGATTTGCCCGACCCCGATGGGCCGGTCAGAAAGTGGAACGAGCCCGGTGCAAGGCGCAAGGAGATGTCGGACAGCAACTCTCCTCCTCCGTAGGAATAGGCAGCATTTTCAAAAGAGATCACTGCGCAAACCTGCCCTGTTGCCATAACCTGTGGCAGCATCGCCTATGGTGCGGCAGGATTCAACGGGCGCCGTTAAGGAATTGGACACAAACACTTGGATACGAGGGTTTTCATTGCTACAACGAAAAACAAAAGCAAGAGTGCGTGCGGGTAGGGACGAACAGAATGCGGCTGGTATGCCCGAATTGTGATGCCGAGTATGAAATTGATGATGCGGCCATCCCAAAGGACGGGCGTGATGTGCAATGTTCAAACTGCGGTCACGCCTGGTTTCAGCGTAATCCCGAGGTTGAGGCGGAAGAGGAGGCCGAGGCCGATCTTTATGACGCCCCACCTGGTGCCGTTGAACCGGAGCCCGTTGCGGCCGAGGTGATGTCGGCCTCGGTGCCGTCCGCCGATGCGGGGTCACAAGGTGCCGTCGCCGTGGCACCCAAGCAAAGGTCGCTGGATGAGACGGTGCTCGCAGTTCTGCGCGAGGAGGCCGAACGTGAAACGGCGGCGCGGCGGGCCGAGGCGGCGCCAAGGCCGGTGATCGAGACGCAGACCGAGATGCCCCTGGCGCAGGACCCTGCCGGGACGGCTGCGGCCGTGCGGCGGATCGCACGGATGCGGGGGGCGCCCGAGCCGGAGCCCGCCCCTGAACCGCCGGCCCCGCCGAAGTCGCGCAGTCAGATGCTGCCGGCGATCGAAGAGATCAATTCGACGCTGCGGGCGACGAACAGCCGAACCTCGGACGAGGACAGCGCGATTGTCGACACGATGGCCGAGGCCGAGGAAAAGCGTGGCGGGTTTCGGCGCGGGTTTCTGACGTTGATCACCTTGGCGGTTCTGATCGTGGTGCTTTATGTGCTGGCCCCGCTGATCAAGACGCAGGTTCCGGCACTGGCCGGGGTCGTGGATGGCTATGTCGCGGCGGTGAATGCGGCGCGGGTGGGCCTGGATACCGGGCTTCGGTCGCTGGTCGAGATGCTGAACGGGTTGGCCGGCGGGCAGGACAGCTAAGCGCGTCGCGTCGGAGTTAATGTGCGACCTGATTGCCTTGCCCAAAGCAATCGACGCGTGGGGGGGTGAGCGGACCCGCACGAGTCGACCGCCTTAAAACAGATCAAGCAGGCGTTTGAGGTAGTCGCGTTCGCCTTCGGGGCGGGCTTGTTCGCCGGCGCGGCGGCGGATTTCATCCAGCAGGTCCTGGGCGCGGCGGTAGACGTCGGTGCCTTGCAGAAGGCTGCGGTCGGTGCCCATGTTGGAGGACTGGCCCGTTTCGCGGCCAAGCGGATCGCGTTGGCCCTGCGGGTCGTCGCGGGTGGTTGCCTGGCCCTGCTGGCCGTTTTCCTGCTGGTCTTGGGCTTGGGCCTGGTTGAAATTCTGGATGCCACCGCGCAGGGCGTCGAGGGCTTCGGCCTGACGGTCCAGCGCCTCGGGGAGGTTGCCGTCCCGCAGGGCGCGTTCGGCGTCCTCCATGGCGCGACCGGCGCGGTCGAGTTCGCGGCGGCCCTCCTGGCCCTCGGGGTCGCCGGCGCCGGGCAGATCACCACCATTGCGCAACTGGTCCAGTTTCTGTTGCAGGCGTTTCTGGCGCTCGGCGAGGGTTTGGCCCTGTTGTTCGCCCGGTTCGTTGCCGGGGCCGTTTTGCAGGTCGCGGAAGCTGTCGTCGGACAGGCCTTGCTGGTCGCGCAGGGTTTGGCCCAGATCCTTCATCGCCTGGTCGCCGGGAGTGCCTTGGCCCGTGCCCTGACCTTCGCCTTGGGTCACGCGCATGTTGTTCATGAAGTCGCGCAGCTGGTCCATCAGTTCCTGCGCCTCGGCGGTCTTGCCCTCTTTCATCAGCTGTTCCAGGCGTTCCAGCATCTGGTTCAGCTGGTCCTGGGACATCTGCATGGACTGGCCGTTTTCCGAGGTTTGCGGTTCGTCCGCGCCGCCGTTCTGTTCGGCCTGCTGACGCATGTAGTCGTTGAGGGCGTCTTGCATTTCCTGCATCAGGGCCTCGATTTCCGCGGGGGAGGCGCCGTTCTTGATCGCCTCGTCCACTCGGTCCTGGGCGCGTTTCAGGCGTTCCAGGGCGGAGGCGAGGTCGCCCTCTTCGACCAGGAGGGCGATTTGCCACAATTCTTCGGTCATCTCGTCGCGGGTGGGGGCGTCGAGGGTGGCGGCACGGCTGTCGAGCTGGGTGATCAGGACGCGCAGGCGCAGGTAGGCCTTTTCGTTGCGGATGAAGCCTTCGGGTTCGTTGGTGACGGCTTTCAGAATTTGCACGACGCGGGGGGCGTTCTGGCGGTTCCACAGCAGGTCACGGCGCATTTCGATCAGGGCGGCGGCGAGGGGGTCAAAGAAGCGGCGGCCGGGTAGGGTGGTTTTCAGGGGTTGCGAGTGGGCGGTTTGGCCGACGGCATCGCTGGCGGCAAAGGTCATCGTGACGGGCAGGTTTGCCAGAAGGTCCTTGGACAGGTCATCGACAAGGGTTTGGGCGACCTGACGGCGGTCACGCTTCATCGGCATCGGCAGGTCGAGGGTGACGGGCTTGGCATCCTCGGGCGGCAGGGTCAGGCCGTGGCGGCGGTCGGCGGCGGGCAGGTCAAGGGCGATGACCACATCGCCCTTGGTCACGCCATAGTCGTCAGAGGCCGAGAAATCCTGTTTGAAGCGGCCATCCGCCTCGCGGTCCATGGCGCCTTCGGGCTGGATTGCGGGGGGCGTGTCGGGCAGGACGGTGATCAGCCATTCGCGGCCGTTGGTGCCCTGGATGGCAAGGCGGCCGGATTGGGTGACGGTGAATTCCTGATTCAGTTGCGAGGCGGGGACGGCCTCCGTGCGGCCTGACACGGTTTCGGCGAGGATCAGCGCGCCGGGTTCGCCATAAAAGCGCAGGGAGATGCGGGTGCCGACGGGAAGCGTCAACATCTCGTCCAGTTGGTCGGCAAGGTAGAGGGTGGGTTTGGCGGTGTAGGCGGGCGGTTGCGCCCAGCCTTCCCAGGCGGGGCCCGTGGCGGCCTGGGCACCGCCGCTGGGGGCAAGGTCGGTCAGCGAGGCGACGCGCCAGAGCGAGCCGAACATCAAGGACACCACCAGCAAGGTCAGCGCCATGTAGCGCAGGCCGTAACGATCCCGCGAGGCGAGACGCAGGTTGGGTTCCACCGCGCGGGCGGTGGCGGCGCGGGCGGCCATAAGAGTTCGATGGGCGTACCAGACCGCCTGCGAGGCCGGGTCGTCGGTGCCGATGGCCTGGGTGTCGCGCAGGGCGGCAATCGGGCGGCCGGGCAGGGTGGCATCCAGCCGGGTCAGCGCATCTTCACGTGTCGGGCGGCGGAATTGGCGGAAGCCGTGGATGGCGGCCCAGAGGGTGCAGACCAGACTGGCGATCAGCCCGAACCAGCCCGCCTCGAGCGGTAAATGGTCCAGAATACCAAAGGACAGCAGGCCAAGACCGGTGATCACAAGCGTCCAAAGCGGCCAGAAGGCACGGGACAACCGTTCCGCCCACAGACCCAGCAGGGTCAGGCGGAGTGGCAGCGCGATCCGAGTGAGGGCCTGTTCCGGCTTGCCTTGATCCATATGCCTTTCGCGGTCATGGCCGCCTCACAGCCATTCCGGGATGCTATCGCGCTTGAGGATATCTTCAAAGGTGGGGCGTGCACGAATGACGGCGAAGTGATCACCTTGAACCAGCACTTCCGGGACGAGGGGGCGGGTGTTGTATTCGGAGGCCATAACGGCGCCGTAAGCCCCGGCGGAACGGAACACGACCAGATCGCCCTCGGCCATCGGGGGCAGGTCGCGCTGTTTGGCAAAAGTGTCGCCGGTTTCGCAGACCGGGCCCACCACATCGAAGGGCTGCGGCAGGATGCCGGGGGCGGGTTCGATGACGGGGACGATGTCGTGATGGGCGTCATACATGGACGGGCGGATCAGGTCGTTCATGGCGGCGTCAAGGATCAGGAAATCGCGGCCCTCGCCCTGTTTGTTGTAGATGACCTTGGACACGAGGATGCCCGAGTTGCCGGAAATCAGGCGGCCGGGTTCGATCTCGATCTCGCAATTGAGGTGCCCGAGTGTGCGTTTGATCATGGCGCCGTAGTCGAGCGGCAAGGGGGGCGCTTCGTTCGAGCGGGTGTAGGGGATGCCAAGGCCGCCGCCAAGGTCGAGCCGGGTGATGGAATGGCCCTGAGAACGCAGCAGTTCGGTCAGATCGGCGACCTTTTGGAAGGCTTGTTCAAAGGGTTCCAACTCGGTCAGTTGGCTGCCGATGTGGACGTCGATGCCGACGACCTGGATGCCGGGCAGGGTGGCTGCCTCGGCATAGATCTGCGGGGCGCGGGTGATGGGGATGCCGAACTTGTTTTCCTTTTTGCCCGTCGCGATTTTCGCATGGGTGCGGGCATCGACATCGGGGTTGACGCGCAGGGCGATGGGCGCGGTCATGCCAAGCGCGGTCGCGACCTGGGACAGTGCGCGCAGTTCGGGTTCGCTTTCGACGTTGAACTGGCGGATGCCGCCGAGCAGAGCCGTGCGCATTTCGTCGCGAGTCTTGCCGACGCCGGAAAAGACGATGCGGTTGCCAGGCACGCCGGCTGCCCGGGCGCGGTGGTATTCGCCGATCGAGACGACATCCATGCCGGCGCCAAGGTCGCCCAGCAGTTTCAGGATCGCGATGTTGGACAGCGATTTGATGGCAAAGCAGACGAGATGCGGCAGGGGGGAGAGCGCCTCGGAAAACAGTTTGTAGTGCCGGGTCAGGGTGGCGGCGGAATAGCAGTAAAACGGGGTGCCGATGGTGGCCGCGATGTCGGTCAGGGCGACATCCTCGGCATGCAAGATGCCATCCTGATAGAGAAAATGATCCATGCCGCGCCCTTTGTTTTGGTGGGTATATCAGATGCGATCCGCAGGGCAATGCTGCCGGGTCAGTCGCGGCGGCGCAGGGCCAGATAGAGCGGCAGGCCACAGCTGACCCCGATGCAGAAGGTGGCGGGGATGCAGAGGAGGGCGAGCCAGTGGCGGCGCGGCACGGCCTCGGTCAATATCCACAGGGTCAGGGCGAGGGCGGCGATGGTCAGGTCCCAGGTCAGGCCGGTGGTCGAGGCGTTGACATACCAGGCGTCGATCAGGCCGGACAGGCCGGTGCCGGTTTGCTGCATGTAGGTGACGAACCAGTACATCGGGTGGATGGCGCCCCACAGGGCAAGGGCGGCGAAGGTGAGGCGAGACGCTGACATGGGCAACCTTTGATTTAGGCCGAAGGCCGGGGGTTTCACACCCCCCGGACCCCCGGTGGGATATTTGGGCCAATATGAAAAGGTTAGGGGGCTTTGGACAAGAGCGTCAGGGCGGGTTTCGGGTGGCCCTTTGCATCGCGCAGGCCAAGGCTGGACAGGTAGCGGGCAAAGCAGTCATCCGCCACGCCATAGTAGCCGGAATAGGCGGCGGTTTCGGCGGGGGTGATGTCGGTGAGCCAGCTGAGCGATATCAGCGGGATTTCAGCTTTGTGAAGGTCCCAGGTGGCCATCAGGGCCGAAAAGAAAGCGGTTTGATCGGCGGGGGTCGAGGTGCACCCGGCGCTGGGATAGCCCGCCTCGAGCAGGTAGAGCGGTTTGCCCATGGCGGCAGCAATCAAGTCTGGCAGGTCTGTGGTGGGGGCATCGGGGGGGCGGACCTGAAAGCTGGCGGTAAGGGGGTAATAGGTGGCAAAGACCGCATCGCCTGCGTCAATCAGGGGGACATACCGGGCGCGGTCGGCCAGAAGCGCCGTGGCGGTGAGTTTGGTGGCGACCGGCACGCCGGGGCGCAGGGTTTGCACCGTCTGCCGGGCGGCAGCAAGGAAGCGGGCGAAGGCCGCGATATCGGTCTGGGTGGTCAGGGAAGCGTCCACCTCGTTGCCGATGGCGATGGCGTGCAGGGTGACATCGGGCATCAAGGAAAGGACGTGACGCAGGTGGCTGTCAAAGCGGTCGCCTAGGGTAGGGTCGTCCCAACTGAGGCCGCACAGATCGGGCGGTCGGCGGTCGGCTATGGTGTCGATTACCGAAAAGGTGAGGGTCAGGTCGATGTTCTGGGCCGGGTAATAGGCATTGGCGATGGCGGGCCAGTCCTTGGGCGGGGCATAGCGGCCTGCAGGTTCAAGTTCGTCCCAGGCCAGCGAGAGGGAGGTGACGTGGGCCCCAGCCGCGCGGGCGATGGCGATGGGCTGGTCGTAATCCTCGCCCGGGAGGGTTGTGATGTCGATCGAGAGCAGGGGTTCGGCTAGGGCCGGGCTGGCAAGCAGGCACAGGGCAAGAGCCAGCCGCATCAGCCGCCGTCGCGGGCAACGCCTGTCTGGGCGGTGCCGGTCAGCGCCACGCCGCTGGGGGCTTGGGGGGCGCCATCAACACCGCAGGCGGCGAGGGCAAGGAGGCAGAGGAGGGCAAGGCGGGGCATGGGCTATCCTGAGATGGAGACGCGGGCATCGCCGACGCGGCCCGAGAGCGAGGGTGAAAGGCTGACGCCGTCAGGGCCAAGGCCGAGGGTAGCGCCGAAATAGGGGTCGGTGCAGGCGGTCAGGGCCGTCAGGAGAAGAAGTACGGCGATAAGGCGCATGGGGCGTTTTCCGGTTTTGGGGAGAGGATAGGTCACGCGAGATCGGCCTGCCAGCGGGCGATTTGCGCGCGGACCTGATCCGGCGCCGTTCCGCCATAGGACTGGCGCGAGCGGACCGAGTTTTGCACGCCAAGGACGGAATAGACCTCTTGGGTGATGCCGGGATGGGCCGAGGTCAGTTCTGACAGGCTGAGGTCGGGCAGGTCGCAGCCCTTGGCCTCGGCCAAGGCGACCAGTGCGCCGGTGACATGATGGGCCTCGCGGAAGGGCAGGCCCAGCGCCCGCACCAGCCAATCAGCAAGATCGGTCGCGGTCGAGAACCCGGTGGCGGCAGAGGCCTCGAGCACGTCGCGGTTGGCGGTCATGTCAGCCACCATACCGGACATTGCCGCCAGCGACAGCATCAGCGTGTCGGCGGCGTCAAACACCTGTTCCTTGTCCTCTTGCATGTCTTTGGAATAGGTCAGAGCCAGACCCTTCATCACCGTGAACAGGGCGACGGTCGCGCCCAGGATGCGGCCCAGTTTGGCGCGCAAGAGTTCGGCCGCATCGGGGTTGCGTTTTTGCGGCATGATCGAGGACCCGGTGGTCCATTTGTCGGACAGGCGGATGAAACGGAACTGGGCGGAGGACCAGATGACCAATTCTTCGGCAAAGCGCGACAGGTGCATGGCGCAGATGCTGGAGGCCGACAGAAACTCGAGCGCGAAGTCACGGTCAGACACGCTGTCGAGTGAATTGGCGGTGGGCCGGTCAAATCCGAGTGCGGCGGCCGTCATGTGGCGGTCGATGGGATAAGAGGTGCCGGCAAGGGCGGCAGCACCCAGAGGACATTCGTTCATCCGTTTGCGGGCATCGACAAAGCGGGACCGGTCGCGGGACAGCATTTCGACATAGGCCAGCATGTGGTGGCCCCAGGTCACCGGCTGGGCGGTTTGCAGATGGGTAAAGCCCGGCATCACCCAATCGGCCCCCTGGTCCGCCTGTTTGAGAAACGCCGTCATCAGCACGGTCAGCCCCTGAATGGCCGCATCGCATTGGTCGCGCACCCACAGGCGAAAGTCGGTGGCGACCTGATCATTGCGCGACCGCGCCGTGTGCAGGCGCTTGCCCGGTTCGCCGATGATCTGGGTCACGCGGGTTTCGATGTTGAGGTGGATGTCTTCCAGATCGGTGCGGAAGGCGAATTTGCCGGCCTTGATCTCTGACAAGACCGTGAGAAGGCCTTCCCCGATGGCGGCGGCATCGCTAGGTGTGATGATGCCGGTGGCGCCCAACATGGCGGCATGGGCGCGGGAGCCGGCGATGTCCTGGGCATAAAGCCGCTGGTCAAAGCCGATGGAGGCGTTGATGGCTGTCATGATCGCATCGGGACCGCTGGCAAATCGGCCGCCCCACATGGTGTTGGCTTGGGTATCTGAAGAGGTCATGGGATGGCCTTTGGAGGGATGATGCGGAACCTGCTTTATACGTGCTTGGTGCTGGCTGCAAATGCTGCGGGGGCGGGGGTGGTGGATGAGGCACTGTTGACCGGCGATATGGCCAAGTTGGCCATTGTCGAGGCGCGTCCAGTTTCGGCGGCAGCGATGACCGACCGGGCGGACCAGACGCAATCGCTGGAGGCGTTGCGCGGGCGTTGGGTTGTGCTGAATTTCTGGGCGACCTGGTGCGCGCCCTGCCGCGAGGAGATGCCCAGCCTGGACCGTTTGCAGCAGGCGATGCCGCAGGTGACGGTGTTGGGCGTGGCGACCGGGCCGAACCCGGTGCCCGCGATGGACCGGTTTCTGGAGGAGGCCGGGGTGGCCACAATGACGATCTGGCGCGATCCGCAATCCGCTGTTGCGCGCGAGATGGCGGTGCTGGGCCTGCCGGTGACGGTGATCGTCTCGCCCGAGGTGGTTGAGGTGGCGCGGCTGATCGGTGGGGCAGAGGGGGATTCGCCCGAGGCGCAGGCG
>CAMBWO010000108.1 GCA_945871285.1 Pseudorhodobacter antarcticus | reverse complement strand
ATCAGCCGGGCCAGCGACATTGGATAGCCGCCCACATCCAGGATGCCCCCACCGCCAAGCCCCATGTCATAGAGCCGCGAGCCGGGTTTGAACGGCGCGTTGAAGCCAAAGCGGGTGGTGATGTGGTGCGGCACGCCAATCTCGCCCGCTGCGATGATTTGCAGCACGCGGGCAATCTGGGGGTGGCAGCGGTACATGAAGGCTTCCATGAAGAAGCGGCCCTCTTGGGCGGCGACCTCGGTCACGGCCACCACTTCGGCGGCATTCATGCCACCCGGCTTTTCGCACAGGACATGCTTGCCGGCGCGCAGAGCGGCGATGGACATTTCGGCATGCCAGGGATGCGGGGTCGAGACGTAGATCGCATCGACATCGGCGTCAGCCAACAGGTCCAGATGGCTGGCATAGCGTTTGGCGTCGGGGATGGCGTATTTGTCGCCAAAGCTTTGCCGCCGGGCCACATCGCGGCTGGAAATGGCGGTCAGTTTGCCGGACTGGCACTGCGCCAGCCCGTCTGCATAGTTGTTGGCGATACTGCCCGGCCCGATGATGCCCCAGCGAATTGTCATGGTATCCTCCCCTTTGCCGCCATTCGTATCAGGGCAGGCCGCGAAGGGAAGGGATTCTTTTAGTAAAATATTACCGGTGGTCAGGCGAAGCTGACGGTCTTGTTGAACGGCATGGCGCGCAGCCGCTGGCCGTTCAGGGCAAAGATCGCATTGGCCAGCGCGGGTGCAGCGGGCGGCGTGCCAGGTTCGCCGATGCCGCGAATCGAGGGCATGGTTTCCAGCACCCTGACCTCGATGTTCGGCACCTGCGGCAGGCGCAGCGGCTCGTAATCCCAGAACGTCTGCTGCTGCACCACGCCCCCGGCCAGCGTGATTTCCCCCCGGATCGCGGCGGACAGGCCGTAGACCATCGCCCCAACCACCTGCGCCTGAAGATTGCCGGGGTCCAGCGCGATGCCGACATCGACAGCGGCCCAGGCGCGGGTCATGCGGATGCCGGTGGCGGTATCCTCAACCTCGATCACCTGCGCCGTGGGCACGCCAAAGGCGACGCAGAACGCCACGCCCCGCGCCCGGCCGGTGGGGGTATTGCCCCAATCGGACATTTCGGCCACCGCCTGCAACACGGCGCGGCTGGGCTCGTGGGTCAGGTGCGACATGCGAAACTCGATCGGGTCGGCCCCGGCCAGATGGGCCAGTTCGTCCACCGCGCTTTCGCCAAAGAACACGTTTTGCGAATTGCCGACCGACCGCCATGAACCCACCGGCAGCATCGCGGGGGCGCGGTAGCCGGTGACGCGGTGGTTGGCAAAGGTATAGGGCTGATCCGCAGCCCCCTGCACCAGCGTTGCATCCGGGCCGGGGATCGCATAGCCAAGGCGGCCTACCTGACTTTCCATCACGGAGGTCGAACTGATCTGCATGTCGAAGGCGCTGATCTTGCCGCCGTCCACCTTGGCCCGAACGCGGGCCAGCGCGGCGGGGCGGTAAAAGTCGTGGGTCATGTCCTCTTCGCGGCTCCAGGTCAGCAGAACCGGGGTGCCCTCCATCGCCATGGCGACGGTGATGGCCTGGCGGATGATGTCCATTTCCGCGCGGCGACCGAAACCGCCGCCCATCAGCAGGGTTTCCACGGTGATCGCGGTTTGCGGCAACCCGGTCAACGCGGCACCCTCGACCAGGATCTGCGTCGGCAGCTGGTTGCCGGACCAGACGGTCAGGCGGCCGTCCTGCAACAGGGCGGCGGCCGTCATCGGCTCCATCGTCGCATGGGCGAGGTAGGGGGCTGCGTAGTCGGCGGTCAGGATATCGCCGGTCAGGGCGGCATCGACATCGCCGTCGTCGCGGTTACGGCTATCCTGAAAGTCGGGCGAAAAGGCGTTGGTCAGGGCCTGCGTGATCGCCGCACTGTCGGCGGGATAGGCGGCGGGGGCCCAGTCAAAGGTGATCGCCTGCGCCGCCTGCATCGCGGCCCAGGTCGAGGAGGCGACGACGGCCACGCCGCCGGCAATCGGCACGATCTTTTCCACACCCGGCATCGCCTGAGCTTCGGTGGCGTCATAGCTGGTCATCGCGGCCCCAAGATTGGGGTTGGTGCGTGCGGTGGCAAAGCGCATGCCGGGCAGGCGCAGGTCGGCGGTAAAGGTGGCGGTGCCCGTCACCTTGGCGACCATGTCCACCCTAGGCTGAGTCTTGCCCAAGAGACGCCAATCGGCCCGCGCTTTCGGCTCTGGTGCGGCACTTAGGGTCATTTGGGCGGCATCGGCGGCAAGGTCGATATAGGTCAGCGCGGTGCCATCGGCGGCGATAACCGCGCCGCCTTGGGTTTTCAGCGTGTCCGCCGCAACACCCAGCCGCGTCGCCGCTGCCTGCACCAGTGAGGCCCGCGCCGCAGCCCCGGCCAGACGCATCTTGTCAAAGGCATCGACGATCGAGGACGAGCCGCCGGTGATTTGAAACCCGAGCAGTTTGCCCGGAAACACCATCGCGTCCCGCATGGTTTCGGCCAGCCAACCGGTGTCGATGGGTTGGAACGGCACGCCTTCGCGCAGCACGCCCGCGTTGAAATAGGCGGCAGAGGCTGGGCCGTGGATGACCCGGACCGAGGCCAGCTCCAGATCCATCTCCTCGGCCACCAATGCGGCCAGGGTGGTGTGGACGCCCTGGCCCATTTCGGCGCGTGGGGCGATCAGGGTCACGCCCTGGGCGTCGATCAGGACATAAGGGTTGAGGGTGGAGCCCGTGACCCCGTCCAGGGGGTTGCCGTAGGGGGTCTTGTATTTCCACCAGCCAAAGGCGGCGCCCCCGGCAATGGCGACGGCGCCAAACAGAAACGTGCGGCGGGCGATTTTTCCGATGCTGGCCATGGTCAAACCCCTTTCAGGCGAAGTGCTGCGTCTTTGACGGCAGCGCGGATGCGGGGATAGGTGCCGCAGCGGCACAGGTTGCCCTCCATCGCCGTGTCAATCTCGGCATCGGTCGGGTCCGGCGTCACGGCCAGCAGCGCCGTCGCCTGCATGATCTGGCCCGACTGGCAGTAACCGCATTGCGCGACCTGCGCCGCGACCCAGGCCGATTGGACGACGTGCAGGGCGGTGGGCGTGCCCAGACCCTCGATCGTCACCACCTCGGCCCCGGCGGCATCGGACAGGGGGATTTGGCAGGACCGCACAGCCTCGCCGTTCAGATGGACGGTGCAGGCCCCGCAGGACGCGATGCCACAGCCAAACTTGGTGCCGGTCAGGTTCAACCCCTCGCGCAGGACCCACAGCAGGGGCATGTCATCGGGCAGGTCGACAGTCTGCGACTGCCCGTTCACGGTAAGGGTGGTGGCCATGGTGCTCTCCAAGCTGACGTTATGACAAAATGGACGCATAATGTCATCCTGTCAATTGACTTTCTGGACGCGTTTCGCCAGTTTGCCGCCATGAACGACATGACCCGCCCCGACAGTATTCTGGATGCCGCCTTTCAGGCCTTCGCGTCCTATGGATACAAGCGCACCGCGATGGATGACATAGCGCGGGCGGCGGGCATGTCACGTACGGCGCTGTATCTGCATTTCCGCAGCAAGGAAGACATCTTTCGGTCGCTGGGCATCCGCTATTTCGAGCAGGCGTTGCGCGATATGGAGGCGGCGTTGATACGGCCGGGTCAGACGGTGGAACAGGCTCTGTACGCCTGTTTCGTCGCCAAGGATGGCAAGTTCATGGAGGTGGTGCTGACCACGCCGCATGGGTCGGAACTGATGGACGCGGGCTTTGCCGTGACCGTCGATCTGGCGGTCGAGGCAGAGAGGCGGACGGTGGACCTGATCGCCCGCTGGCTGGACACCAAAGGCGTGCCCCCGTCCCTTGCCCCCGCCAGCGCCGTGGCCGAAACCATCGTTGCGGCGCTGAAGGGTCTGAAATCGGGCGCGGCGAGCCTTGAGGCGCTGCGGGCGGGCGAGGCGCGTCTGGCCGCGCTGATCGCCCGCGCATTGGCCTGACATCACGGGATGAAGTTGGCTGCGGCCAGCGTCATTTCGTCATTCAGCAGGATGGCCATGTCATTGACCACCGATCCATCCAGCCGGACCGGAACCGCCGTGGTCTGGTTCACGGCGTCCAGCACGAGGCGCACCTGCGGGCCCGATCCCGAAACCCTCTGAGGCCCGCGCCGGTATTGACGAACAGACCCCCGCATTGGCTAGATATGCGCGCAATCCAGCGGCGGGAAGCGTCTGGTGGCGGGCGGTTTGGGGGGCGAGGCAATGACGCCACCGGGCCGCCTGATCAGCACCAGCCCAGTTCGGACAGCGCGACGGTAACGCGGCGCTGCATCTCGGGGATGGCGTGGGGATGGGTTACAAACGCCTCCACCGCCATCATTCGCCAATGCTGCCCCTCGTCACCAAAGCGGATCTGCGCCACCTCGGCCGCAGTGATCCGGCCCGCAAAGAACAACGATGGGCGGGTGGCATCCATCATCGACGGCCAGACGCGGCGCCACAGCAGACGCTCTGGCCCGAAATGCAGGCCAAACTCCTCGGCCAGCTCGCGCAGAGCGCAGGTTTCGGGCGATTCGTCGCCCTCGCGGCCGCCGCCGGGCAGATCCCACATGTTCGCCCAAGGAAGCCCCGGCGTGTCATCCCGCAGATAGGTGAGCAGGTTTGATCCCTGCACCAAGACAAGCTTGGCCCCGACAAACGTCATCCCCCACCCCCTTGAGTGTTACACGCCCAAATGACCGACCGGACCTGCCGGACGCCAGAGTAGTAACGTGGGTTCTTTCGAGGACGCCAGCAGGATCGACCCGAGAACGTCTGAATGGAGGAGGAAGGAATGCGGACGCGACCAGGGCCTGGTCGCGTCGCGCTGTGCGGTCAGGCTGACAACAAGACCCGCGCCTCGTGGGATTTCAGGGTCTGACGGGCCGCATCGTAGTTTGCGAACCGCTTGACCTGGGACAATTCGGGGAAAATTGCCACCAGCTCCTGGCGCTGGTCGGCGTCAACGCCTGCCATGCTGCGGTCGCTGGGCTGAAAGCTTTCGCTCCACGCGCCATCGGCCAGGACGATCTCGTGCTGATCGAACATGATGTGAACATAGGTCACTTCGTCCAGGAGCACGGCCGAAATACCCGGCAGCGACACAAGGTGTTTTGCCCTGACCAGCACCTCGTGCGAATCAAACAGCAGGTCGACCTTGGGACCGGACATCAGCATCCGGTGTTGCGGCGATACCGTCATGTCGCGGTTGGGGCGGTCGTGGCCCAGCGCGCCGCGCAGGATTGAAATGGGTTGCAAGGCGGCGTCCGCTGACAGTTGCAGCGGCGACAAAGTCTTGATCCCCACCCAGACGATCGGCTTGAACCCATTGTCCAGCGTGAGCACCAGATCACCCTTTTTCAACGTCTCGACCGGGCGGGCACCCGTGGGCGTGCCGATCAGGGTGCCGGGCGTGAAGCAGGCGACGATTTGTTCGATATTGGTGAAGGTCAGCGAGTCTCCGGTCCGGACGCCATTGGCGTCCAGCAAATGGACCGTTCCGTTTTCGCTGTTGAGTAGACTGTACGTGACCTCGTACGGTCCGATGTCTTTCAGGTTCAGCGTGTCCGTGTCCGTTCCGGCTTCGCCGCCGTCGATCACATCGCCCGCGCCGCCATAGATCAGGTCGGCCCCGCCACCGCCGTTCACGGTGTCCGCGCCTGCGCCGGTGTTGATGGTATCATTGCCATCGCCGGTCATGATCGAGTCATTGCCGCTGCCGGTGGTGATGTTGAACATCTCGATTGCGGCATAGGTGACCGTTCCGCCCACACCCTGGGTGATGCTTCCGGCATAGCCGAGTGCATCGGTGCCCACGGGCAGGGTGCTGATCACATCCGCGGTGGCGTTGGAATAGTCGACGACAAGCGTGTCGCTGCCCGCCCCCGCCGCAACGCCATCGATGCCGCCCGATACGATAATGGTGTCATCGCCGGCCCCGGTGGTGATCGTATCGGTGTCGTGCCCGGTGCCGATGGTATCATTGCCCGAGGTGGTGGCGATGGTGTTGGCGCCGGCGCCGGCGTCGATATAGTTGTCGCCGCCTGTGGTTGTGATTGTGTCAACGCCCGCGCCGGCAATGATGGTGTTGTTGCCGCCGGTGACGGTGATGGTGTTGGCGCCGTCGCCCGCGTTGATGATGTTGTTGCCGGTGGTTACCGTGATCGTGTCGGCCCCGGCGCCCGTGGTGATGACCTTGTCGCCGGCCAGACCCGTGATGGTGTTCGCGCCGTCACCGCCAAAAATGGTGTCGTTGCCGTTGCCGACATAGATGGTGTCAACGCCGGCACCGGTGATGATGGTGTTGTTGCCCTCGCCCGCCGTGATCGTATTGGCCCCGGCGCCTGCGGTCACGATGTAATCATCGCCCGCGCCGGTGGTCAGCGTGTTGGTTCCCGAACCGGCCAGAATGGTGAAATGTTCGAAGGTAACCGGCGCGATGGCGACAGACCCCTTATCCGCCGCCACAAAGCCTGTGTCGTAGGTGCCGGTCATGTCGCCGGTTCCGGTGTGATAGTCGATCACCAGACGGTCATTGCCCAGACCGCCATCCACCGCATCGGCGCCGCCTGTGACGGTGATCTCGTTGTCACCGCCATTGCCGGTGATGATGTTGCCGGATGCGTTGTCCAGCAGATCTATCGGCGCGGTTCCGGAGAGTTGCACCGTCGCCACGCCCGGCGCCAGTTGCAGCTGGATGCCCAGAGACGAGGCATCGCCCTGCACAGTGATGTTGTCTAGCGTGACAATCGCACTATCATTGCTGTAGCCCGGCTCCAACGCGATCGTGTCGCCCGGTGCGGCTGACGCCAGTGCGTTCTGGATGTTTGCAAAAGTCGAATTTGGCCCAACGGTCAGGATTGCCATGTGTTTTCCTTTGGCGTGGGCCGTTGTGTGGGGTCACATCCGGGCCGGGCACGCGCTTATTCTACATTTTGATTCAAATTTTACCTGTCGCCACGACAGGAATGCCGATCGCGGCGGCCGGCATAGGGCCATCCGCGCGACAAATCAGCGTTCAGCCCAAGAAGCGGGACCTCATCACCTGCCAGCGCAAACAACGCTTACCCAGCATTGCCCAAGCCATGGGCATGTCCCTTGCGTCTGTATCGGCCTTCATATTTCGCCTGTTGGTCGTTTACCCCAGGTCCACCTCCCGGAGTAAATTGTTACCCAGGACCTGATACCACGGGCTGCAGGGATTCGTGGCGGAATGAAGGCAGGAATGAGGATATCATCGGTACAGCCTGCTATCCAAAAGATAGACAATGGCACTGCGTTTCAACGGCGGACCGTAGCCGGGGCTGTTGCGGCCTAAAGCGGCGCACTGGCCGAATCGAACCAGCGGATGGTGTCCTGTCGTGCCGTGTCGGCCGCTGCCAGCAGCCCGGCAACCCCCTGGCCCTGACCTGCCCGCGCCGCATCCTCGATCTTGCACAGCAAATGGTGCAATCGTTGCGCGCCGATCAGAGCGGCCGATCCGGCGGCGTGGTGGATGTGGTCCGCAATCGACGGGTCCGATGGCGCCTGGACCGCACGGGCCAGCGCGGTGGTGGCGTCGTGCAACGCGGTCCTGGCAATCACCAGAATGTCGTCCCACCGCATGGCAGCCTGCAAGTCGCGCAGGTTTTCCAGCGCAATCAGCGGCGGCAGCGTATCTTGGGGCGGCCGCGATTCCTGTAGATACGCAAGCTCGCGCAACTGCATGACCAGTGCGGCGTGAGTGACAGGCTTGATCAGCAGACTGATCATGCCCGCAGCCATGAACCTGGCCAGATCCTGGGGCTGCGCATTGGCTGTCACGCCCATGATCGGCACGGTGGCCGACGCCCCGCCCGTCCGGATCAGACGCGTCGCCTCGACTCCGTCCATGCCGGGCATGTTGATATCCATCAAGATCAGGTCGAACTGACGTTGGTGGGCCGATCTGACGGCAACCGCGCCATCGTCGGCCAGTTCCACACTGTGCCCCAGCCGGTTCAACATCTGCGCCAGCAGCATCCGGTTGACCGCGTTGTCATCCACCACCAGCACGCTGAGGGATGTGTCGGAGGCAGCCTCGATTTCGGCGGCGGGGGGCAACGGGGTGGCATTTTGTGGAATGTCGAACCTGAACCGGCTGCCCTGGCCAAAGATGCTTTCGACCTGCAAAGTTCCGCCCATCAGTGCCACGGCCCGGCGCACGATGCCCAGACCCAAACCTGACACCCCAATGGCGTGCAGCATGGGATCGGCCACGGTTTCAAAGTCGTCAAAGATGCGGGACATGTGCTGACGTTCGATGCCGATCCCGGTGTCCTGCACCTCGACCCGCAGGGTGTCGGCCATGTCCGGGGTGGGGAAAACCCGCACCGTGATGGTGCCGTTTCGGGTGAACTTGATTGCATTGCCGACCAGGTTGGCCAGTGCGCTGCGAAACGCCCGACGATTGCCCAGCATCGGACCGGTCGCGGCCGGATCATAATCCAGGGTCAGGGTGGTCTGATTGGCCGAAGCCAGCGATTGCGACTGGTCCACAACCAGTCGCGCCACCTCGATCGGAAAGAATGTCAGCACGACGCCCGGCACATCCGCCGCGTTGTGAAGGGACAGTTCCAGAACCTCCTCGATCTGCTCGAGCGCCGTTCCGGCACAATCGCGCGTGATCTTTTGCAGTAGCCTGCCCTGGTCGGAGGTCGTGATGCGGTCCAACAATTCCAGCGAGGCGATGATCCCGTGCAGGGGGGTGCGAATTTCATGGCTCATCACGGCCAGAAAGCGCGCATTGGCCGCAGCGCGGCGCTCGGCCTCGAACCGGGCCGCGCGTTCCTTGGCGTCCGCTGCGACCAGTTGCGAAACGTCGCGCAGGTAGGACAGAAAGATTGGCTTGCCGTCGATATCGACGTCCGACGCGACCGACGCCTCGACCGTGATATCCGATCCGTCGCCCTTTTTCAGCGTGACCTGCACCCGTCCCCGGTTCGCTGAACCTGCAAGGCAATCCGCAATCTCATGCCCGTGTTGCAGCATGGTCTGAAGGGAACCACCCGTCATCTCGGCAGCACTGCGGCCAAACATGTTCTCGGCCGCGGTGTTGTAGGTGCTGATGCGCCCGGCAACATCGGTGATGATGACGGCATCGAGCGAAGTCTCGATGGCCTTGGTCAGATTGGAACTGAAGCGTGCGATATCCGCGGCCCGCCGCCGCAACTGCCAAGACTGCCGCTGCACCAGAATCGCCGTCCCGAGCAACAGGACCGAGGTTCCCTCGGCCATGGCCAACAGCCACCACAACACCGACGCCTGATCTGCGCGCTCTTGGGCGTCACGGCGCACAATGCTTTGCAACGCATCCATGGTGTTTTGCCGCACTGTCGACGCAATCGGCGTCGCAACAGCCAGGATGCTTTGGAAATACGCGGGGTCCTGCCCGGCGCTGTTGTCGATCAACGGCACCAGTTCCTGCAAATGGGCATTGATTCGGGCCATGGCGAGGGGAGAGGGCACCAGGCGCCGTCCCGACGTGCCGTCGCTGTTCGTGAGTGCCAAAAGGCTGCCTACGCGGCTGTAGTAGATATCAAAACTGCGCGTCAGCGTGGCGATGGCATCCGATCGGGCCGCCGGGGGCGCGTCGACGACACTGTGGGCGGCCAGGAGAAAACGGTGAAGATCGACCTCCAGTTGCGACACGGTCCACATCGAATCGTCGTAGCGCCCAGTCTGCAAGCTGTCCATTTTTCGGATGATGGCCTGGGCCGTCAACCCCAGCGCGATAATCCCGACAACCATGAAGAACGCGGGAAAGGCGCCCTTGGTGAGTCGGGCGATCGTGCCGTTCAGCCAGCCCCCGATCTTGGCCATTCAGGCGACACCGACGTGCAGTTGGACCAAGTACCAGATGCTTTGCGAATAGATCAGGTTGTTGCGGTATTTTTGATCTGAATCATAGGGATACGCCAACCAGATCGGGCCTGAATCGCGCAGGGTGAAGGGCAGGTCATTCTTGCGCGTCGCAAGGATGGGATAATTCTGGTCCACTGTGCCGGAGGCCAGGGTGATGTAGTAATCGTTGGCGGCACGGGCTGTGATCGGGCCCGCGGCGGCCCCGACGAATTCCAGCACCGACATCAGCGTCGGACCGGAAAAGGACAGCGCGCCCTCGGTCCAGATGGTGGTGGTGACAAAGCGGGTTTGCGGCAGAGCGTCCAGCATGGCCAGATCAAACTGCACCTTCCGACTTGCGTTCTGCTCTTGGATTGCGCCGTCCACCTCAAGCAGAACGGTGCCACGTGGCACGGCAAGCGACGGCGTTTGCGCCAGCCCAGTAAGCGGCACCCAGCAGGCGGCAGAGGCCAGAAAGTCACGGCGCGAGGTCATGCAATACCTAAATTTTTTCGATCACGGACAGGCGTCCGTGTGTTAATTTTTTGTCATGCATCAATTCCTATCGGATTGATAGATATTCTTTCGATACCTATATATGGAAAAGTATGCTTTTGAGTGGCCATGACGCTATTGTGGGGCCGGCACGTATCGTGCGACTTTCTGCGCGAAACGCCGAGGCCCCGCCAAAAAAACGCAGTAATTTTCCCATAAACACCTCAAAAGAAAGGAGAATTGGCTGATGAAGGAGCCGCATCCTCTTGCCAGCATTTCTGTCCTGATTGCCGACGACCACAATCTTGTTCGTGAGGCCCTGGCGCAAGCCTTGGCTTCTGATCCGAACTTTTCTGTAACTATGGCTAACAGTTGTTCGGGAACCCTGGCCCAGATTAAGCGACAGGGCCATGTCGATGTGCTGCTGCTGGACATCGTCATGCCGGGGATGAACGGCCTCAAGAGCATCGAGGAGTTTGTCAAAGTGAACGCCGAGGGCGCCGTGGTGGTGTTTTCCGGCAGTACCGCGCGCGATTTCATCGGTCAGGCCCTGACCTTGGGTGCGCGTGGCTTCATCCCCAAGACGATGCCCCTGAAATCCTTGGCAACTGCGATCCAGTTGATCGCGTCGGGTCAGATATTCGTGCCCTTTGGCCCGCCCATCCCGCGGTCGGATCCCGAGGTCGATGACCCTGACCGCCTGACCGCCCGCGAGTTGATCGTGTTGAACCACGTCTCGGACGGGCTGACCAACAAGGAGATCGCCTGGAAGGTGGGCGTCGCCGAAGTGACCGTAAAGATGTACATGCGGTCGATCTGCACAAAGCTGAAGGCCAAGAATCGCGCCCACGCCGCGATCATCGCCGCACAGACCGGTATGCTGCAACTGCCGCCCCACACCGCCTGATCGCCAAAACGCAAAAGCCGTCCAATCCAGCGGGATTGAACGGCTTTTTGCGATATTGGTGCCCGGAAGAGGACTCGAACCTCCACGTCTTGCAACACTGGTACCTGAAACCAGCGCGTCTACCAATTCCGCCATCCGGGCGTGATGGGTGCTCTAGCCAAGGGCGCGGGGGCTGTCAACGGGGGGAAGTGAAAATAGGGGGCAGAGCCCGTCAGAACTTCAGGAATGACCCGGCGGTCCGGGTCGGATCCACACCGGCGCTGTCGAGGGGAGCCGAGATCGACCCGCCAACCCCTGCACTGCCGCAATGGTTGCACGTCAGGCCGGGCGGCGGCTGGGGAAATTGATCTTGCTGGCAACGGGCGGCAAAGGTAATCAGGCTGCAACTTTGGCGCGGTGAAACGGGGTTCTTATGAGCAAGCTTGTCACGATCTTTGGCGGTTCCGGTTTCGTGGGCCGCTATATCGCCCGCCGCATGGCCAAAGAGGGCTGGCGCGTTCGGGTCGCGTGCCGCCACCCCAATCAGGCGCTGTTCGTGCGGTCTTATGGTGCGGTCGGTCAGGTGGAGCCGGTGTTCTGCAACATTCGTGACGATGCCTCGGTCCGGGCAGCCCTTGCCGGGGCGCAGGCGGCGGTGAACTGTGTGGGCACGTTCAACCGGGGTGGCGCCAACAATTTCGAGGCTGTCCAGACGGCCGGGGCGGCGCGGATCGCCCGCCTTGCGGCCGAGGGTGGCCTGTCCGCTATGGTCCACATCTCGTCGCTGGGCGCGGATGCAAATGCCATCAGCGATTATTCCCGGTCCAAGGGTGAGGGTGAGGCGGCAGTTCTGACGGCCTTTCCGACCGCCATGATCCTGCGGCCTTCGGTGATTTTCGGCAATGAGGATGGCTTTTTCAACCGCTTTGCCGCCATGGCCAAGCTGGGCCCGATCCTGCCGCTGGTCGGGGGCAACACCAAATTCCAGCCCGTCTCGGTCGAGGATGTCGCCGCCGCTGCCGTCAAGGGCGTCACGGGGGGGGCGTCGGGGGTTTATGAGCTGGGCGGTCCCGATGTCGACACGCTGCGCGGCTTGATCCAGTCGATGCTGGCCGTGATCCAGCGCCGGCGTCTGGTGATCAACCTGCCGTTCTGGGTGGGCACGACCATGGCGACGGTGTTGAGTGGCGTCTCGGCCCTGACGTTGGGGCTGTTCCAGAACACCATCCTGACCGGCGATCAGGTCAAATCGCTGCGGGTGGACAATGTGGTGGCGCCGGGGGCCAAGACTTTGGCCGATCTGGGCATCACCGCCACCAGTTTTGCGGGCGTCATCCCCGAATACCTGTGGCGCTATCGTCCCTCGGGCCAATATGCCGCGATCAAGGATTCGGCGAAGAACCTGAAGAAGGTATGAGGATCCGCGCGGTGCTGCTGGCCCTCTGCCTTGCAGGGGGGGCCACGGCGCAGGTCAGCGCCTTTGATGCCGTCAGCCCGATTTTCGCGGAACGCTGCGTCAAATGCCATTCAGGGGTTGCAGCGCCCATGGGGTTGGACCTGACGAGCTATGCCAACACCCTGTCCGGCGGCTGGGCCTCGACCGTGGTCGAAGCGGGCAATGCCGACAGCCCGCTGTTGCGCCGTCTGCGCGGCGACATCACCCCGCGGATGCCTCTGAACGGACCGCCGTTCCTGACCGAGGCCGAGATTGCCACCGTCACCGCCTGGGTGAGGGATGGTCTGGTCGAGGGGGCGCCCGTGGCCGCCGTAACGCTGCCCACCCGCCCCGCACCGGGCGAGCCCGTGCTTTGGTCGCATGTCGAGCCGATCTTTCAACGCTCCTGCATCAAATGCCATTCCGACAACGGCAAGCTGGCCGCCCCGCCCGAGGGGCTGCGCCTGACCACACTGGACATGGTGCTGGCCGGGGGGGAACGTCTGGTCGTGCTGCCCGGCAATCCCCGGATGTCGGCGATCTGGCGGCACATCACCGGCACCGCCCTGCCCCGGATGCCCTATGACGGCCCGCCCTGGCTGGACCCCGATGACATCCGCCTGATCGAGGATTGGATCGCCCA
>CAMBWO010000107.1 GCA_945871285.1 Pseudorhodobacter antarcticus | reverse complement strand
CCGACACATCCAGCCCGACCAGCCCGACGTTGTATTCCCCGGCAAAGACCGAAAGCTGGGTGATCCGCGTGCCGGTCAATTCGGTCAGCGCCCCACCCGAAACCGTCGCCACCAGATCATCCCCCAGCAGCGCGGCGCGCGGCAAAAAGGCCCCGCTGTCCATCCACTGCACCACAAAGGGGTTGAACGCCGAAACCGGGGTGCCGCCCAGCAGGGTGTCAAAGTCCAAGCTCCGCATGTCGTGGCCACTGGTGCCTGCGGTCGTATAATTCAACTGCGCCATGCATGTCTCCGTTCGCTGAAATCGTGTGCGCTACGCCCCCGGTGCGCGTCCGGGCCCAATCTTTACACAGGGTTAATTCCCCGAAATCAACCCATTGATATCAAACGGTTTTGAGAAACGTCCAGATCTGGACACAACTCAGAACCGGTTTTCCCGCGGGAACCCCCGCGGCGCCATCCGCCCCGCCGTCGCCCGCGCCGCCAGCCATTCGACCAGGTTCAACTCGGTCCGCGTCCGTCCTGCCGGGTCCTTCCAGGACAGACCCTTGGCCAGATCAAAGGTGGTCGCGTCGCTCAATCCGCCATCCTTGTATCTTTGCAACCGCACGCCCTTGCCCTTGCCCATCTCGGGCAGTTCGGCCAGCGGGAACACCAGAACCTTGCGGTTGTCCCCCACCACCGCGACATGGTCGCCCTGAACCCGCTTGCACAGCGCCAACCGGACCCCGTCGCCCAAGGTCATCACCTGCTTGCCCGCCCGCGTCTGCGCCAACACCTCATCCGACAGCACCACAAACCCATCCCCTGCGGTCGAGGCGACCAGCAGCTTCTCCCCCGGACGGAAGATCATCAGATCGACGATCCCCGCATCATTGGGCAAGTCCACCATCAACCGCACCGGCTCGCCCATCCCGCGCCCGCCCGGCAGGTTGACCCCCATCAGCGTAAAGAACCGCCCATTGGCCCCCACCAGCAAAATCTTGTCCGTCGTCTCGGCATGGAAGGCAAACAACGCCCCGTCGCCATCCTTGAACTTCTGCTCGGCGGCCAGATCGACATGACCCTTCATCGCCCTTATCCAGCCCATTTGGCTGCAAATCACGGTGATCGGCTCGCGCTCGATCATCGCCTCGAAACTGACCTCCTCGGCCTCCCCCGCCTCGGCAAAGGTGGTGCGGCGGCGGCCCAGAACGGTGTCGCGGCCAAACAGCTTGCGCACCGCCTCCAACTCGACCCCGATCCGCTTCCACTGCAACCGGTCGCTGTCCAACAGGTCCGCCAACCCGGCCCGCTCCTTCATCAAGGCGTCGCGCTCCGAAATCAGCTCCAACTCCTCCAACCGCCGCAAAGACCGCAGCCGCATGTTCAAAATCGCCTCGGCCTGCACGTCCGACAACTCCCCGTCACCGGGCGGCGGCGGGACATAATCCTTTTCCGACATGGCGCGCACATGGGTGCGGCCCCAATCCTCGGCCATCAGCGACCCCTTGGGGTCGTCGTCATAGCGGATGATGTCGATCACCCGGTCCAGGTTCAGAAAGGTGATCAGGAAGCCTTCCAGAATCTCCAACCTATGGTCGATCTTTTCGATCCGGTGTTCCGACCGCCGCCGCAACACCTCGCGCCGATGGTCCAGAAAGGCCTGCAACACCTCTTTCAGGCTGCACACCTTGGGCACCCGCCCGTCAATCAGGACGTTCATGTTCAGGCTGAACCGGCTTTCCAGTTCCGATGTCCGATACAGCGCCTGCATCAGCATCTCGGGCTCGACCGTCCGCGACCGCGGCTCCAGCACGATGCGGATATCATCCGCGCTTTCATCCCGCACATCGGCCAGCAGCGGCACCTTTTTCAGATGGATCACCTCGGCCAACTTCTCGATCAGCTTGGACTTGGCCACCTGATAGGGAATCTCGGTGACGACAATCTGCCACGCCCCGCGCCCCAGATCCTCGATCGCCCATTTCGCCCGCGTCCGAAACGCCCCCCGCCCGGTGCGATAGGCTTGCAGGATCGCCTCGCGCGGTTCCACAATCACGCCGCCCGTCGGAAAATCGGGGCCGGGAATGATCGCGACCAGCGCATCATCCGCCAGATCAGGGTCCTTCAGCAGCGCATGACAGCCCTGGATCAACTCATCCAGGTTGTGGGGCGGGATGTTCGTCGCCATCCCGACCGCAATGCCGCTGGACCCGTTCGCCAGCAGGTTCGGGAATGCCGCAGGCAACACCACAGGCTCCCGCAGACGCCCGTCATAATTGTCGCGGAAATCGACCGCGTCCTCGTCCAGCCCCTGCAACAGCGCCTCGGCCACCGACGACATCCGCGCCTCGGTATAGCGCGGCGCTGCCGGGTTATCGCCGTCGATGTTGCCAAAGTTGCCTTGCCCGTCGACCAGCGGGTAACGCACGTTGAAATCCTGCGCCAACCGCGCCATCGCGTCATAGATGCTGGCATCGCCGTGCGGGTGAAAATCCCCCATCGTGTCGCCCGCAATCTTGGCCGATTTCAGGAACCCCCCGGTCGAGGACAGCCGCAACCGGCTCATCGCAAACAGGATGCGGCGGTGCACCGGCTTCAACCCATCCCGCGCATCGGGCAGGGCCCGGTGCATGATGGTCGACAAGGCATAGGTCAGATACCGTTCGCCAATCGCCCGTGCCAAAGGCTCGGACAGGGATACAGGCTCGGGTGCGGGATCATCGGGCAAATCGGACATGGTTTGGGGTGTAATTCGCCCCAAGGGCGCGGTCCAGCGGGAAAATCGGACCTGCGGGCATTGGGGCAACGCCGGGGAAATTCCGATTGGTTTTCCACATGACAAGGGGCGAAATATGGTAAATTGAACCCCTGTGGCCGGAACGGGTGCAATATGATTCGCTTGGTGCTTTTGTTGTGTGTGGGCCTGTATTTGACGCTCCTGGTGCTGGGGCAGGACAACGGCCAGAAACGCCATGGTCTGACGATGGCCGATCCGGCGCCCGCCGTGGTGGCCCCCGCCGAACCCCAGGCTGTCGTGTTCATTCCCGCCCAGACCGTCATGAACCCCCCCGCGGTCGAGCAGACCGCGGTTGCGCCCCCCCTGCCCGAACCGCAGATGGCCAGTGGCCGCCTGCTGACCGTCTCGGCCAGGGCTGCCAATGTCCGCCAAGGCCCCGGTACCGATTTCGGCGTGGTCGGCAGCCTGACCCAGGGCGAACAGGTTCTGGTGGTCGAGGAAGACACCCCCATCGACGGCTGGTCCCGCATCCGGCTGGAAGGCGACGGGATCGAGGGCTATATCGCGACACGCCTCTTGTCCGAATAGCCCCGAAAGGTCCCCCAATGCGCTCGATCCTGATCACCGGATGCTCCTCCGGCATTGGCCATGATGCGGCCCATGGTTTGAAGGCGCAGGGCTGGCGCGTCTTTGCGACCTGCCGCCAGCAGCAGGATTGCGACCGCCTGTTGGCCGAGGGTCTGGAAAGCTTTGTCCTCGACTATGCCGACGAGGCCAGCCTGACCGCCGCCGTCGCCGAGGTGCACACCCGCACCGGCGGCACCCTGGACGCCCTGTTCAACAACGGCGCCTTTGCCTGCCCCGGCGCGGTTGAAGACCTGCCCCGCGACGCCCTGCGCGCGATTTTCGAGGTCAACCTCTTCGGCTATCACGACCTGACCCGCCGGGTCATCCCCATGATGCGGGCCCAAGGGCAGGGCCGCATCGTCAACTGCTCCTCCATTCTGGGCCTTGTCGCCGCCAAATGGCGCGGTGCCTATGTCGCCACCAAATTCGCGATGGAGGGGCTGACCGATGTCCTGCGGATCGAGATGCGCGGCACCGGGGTCGAGGTGATCCTGATCGAACCCGGCCCCATCACCTCCAAAATCCGCCTGAACGCCGCCCGGCATTTCGAACGCTGGATTGATTGGCAAAACTCGGCCCGCCGCGACGAATACACCGCCCTGCGCCACCGCCTTTACGCCGCCAAGGGCCCCGACCGTTTCGAACTGCCCGCCTCCGCCGTCACCGCCGCCCTGATCCGCGCCCTTGACGCCCCCCGCCCACGGCCCCGCTATTACGTCACCACGCCCACCTACCTCATGGGTTTCGCCCGCCGCCTGCTGTCCTCCCGTGCCCTCGACTGGCTGATTTCCAAGGGCTGACGATTTCCCGTTCGCTTTTTGCAGCAGCGCCACTATGTCAGTGGCAGGACAAGGAACACCCCATGCTGTCAGACCCGCTTTTCATCCTCGCCACCGTCGTTTGCCTGATCGTGCTGGTCATCTTGATGGTCGGCATCGGCGTCTTCACCAAAGGCGGCGAGACGAGCCGCAAATATTCCAATAAAATGATGCGCTGGCGAATCATCGCGCAGGCCCTGGCCGTGCTGGCGATCGTCCTGTTCGCCTGGGCCAAATCGCGGGGAAACTGACCATGGTTGTGCTGTCGAAAATCTATACCAAAACCGGCGATGCCGGGGAAACCGGGCTTGGCAACGGCGACCGGGTGCCGAAATACGCCCTCCGCGTCGCCTCCTATGGCACGGTGGACGAGGTCAACGCGACCGTTGGCATGGCCCGCCTGCATGGCGGCGACATGAACGAGGCCCTGGCCCGCATCTCGAACGACCTGTTCGATCTGGGCGCGGACCTGTGCACCCCCGACATGGAAAACGACGCCACCGCCCCCTATCCCCGCCTGCGCATCATCACCCCCCAGACCGACCGGCTGGAGCGTGAGATTGACGCGATGAACGACCGCCTGACCCCCCTGCGCAGCTTCATCCTGCCCGGCGGGTCCGCCCTGTCCGCCCATCTGCACCTGTGCCGCACCGTCTGCCGCCGGGCCGAGCGTCTGGTGGTGGAACTCGCCGCCCATGAGCCGGTGAACCCCGAAGCGATCCGGTATCTGAACCGCCTGTCCGACTGGTTCTTCGTGGCCGGACGCATCGCCAATGAGGATGGCGCGCGGGATGTGTTGTGGGTGCCGGGTCTGACGCGCTAGCGTCCAGATCTGGACGCTTCTCAGAGCCGTTTGGAATCAATGGGTTGGAATCCAGGAATTAACCAACCGTCAGGTTTTGGGGTAGGGTGCGTGATCTCACGCACCTTCCGCCCCCTCCACCGCCACCCAGATCTCATACCCGCCCTCACCGGTCATTCCGTCAAACTCGGGCGGGTAATACTCCACCGACGCACCGGGACGGGGCCGGAACGCGGGCCGGGTCAGCCAGTCGCCAAAAATCTCGCCCCAGGCGGCAGACATGGTCGAGATGTGGCCTTTGCTGACAAACCTTGCATAGGCGCCGGAGACACTTACGGTGCCAAAGCCCGCCGGCAATGCCACCCCGGCAGGCACCTGTTGCCCGCACAGATAATCGAACGTCCCGCCATCCTCGCTGTAATTGAACACCACGCCATAATAATCGTCCGGCACAGCGCCGTCGACGCGGATATCCGCCTCGTTATACGCCCCCCACTGCGCCGGAATCCCGGCGCGGGTTTGCATGTCATAGCGCTGCACCGGCCCCGCGAAATGGCGGGTTGGGAAAATGTCGATCTTGGGGGTGTCAAACAGGCTGGGCATTTCAGACCTCGGTTGCAAAGGAAGGGTCAGGATCAGGTCATCCGTCCTGCCCCTTTTGCGCAAGGCGCTGGGCAACAGGCCGAATTCGGCACGAAAGGCCCGGGTAAACGCCTCGGGCGAGGCATAACCCGCGTCCAGCGCAATGGTCAGCACCGTGTCGCGCCCGACCACCAGCGCCTGCGCGGCACGGGTCAACCGCCTGCGCCAGACATAGCGCATCAGCGATTGCCCGGTCGCCGTGGCAAAGGTGCGCGCCAGATGGAACGGCGTCACCGCCACCCACCCCGCCACCTCGTTCAGCGTGAACGGCTCTGACAGCCGGGTTTCGATGAACCACAAGGATTTGCCAACCAAAGACAAGGGAACCTCCGTTTGCCCTGATATGCCCGCTTCGGCCCCTACCGTCTTGATCGCACTTGAGGGGCCTTGGCAATTTGTCGCAAAAAACGCGCCGTGTCTGCGACACCTTGTGTCGATTTTGGTCTGTCACGCCGCGCCTCAACAGTTTATGACGCGGGCAATGGATTGAAACGGCCCTTTTCGGGCCCGGTCATGGAGTTTGCGATGAAGGTCCTGGTGCCCGTCAAGCGTGTGATCGACTATAACGTGAAGGTCCGCGTCAAAGCGGATGGCACGGGCGTCGATCTGGCGAATGTGAAGATGTCGATGAACCCCTTTGACGAGATTGCCGTCGAAGAGGCGATCCGCCTCAAGGAAAAGGGCATCGTGACCGAAATCATCGTGGTGTCGATTGGCGTCAAGCAAAGCCAGGAAACCCTTCGCACCGCCCTGGCGATGGGCGCCGACCGCGCGATCCTGATCGAAGCCGCCGCCGACACCTCGGTCGACATCGAACCGCTGGCCGTCGCCAAATTGCTGGCCGCCGTGGTGCGTGAAGAGGGTCCGGGTCTGGTGCTCTGCGGCAAGCAGGCCATCGACAATGACATGAATGCCACGGGCCAGATGCTCGCGGCGCTTCTGGGCTGGTCGCAGGCCACCTTCGTCTCCGAACTCTCGGTCGAGGGCGAAAACGCCGTCGTGACCCGCGAAGTGGACGGCGGCTTGCAGCGGATTTCGGTCAAGATGCCCGCCATCGTGACCGTCGACCTGCGCCTGAACGACCCGCGCTATGCCAGCCTGCCCAATATCATGAAGGCCAAGGCCAAGCCGATGGCGATGAAAACCCCCGCCGATTATGGCGTGGATGTCGCGCCGCGCCTGACGGTGCTGAAAACGGTGGAACCCGCGGGCCGCAAGGCCGGGGTCAAGGTTGGCTCGGTGTCCGAGTTGATCGCGAAATTGCGTGATGAAGCGGGGGTAATCTGACATGGCCGTTCTGTTGATTGCGGATGTGAACGAGGGCGCTTTGGCGACCGATCAGGTGGCCAAGGCCTTGGCGGGCGTGGCCTCCTTGGGCGAAGTGCATGTGCTGATCGCGGGCACTGGCGGTGATGCGGCTGCCGCCGAGGCGGCAACCCTGCAAGGTGTCACCAAGGTCCTGTTCGCCGATGACCACGCCTATTGCCACGGCATGGGCGAATCGACCGCCGCTTTGGTCGCCAGTCTGGCGGGCAACTACAGCCACATCACCGGCGCCGCGACGGCGTTCAACAAGAACGTGCTGCCCCGCGTGGCCGCCCTGCTGGACGTGATGGTGATGTCCGACGTGACGACCGTGATCGACGCCGACACCTTTGAACGTCCGATCTATGCCGGCAACGCGGTGCAGACCGTGAAATCCTCCGACGCCAAAAAGGTGTTCTCGGTCCGCACCGCCGGCTTCACGGCCGTTGGCGCCGGCAATACGGCCCCCGTCGAGAAAATCGGCGGTCCTGGCGAAGCGGGCCTGTCAGCCTGGGGCGAGGCCCGCGTAGCCTCCTCCGACCGCCCCGAACTGACCAGCGCCGGGGTCGTGGTGTCGGGCGGTCGCGGTGTCGGGTCCAAGGAAAGCTTCCACCTGATCGAAGGCCTGGCCGACAAGCTGAACGCCGCCGTCGGCGCCTCGCGTGCCGCCGTGGACAGTGGATATGCCCCCAACGACTGGCAGGTTGGCCAGACCGGCAAGGTCGTTGCCCCCAACCTCTATGTCGCCGTCGGCATTTCGGGTGCCATCCAGCATCTGGCCGGCATGAAGGACAGCAAGGTCATCGTCGCGATCAACAAGGACGAAGAGGCGCCGATTTTCCAGGTCGCCGATTACGGCCTGGTCGCTGACCTGTTCACCGCCGTGCCCGAACTGATCGAAAAACTGTAAACGCGGTGCGTGCAAGCACGCACCCTACCCCGCATGGGTAGGGTGCGTGATCTCACGCACCGTCACCGCAAGATGTCATCCAGTGCCGCCACCACCTTGGCCGCCACATCGCGGTGCACAGACGGCCCCGGCAGCGCCGCCGCGGCCAAAGCCTCCAGCGCGGCAAAGGCCATCCCCTCCAGACTGCTCATCCGCGCATGGGCCGAGGCCACCGCCTCGACAAACCCGCCCGCCTTGGGGGTGACCGATGCCAGCATCGCCCGGTCCACCAGCACCGGATCGCCCTGCAACGCCGCCCGTTGCCCCTTGAACTGCGGCGGCGCATCCGCCATCCACAACAACAGCGTCCGCTTGGGCAACCGGCCCAAGAGCTCACCCATCCGCTCCACCCAGATCCGCCGCAACTCCTCGGCCACCAACTCGAACCGGTCCTTTGAACTCGCCTCCAACGTGGTCAGCATATGGCGGGTAAAGTGGAATTCAGTGAAATCCACATCCCGAAACAGCGTCTTCAACAAGGGCGTCGCCGCAATGAAACGGTCATTGCGCCGCGGATGCACCGTGTAATAGCGGTTCGACATGTTGACCGCCCCGACAATCTGCAACACCACCGCCTCGGCCTTGCTGGCAATCTCGGTCACGGCGGGTTCGGACAGGTAAACATCCAACCCCGCATTGACACAGCCCAGATTGACCGACGCATAGCCGATCTCATCCTCCACCAGATCCGGAAACGGGTCCGGCACATATTTGCCATAGGTTTCCGTGCCCCCCAGAAACGCTATGTAAGGTTTGTCCAAAGATCGCCTTGGCCCACGAAACATCAACCGCGATTTGCCATACGAGCATGGAAAATAGTCCAGGGCCCCTTCGCCCGGAAAAGCATAAGCCATTCAACCCACCCAAGTTCAGTTCACACTACCCAAGGATCAGGCTGCCCGAATTCCCTTGCCAAAAGGCTAAAGCGCCACTTCACCGCAAATCTTAAGCGTTTCGCAACACCTGCAACCGGTCCGACAGCATCACCTCGCCGTCCTCAACCACCGAACACAGCACCCCGCGCAGGCGCAAAACCTCATGCCCCGGCGCGTCCAGAAACGCCCGCGCATCGGCCCCATAGCGCACCTTCCACTTGGCACAGCCCGCGTTGAACTCATCCGACACCCGCAGCACGGCACTGCCCGCCTGCACAAGCGTCCCCACCGGCAGATTGGCCAGCCCGCAATCCAGATCCGCCACGATCGGGTCGCCCGGATGCGGCGTGCCAACCCTGTCGCGCCAGACCAGATCCATCACCCGTCTGGGCAGGATCGACACCTGGATCCGCGGGTCCGGGCTGCCATCCGCCAGCCGCAACCACGGCTCGGTCGCCCAACGCTCGCCCGGAATGCCAGCCGCCCGCGTCATCGTGATACGGTCCGGAAACACCCGCTCCCCCCGTCCGGGTCGCAGGCACAGGCTCGCAATCGGCGCGTCGGTCTTGGGCGCGGCCAGAATATCCGGCAGCGCGCCCATCAATTCCGCCATCGTGACCGGCCTCACAGCGCGTCCCCCAGGGCCTGCGTGGGCCAGCCATCGGCGGGCAGGCCCAGCCGCTTTTGCTCGGCCTGCACCGCCCGCCGTGTCCCGGCTCCGATGATCCCGTCGATCTTGCCCACGTCATAACCCATCGCCGCCAGCTTTTTCTGCAACGCCGTCGCCGCCTCCATCGACAGCGCCGGATCAGGCTTGCCCGCGTTATAGGGCGGCGCCCCCTCGATCCGCGTGGCGAAATAGGCGGCCGTCGTCACATAGACGAAACTCTTGTTCCAGTTGAACAAAACCTTGTAATTCGGATAGACGATGAACGCCGGCCCCTTGCGCCCCTGCGGCAACAGCAGTGACGCTGGCAGGTTGGCAAGCTGCCCCTGACGCGGCTCCACCCCCATCGCCGCCCATTGCCGGGCGGGCAATTCCGTGTCCAGCCCCGTCTTGGACCAGTCCAGATCGGCAGGCACCGTCACCTCCTGCATCCAGGGTTCGTTCGCCCGCCAGCCATGATACTGCAACATATGCGACGCCGACAAAATCGCATCCGGCGCGCTGGTTTTCAGTGTCAGATGCCCGTCGCCATCGCCGTCCACCCCGCGCTCCAGAATATCCGCCGGCAACATCTGCACCTGCCCAATCTCGCCCGCCCAGGCCCCTTTGGTCGTGGCCGGGTCCAGATCGCCCCGCGCCGTCAGCGCAATCCCCGCAATGATCTGCGGCTGAAACAACTCGGGCCGCCGACAATCATGGCCCAGCGTCAGCAGCGCGTTGCGCGTGTTGAAATCGCCCTGCACCTGACCAAAATCCGTCTCGAACGCCCAGAACGCCAGAATGATCCCGCGCGAGGTGCCATACTTCTGCGCCGCCGCCCGGAAACTGGCATCGTATTTCTGCGAATTGCTGGCCGCCCCGTTGATGCGGCCCTTGCTGATCAAACTTTGCGAAAACTCAAGAAACGTCTTGCGGAAAATCCCCTGTGCCCGATCGGCCTTGATCACCGACGCATCGCGCTGGGCCCCCGCCATAAAGGCATCAATCGCCGAGGCCGGAAGCCCCTGCGCCGCCGCCTCGGCCGACATCGCCCGCAGGAAATCGTTGAAATCCCCCCCACAGGGCGCAGACAGGGCCGGGCTGGCCATCAGACCAAACATCAGGGCAATCGTTGAAAGACGCATCGAACTCTCCATTGGCTTTGCCCATCCTTACCGCAGACCAAGAACAATTTGACTAAAATTTCGTTTCATATTGGCACAAATATCCCACGGGGGCACAGCCTTGGCCCTGGCCAAGGCTGTCGGGGGTGTGAAACCCCCGGCGCGGCTGTCACCAGCGCAACGTGACAAGCCTGCCACCACCCCATCGCAAAAAGGTCACATCTCTCTGCCATCTTGAATTTGGTCAAAGACCGCGCAGACTGATGTGGGACGAGGTGAATGATGCTGAATTTTCTATCAAAAGACGTGCGTGACGGGCTGGAAATGGCACGCAAATCCGAACAGCGCCGCAAATCCCGCCTGCGCGTGCAGGTCGGCGAGGCGGTTTTTCCCGTGTTGCGCTTCTGGCACGACGGCATGGTGCTGGACGCCAAGCTGACCCCGCAACTGCGCGGTCTGGTCGATGTGTACGACGGCGCACGCCATATCTTTCAATGCCTTATCGTCGCCTCCGTCGCCGAAGGGGATGAGTTGGTCTGCGAATTCAAACGCTCCACCCAGGTGAACGACCGCGCCCCCCTCGACTTTTGGCGCGACGAAAACGCGCCGGTGGCCTTCATCACCAAGGCCTGATCCTGGCCACGACTCCCTGACCCGTGATCGTCAGGCTGCCCCGAATCGGCGGGCAGCGAACGGTGACCCAGCCGACCGCCCGTTCGCCCCCCAGTTGTGTCTTGCGGGGCACAGCACCGGGTCGACCACGCATCTAGAAAACGGCGCCGGGCCGCCGCCGCCCCTGCGCGATCTTCCGCCTGCCGCATCGGGCCGCCCGGTGCGGTCAGACCCCCCTCATTGCAGATCCGCAAACGCCGCCTGCAACCGCGCCACCGCCTCAACCACCTGCGCCCGGGGCAGGGCCAGGTTGAACCGCAAATAGCTCTCGCCGCCCAGCCCAAACGGCGCGCCATGGTTCACCGCAATCCGCGCGCCCTTTTCCACCCGCTCGGTGAACTCGGCCACGCTCATCCCCGTGCCCGCGAAATCGACCCAAGCGAGGTAGGTCGCCTGCAACGCCAGCGACCTGACCCCCGGAATCGCATTCACCCCCGCATCGAACACCCGGCGATTCTCGTCCAGATAGGCGACCAGCGCATCAACCCACACCGCCCCCTCCGGGCTATAGGCCGCCGTCGCCATGAACATGCCAAACGAGTTGGGCGAAATCCCCATCTTCATCATCGTATTGGCAAACTTGGCCCGCAGGCCCTCATCATGGATGATCACATTGCCGATATGCGCCCCCGCAATGTTGAACGTCTTGGTCGTCGCGGTCATCATCACCACCCGCTCGGCCACCTTTGCCATCACGGTATGCGTCTGCCCCGGCATCACCAGATCATGGTGGATCTCGTCCGCCACCAACACCAGATCATGCCGCTTGCAGAACTCGGCCACCCCCTGCAACTCCTCGCGGCTCCAGACCCGGCCGCCGGGGTTGTGGGGCGAGCACAGGATGAACATCCGCTCTTTCCCCGTCATCAACCCATCCCAGGCCGCAAAGTCCATCTCTTGCCGGCCCTCCCGCACCACCAGCGGGCACTCCGTCACATCCCGCCCCGCCGCTTTGATCACCCGCGCAAAGGCATGGTAAACCGGCGTCGTCAGCACAACCGCATCGCCCGGCGCGGTAAAGGCGTCCACGCACAGTGCCGTGCCGTTCACCAACCCATGCGTCGTGAACACCGCCGCCGGGTCGACATCCCAGCCATGCCGCGTTTTCATCCACCACTGGATCGCCGCCAGATATTTGCCCTCATCCCCGAAATAGCCGTACAGGCCGTGCGCCAGCATCGACTCCAGCGCCTGTTGCACGCAGGTCGGCGGGCGGAACTCCATATCCGCCACCCACATCGCGATGCCGTCCTTGGCCGGAACGCCAAACATCGGCTCCATCATGTCCCATTTGACCGAATGGGTGCCAAAGCGGTTGATCTGCTCGTCAAAGTCCATAACCCGTCCCTGTCTTTGTTGGGGGCCGCCTGCGTTGCCCCTCTTGCACCAAACCCGCCCGCACCGTAAATCCGCTGACATGATCCGCCCCATTCTTATCCACCCTGACCCAAGGCTCAAGAAGCAGTGTGATCCCATTCGGGAAATCACTGCCGATTTGCGCCGTCTGGCCAGCGACATGCTGGAAACCATGTATGATGCGCCGGGCATTGGCCTTGCCGCGCCGCAGGTCGGCATCACCAAACGCCTGATCGTGATGGATTGCATGAAATCGCCCGACGCCCCGCGCCCGCTGATCCTGTTCAACCCGCAGGTCACCTGGACCTCCGACACCCTCAGCACCTATGAGGAGGGGTGCCTGTCCATCCCCGAACAATATGCCGACGTGCAGCGCCCCGACCGCGCCACCGTCACCTGGACCGATGAGACCGGAACCGCGCAAGAGGAGACGTTCGAGGGCCTCTGGGCCACCTGCGTCCAGCACGAGATCGACCATCTGAACGGCAAGCTGTTCATTGATTATCTGGGCCTGATGCGGCGTCAGATGATCACCCGCAAGATGGAAAAGCTGAAACGCGAAATCGCCCGAGAGGGGCGCTGATGGCCGTCCTGCCCATCCTGCACTGGCCCGACCCCCGCCTGTCGCAGGTCAGCACCCCCGCTGCGGTGGATGACGGCACGCTCACGATGGCCCGCGACATGCTCGACACCATGTATGCGGCCCAAGGCCGCGGTCTGGCGGCGGCGCAGGTCGCGCAACTGACCCGTGTGTTCGTGATGGACGCCACCTGGAAATCCGGCCCCGCTGCGCCCGAGATATTCATCAACCCCGAAATCATCTGGCGCTCCGACGACACCGCCCCCGGCCCCGAGGGCTGCCTGTCCATCCCCGGCCCCGTCACCCTGATAACCCGCGCCTGCGAGATCATTCT
>CAMBWO010000106.1 GCA_945871285.1 Pseudorhodobacter antarcticus | reverse complement strand
TCAAAGCGGCCCAGATCGCAGACATGGCGGGGAACAACGTTCATGGCCGGCATCCTTTGCATATGTGCCGTCACGATAGGCGCGCCCTGCCCTTTCGTGCAAGACCTGATCAGCGCCGTCCCAAAACCTCGACCAGACCCGCGCTGACGATGAAGGCGGTGCCGGCGATTTCGGGCAGGCCAATCGGCTGGCCGGACAGGAACCCGGCGCTGAGGGCGCCGACCAACACCTCGGTTGTCAGCAATATCCCGACGCGGCCGGGGTCCAGGCGCTGGGCGGCCCACAGCACCAGAAAATTGGGCGGCACAAAGAACACCAGAGCGGCGGCGATGATCAGCGGCAGCGCGGCCCACAGGGGGCCAGCGGACGCCATCGGCATCCCCGCCGCCGCCCCCAGGGCCAGAATCACCCCCGACGCCACCACCCCGCCCAGCGAAAAGGTAAACACCGGCAGGGCTATGCCCGCCGCAGGCCGGGCATAGCTGTGCATCGTGCCCGCCGCCCACAGCATCCCCGAGGCCAGGGCAACCCAGTCGCCCGCATTGCGCGGCAGGGGCACGCCCTCGGTCACGCCCAGGATCAGCGCCATGCCCGCCGCCCCGCAGGAGATGGAGATGATCCGTGCCCCGGTCAGGCGGGTGCCGAACAGCACGCGGGCGGCCAGCGTGCTCCAGACCGGGGTCAGATAGAACAACAAGATCGCGTGCAGCACATCGGTCATCACCAGCGACACCGAATACATCGAAAACGCCGTCCCGAGCAGCAGCCCCGCCGGGGCCTGACGGGCAAAGCCGCGCCATGCCGCCCGGTTAAGCAAAAATGGCAGGGGGGCCAGCAACGACACCACGTTGAACACGAAGGAGGTCCAGCCACCGCCCACGCCCCGCCCTTCGAGCCAGTGCAGCGGCAGCCAGAACAGGCCCCAGATGCTGCCGCACAGCGCCACGGCGATGGCGGCGTAAAGATGGGATCGGGGCTGGGCGGCATGATCGGCGGACATGGCGCATAGAAACATCTGGGGTCCGCGGCGCAAGGCCAAAGGGGAATTTGCGACCGGCGATTCATTTGCTTGACCGACGGGATTTGCCTCTCAATAGTGGGGCAAAGCCCCGATGGAAGGGCACAACAACGGAGAGTTCCCATGACTGACACGCACCGCCCCTCGGCGTTAAATCGCCGTCGCTTTCTGAAATCCGCCACCGCCGCGATTGCGATGCCTGCCATCATCGGCCGGGCCTCGGTTGCGACGGCGCAGACCTCGTTTGCGGGGGAAAGCCTGATCGCGGTGTCTTGGTCGGGCAACTATGAACAGGTGTTCCGCGAGACTGTTGTGGACCCGTTCAACGCGCAGTTTGGCACCAAGGTCGAAACCGTCGGCGGCTGGGACCAGATCACCGCCCAGATCGCGGCCGCCCCCGAGGACAACCCGCCCTTCGATGTGACCGTGGCCGAGGAATACATCTCGTCCACCGGCCTGGCCGGCAACATGTATGTCAAGACCAACCCGGCCAACATCCCCAACCTCGAGGCGGTTTACCCGTGGTTTTATGAGACCCGCCCCGACAAGGCCAAGGAGTTTGGCGTGCCCTTTGGCGGCGGCACCTGCATGTTGATGATCCGCAAGAGCCTGGAGATTGCGCCGACCTCGTGGAAGCTTTTGTGGGACGACCGGCTGGCGGGCAAGGTCACGTCCGATGCCTCGGCCTGGTGGTGGACGCTGTCGGTGCCTGCGGTGATGAGCAAGCTGAGCCCCGGTCTGGACGAGATGTACGACATGGCGACCGCCGAGGCGCTATTTGCCGAATTGGACAAGCTGAAGATCGCGAAATGGTACAGCGACGGCGCCGAACAGGCCAACATCCTGAACCAGGAGGAGGCGGACGCGGCGATGACATTCTCGTCCGACGCCTATACCTTCCTGACCGAAAACCCCGATGAATATGTGGCGGCGGTGCCGGAGGAAGGGGTTTCGGCCTGGGCCGACTGGTTCTTCAAGGTGCGGGGGACCAAGCATGATGCGTTGGCCGACCTGTTCATGAACTATCTGCTGGAGAAAGAAACGCAGGACCGCTTCCTGGCCAAGTCGATGATTTTCATGGCGCGGCGCGATGTGACGGTTCCGGCACATTGGACCGGCTATCCCCAGTCGAACGAGGATTACCACAAGATGTTCCAGATCCTGACGATGGATGGCTGGGACATGATCAACGCCAATTATCAGGCCTTCGATGACCGCATGAAACAGACCGTGGCGCGCACCACGGCCTGACCTTTTTGGGCAGCCTTTCGGGGCTGCCCTCTTGCTTTGGAGGACCCGATGCCCCTGACCCGCCGCCGCACCCTGCAGGGCCTGGCCGCCCTTGCCGCCCCTGCCCTGTTGGGCCGCACCCAGCCCGCACAGGCGCAATCCGCCTTTGCCGGTGAGGGGCTGGTGGTGGTGTCGTGGTCGGGCAACCATGAGCTGAGTTTTCGGGCGCTGGTCGTGGACGCCTGCAACGCCAAGTTCGGGACATCGGTTGAAACGGTGGGCGGCTGGGAACAGATGGTGTCGCAGATCGTCGCCGCCACCTTCAGCCTGTTCAGCCTCATCGGATGGGACAAGTTCGGCGTGAACTGGGAGGCGCTGGACACCAGCATGAAGCAAACCATCGCCATCACGACCGCCGGATGACGACGCCCGCCCTGCACCTTGACCGCGTGCGCCGGGTCTATGGCCCGGTGGTTGCGGTGGATGACGTCAGCCTGTCAGTGGCCAAGGGCGAATTTGTCACGCTGCTGGGGCCGTCGGGGTCCGGCAAGACGTCCACCCTGCGGCTGGTTGGAGGGTTTGACCAGCTGGACGGCGGCTCGATCGCCATCAATGGCGAGCGGATCGACCACCTGCCCGCCTATCAGCGCGACACGGCCACCATCTTTCAATCGGGCGCCCTGTTTCCGCACAAGACGGTGGCCGAAAACGTCGCCTTTGGCCTGCGGATGCGCAAGGTGGGAACGTCGGAAATTGCCGATAGGGTGCGGCAATACCTGGACATCGTGCGCCTTGGCGGGTTCGCCGACCGGTATCCTGCGCAACTGTCGGGTGGCCAGAAACAGCGGGTGGCCCTGGCCCGGTCGCTGGCGGTGCGGCCCGCGATCCTGCTGTTTGACGAACCCCTGTCGGCGCTGGACCTGTCGCTGCGCCTGCAACTGCGGGCCGAGATTAAGAGCCTGCATGACCAGCTGAAGTTCAGCGCCATCTATGTGACGCATGATCAGGGCGAGGCGATGGCGATGTCCAGCCGCGTGGCCGTCATGCGCAACGGGGCCATCGAACAGATCGACACGCCCACCCGCATCTTCCACGATCCGGCCAGCGAATTTGTCTATACCTTTATCGGCGAAAGCTGTTGTCTGCGAGTAAACAACGCCGCACAATCCCTTGATCTGACACTGGAAACGCCCCTGCTGGGCGAGGCGCGCCTCTATGTCCGCCCCTCGCGCCTGCGCCTTGGTCCCGATGCCGCCAGTCTGCCGAACCGCCTGAAGGCGCGGGTCAAGTTCGTGGAATTCCTGGGCGACACCAACCGCTATCACCTGCAAGCCGGGGATGCGGACCTGTTCGCCGACCATGCGGGCGAGATGAGCCTTGCCCCTGGTGCCACGGTTGATCTGGGCTGGCTGACCGCTGACATGCGGGTGTTCCGGTGAGCGACGCCTATACCACCGCCCGCGCCAGACTGGCCCGGCGCAAGGCCGCCGCGCCGTGGATCCTAATGCTGCCCGCCCTGATCATCGTGCTGATATTCTTTGGCCTGCCCACCGCCTATATGGCACGGATGAGCTTCAACCTGCATGAGGGGGCCAAGCTGTATACCCCCGGCTTTACCTTTGACCACTATATCAACCTGTTTTCAAACGAGGTTTTCACGACGGCCATCTGGACCACGGTCAAGCTGTCCCTGATGGCCTCGGTCGTCACGGTGATCATCGGCTATGCCTTTGCGCTGCTGGTTTGGCTGAAACCGGCGCGCTGGCGGTTGTTGTTCGTGGGGCTGGCGCTGTGTCCGCTGCTCATCTCGGAAATCGCGATCATCTTTGGCTGGTGGATGTTCTTTCCCAAGAACGGGCTCTTGAGTTTCGCGCTGATGAGCTCCGGCCTCATCACCGACAAGATCAGCCTGATGTATACCGAATTCGCGGCCTTTGTCGGGCTGGTCTATGTCACCTTGCCGTTCTGCTTTTTCATCCTGCTGTCGATCCTTGACGGGATGGACAAGCGGATGCTGGAGGCCGGGGCCGACCTGGGCGCGTCACCCCTCGTCACCTTTCGCGAGGTGCTGTTGCCGCTGACCCGCACCGGGTTGCTGGTGGCGTTTTCGCAAAGCTTCATCTGGACGATGGGCACCTATGCCACGCCCTCCGCGCTGGGGCCGGATACGCTGTGGACGATGGGTTTTCTCATTCAGGAACAGATGCTTGGCCGCAGCAATTGGCCGCTGGCCTCTGCCTTGTCGATGGTGTTGGTGGTGGGGGTGGCGGTCGTGATCACCTTTACCCGGTCGCTCAGCGCCAAGCGGACGACGCTTCATGTCTGACGCCCTCATCCGCCGCAGCCTGGAACCCACGATCTTCCGCGTGCTGACGCTGGCGTTCAGCGTGTTCATCGTGGCCTATATCTTGATCCCCATTCTGGTGACACTGGTGATGTCGTTCAACGACGCCACGCAGATCCGGTTTCCGATCAAGGTCTGGTCGCTGAAATGGTATGGCGATTTCTTTGCGAGCCCGCAGTGGACCGAGGCGCTGTTCAATTCCTTCACCATCGCCATCGGCACGGCGCTGATTGCCACGACATCGGGCGTGCTGGCGGCCTGGGCGTTTGAACGCTATGATTTCCCGCTGAAATCATTGCTTTACGTGCTGATCATGATGCCCTTGTTCATGCCGGGCGTGGTGTTGGGGCTGGGCGTGGCCATCGCCTTTGGCGGGGTCGAGATTGCGGGGGTGGACCTTTATGGCTCGCGCGGCCTCGTGATGATCGCCCATTCGCTTTGGGCGATGCCGCTGGTGTTCATGCTGATGGAGGCGACCTTTCGCACCATCGACAACCGTGTGGTCGAGGCGGCGCAGGATCTGGGCGCGCCCCCTGTGCGGACGTTTTTCGAGGTGGTGATCCCGATGGTGTCGACCGGCATCATCTCCTCGGTGCTGTTCGCCTTTGTGATTTCGCTGAACGAGTTTGTCATGGCGCTGTTCCTGACCGACCGCGACACGCAGACCCTGCCGGTGCTGATGTGGCTGAGCCTGCGGTCAGCGGGCACGCCAAGGCTGGCCGTGGCGTCGGTCATTCTGGCCTGCACGGTGTTCTTGTGCCTGACGCTGATCATGCTGTGGTACATCCGTCAACTTCGAAAGGTAGCGCGTTGAAAATCAAGGCAATGGTGGCGACGGCGCTGGGGGGCACCGGGGTATTTCAGGCGCAGGATGTGGAGTTGGGCTGGCCTGCCGGACCGCTGGATGTGCTGGTCACGCTGAAGGCGGCGGCGCTGAATCCGGCGGATGTGTTCTTTCGCCAGTTGGGCGGGTATCTGGCGTCGGACAACCCTTTTGTGCTGGGGCATGACGGGATGGGGGTGGTGGCGGCTGTCGGGTCCGGGGTGACGGGTCTGGCGGTGGGCGACCGGGTTTGTTTTTGCAATGGCGGGATTGGCGGCACGATGGGCACCTATGCTGAGGCGGCAGTGGTGCCCGCCGGGCAGTTGGCGCTGGTGCCCGATGCGGTGGACGACCTGACCGCCGCCGCCCTGCCGCTGGTGGCGATCACGGCCTGGGAGTCGCTATATGACCGGGCCGGGGTGCAGGCCGGGGAGTTTGTGCTGATCCACGGTGGGGCGGGCGGGACGGGGCATCTGGCGGTGCAGTTGGCCGTTCTGCGCGGGGCGCGGGTTGCGGCGACGGTCAGCTCACCCGAAAAGGCTCGCATTGCCCGGGGCTTGGGGGCCGAAGTTACCATCACCTACCGCGAGACGGATTTTGCGGCGGCGGCGCTGGACTGGTCGGGCGGGTTGCAGGTGGCGTTTGACAATGCCGGGGCCGAGACGCTGCTGAAAACCTATCCTGCGATGGCGCCCTATGGCCGTCTGGTCACGCTGATGGGGTTGGCTGGGGATGATGCTGAATTGACCGCGTATAACCAGAACCTGACCGTCCACAACGTCATGATGCTGACGCCGATGTGGAAGGGGCTGACGGCCCGGCTGGCCGAACAGGCGCAGATCCTGCGGCAGGCCTTGACGCTGGTCGCTGCGGGCAAGCTGACGCTGCGCCATGCGGCGACCTTTGCGCTGGAGGATGTGGCCAGCGCGCATGAGTATCTGGAGGGCGGTCAGGCGACCGGCAAGGTGACCTTGCAGATCAGCTGAGCGCGTTGGCCAGCAGAGCCTGCCGAAGTGCGGCGCGGTCCGTGGCATAGTCGCGGCCAACCTCAGGCGACCGCTGAACCCCGGCCCAATCGGCACTGGCCAGCAAGGGCGCATCCTCGGCGGGGCCCAGGCTTTGCCCCCGGATCAGGTCAGCGCAGCGTTCAGCCAGCATGATGGTCGGCGCGTTCAGATCGCCCGCCGTCGCCTGGGGCATCAAGGACGCATCGACCACCCGCAGCCCCGTGACGCCCCGCACCCGCGCTTGGGCGTCGGTCACGAACTGCGGATCCTCGCCCATCCGGCAGGTGCCGCAGGGGTGATAGGCGCTTTCGACCTTGCGTTTGATAAAGCTGTCCACGTCTTCATCCCCCGGCGCCAACTCGCGGCCCGCATAGGGGGCCAGAGGCCCCGCCGCAAAGATTTCGCGGGTCAGGGCGATGCAGGCGCGAAACTCCAGCCAGTCGTCGGGATGGGTCATGTAGTTGAACTGCACCCGGGGCAGGCTGTCGGGGCGGGCATCGCGCAGCCGCACCCAGCCCCGGCTTTTGGAGCGTTTCGTGCCGACATGGACCTGAAAGCCATGGCCACTGGCCAAGGATTTGCCGTCATAGGAAATCGCCAGCGGCAGGAAATGGAACTGGATGTCGGGATAGACGATCCCGGCGCGGCTGCGGGCATGGCCGCCCGTTTCAAAGTGGTTTGTGGCGCCAAGGCCGCGCCGGGTCAACAACCACTGCAACCCGATCCGCGCCTTGGCGAGCGGCCCTTGGGTCGGGTACAGCGACACGGGCTGCGTGCATTCCTGTTGCAGATACAGTTCCAGATGGTCCATCAGGTTTTCGCCCACCATCGCCCGATCGGCCAGCACGGCAATCCCGTGCCCCGCCAGTTCCGCCGCCGGCCCGATGCCGGAGCGTTTCAGGATCACCGGCGACATGATCGACCCCGCCGACAGGATCACCTCGCGCCCCGCCTGTGCCTGCTGCGCCACGCCGCGCACGGTGAATGCCACGCCAACCGCCCGCGTGCCCTGAAACAGGATGCGGTCCACCAGTGCGCCAGTGATGACGCGCACATTGCCGCGTGCCATGGCGGGGCGCAGATAGGCGCGCGCCGCCGAGCAGCGCACCCCGTCGTCCACGGTCATCTCCATCGGGCCAAAGCCCTCATGCTGGCGTTCGTTCATGTTGGGGCTGATTGGATAGCCCGCTGCGCCCGCGGCCTGCACGAAGGCGTGGTAGAGGGGGTTGGTTTCCGGCCCCCGCGTCACCTTTAACGGGCCATCGGTTCCGCGCAACGGCCCGCCGCCGCGCACCCCCTCCATCCGCTGGAAATAGGGCAGGACGTTGGCCCAGTGCCAACCGGTGGCGCCCAAGGCCTCCCACAATTCATAATCCATCGGGTTGCCGCGGACATAGCACATGCCGTTGATCGAGGAGGACCCACCCAACCCCTTGCCACGCGGCAGGTTCACCTGTCGGCCATCCAAGCCCGGCTCGGGCTCGGTCTTCATGCCCCAGTTGAACCGGGTGGAATTCATCGGGATCGACAGCGCGGCAGGCATCTGCACGGTGATGGCCCGGTCGCTGCCCCCCGCCTCCAGCACCAGAATGCGGGTCCCCGGGTCCTCACCCAGACGGTTGGCCAGCACCGATCCGGCCGAGCCTGCGCCGATGATCACATAGTCATAGCTGCCCAGATCCATCACTTACCCGACCAGCACATAGTATTTCAGCATCGGCTCGGTCTGCCGCCAGATGCCACGAAAGCCCTTGGGCAAAAGGAAGGCATCGCCCTTGGCATAGGTTTGCGAAAAGCCCTCGGATTCCAAGGTCACGCTGCCCTCCAGCACCAGCATGAATTCGTCGCAGGGATAGCTTTCGTAGGATTCCGTATACGGGGTGGATCGCCAGATGCCTGCCTTCACCGGCACGGCGTCGTTGGTGTAATAGGCGTGGTCGCGGCCATAAGGGACGCCTTCCAGCAGGGTGGCGGTGTCCAGCGCCATGTCGGGTGCTGCGGCCCAGCCTTCGGGGCCGGTGGCGGCGAATTTGATCGGCAGGGTCATGGATGGCCTTTCAGGTCAGGTGATGGGTCAGGAAATCGGCGATGCCTTGGGTGGACAGGTCCGCCTCGGGCAGGTCGGGATAGTATTCAAAGACGTGCCACATCCCCTCGAACACGCGCAGGTCCACCGTGACGCCTGCGGCGCGCAGTTTGGTGGACAGGCGGGCTGCGTCGCTGAGGAGCAGATCGCGGGTGCCGGTGGTGATGATGGTGGGTGGAAAGCCGTCCACCGGGGCGAACAGGGGTGAGATTTCGGGGTCCGACAGCGCCCGCCCGCCGGCATAGCCCCGCGCCATGTGCTGCAACTGGTGGGTCAGGTCCAGCGAGGGGTCGATGCCGTCCAGCGTGGTGATGGTGTCGCCTTGATGGGTCAGGTCGCACCACGGCGACAACAGCGCCACGGCTTTGGGCATCGTTGGGGTCTGACTGAGCAAGGCCAGCACCAGATTGGCCCCCGCCGATTCGCCTGCCAAGGCGATGCGGCCCTTGGCGGCAAGGGCGGTGTAGACGGCCACCCCATCCTGCCGGGCCGCCGGGAAGGGGTGTTCGGGGGCCAGACGGTAATGCGGGGCGCAGACCCTTGCGCCCATTTGATGCGCCAGGCGGGCGGTGATCGACAAATCCTCATCCGGGCTGCCGGTGATATGGCCGCCGCCAAAGAAGTAGAGGAGCGTGTGGTTGTGGCGCAGGTTGGCGGGGGTGATCCATTGGACGGGGACGCCCGCCACCTCGGCCTCCTCGGTCTGGACGCCCAAGGTCGCCGCCAGACGTTTGCCCCCCGGCGCGGCAACGTCGTAAATCTCGCGCCGTCTTTGGGCCAGCGGGCCGGGGGAGATGTCCATCATGGTCAGGGGTTGGGCATCGGTCAGAAAGGCCCGGGCGGCGGGGCTGACGGTGGAGGGGGCGGGAAAACGGCGATTTGGCATGGCGGCCTTTTGGTTGGGGGCTTGGGTGGCAAGCGGGACAGGGCATCTTTGGCTTAGGGTAGGGTGCGTGATGTCACGCACCATTGCCAAACCTCTCCATCAGCTTAATTTCCACAAACCAACCCCTTGATTTGAAACCATTTGGAAAACTGTCCAGATCTGGACGCCTTAACCCCGCACCCTGCCCCCGGTCGGGTCATAGAGCGCCCCCAGATGCAGTTGCGCCGGAACCCGTTCGGAGGCAACCTCCAGTTCATAACTGCCGTTGGTCAGATAGGCGTCATTCACCCCCTCGGCCCGGACATAGCCAAGGCCGATCGGCAGCCCCACCGTATGGCCAAACCCGCCCGAGGACAGCCAGCCGACGCGGACCCCGTCGCGGTAAATCGTCTCGCGGCCCAGCAGGATCACCTGGGGGTCTGCGACGGTAAAGCAGGCCAGCCGTTTGCGCACCCCTTGGGCCACCTGCGCCTCGATCGCGGGACGGCCCAGAAACCCCTGCCCCGACTTCATCTTGCAGGCCCAGAGCAGCCCCGCCTCGACCGGGGTGTGGTCCGGTCCGATGTCGGAGCCCCAGGCGCGGTAGCCCTTTTCCAGCCGCAGGGTTTCGATGGCGCGGTAACCTGCGTTGACCAAGCCAAGGTCCTGACCTGCGGTCATCAGCGCCTCATAGACCGTCACGGCCACCTCGACCGGCATGTGGAGTTCCCAGCCCAGTTCGCCGACATAGGTCACGCGCAGGGCCAAAACGGGGCAGCGGGCGACCGAGATGTTGCGGGCGGTGGCGAAGGGGAAGCCAACGTTCGACAGATCATCGGGGCACACGCGCGACAGGATGGCCCGCGCGTTCGGCCCCATCAGTGACAGAACCGCCGAGCCGGAGGTGACGTCGGTCAACTGGCAGTCGCCGCTCAAGTTGCGGGTGATCCAGTCGAAATCATGGGTGGCAAAGCCGGTGCCGGTGACGATGTAGAACTCGTCGGGTGCCACGCGGGCGATGGTCACATCCGCCTCGATCCCGCCACGGGCGTTTAGAAGCTGGGTGTAGGTCAGGGTTCCGATGGCACGGTCAACGTTGCCAGCGGCGATCCAGGACAGGGCGCGGGCGGCGTCGGGGCCTTTGAGGCGGAATTTGGCGAAGGAAGTTTGGTCGATCAGCACGGCGGCGTTACGGGCGGCGTGGTGTTCGCGGGCGACGGCGTCAAACCAGCCGGGGCGCAGGTAGGAATAGCGGTCGATAGGCTCCTCACCCGCCGCCGCGAACCAGTTGGGGCGTTCCCAGCCCAGCTTTTCGCCAAAGCAGGCCCCGGCGGCCTGGAGGTGGGCATAGAGGGGCGAGCGGCGAGTGGGGCGGGCGGAGGTCATCTCCTCGGACGGGTAGGCGATGGTGTAGTGTTTGCCGTAGGCCTCGAGCGTTCTTGCCCGGACCCAGTCGGTCGAGCGGTGGACCTGACCAAAGCGGCGGATGTCGACGGGCCAGAGGTCATAGGGGGCCTGGCCGTTGGCAGCCCATTCGGCGAGGGCCATGCCTGCGCCACCGGCGGACGCGATGCCGAAGGCGTTGAAGCCTGCGCCGACAAAGAAGTTGCGCAGTTCGGGTGCCTCGCCCAGGATGAAGTTGCCGTCGGGGGTAAAGCTTTCGGGGCCGTTCAGCAGTTGTTTGACGCCCGCGGTTTCAAGGGCGGGGACGCGGGCGATCGCGTTTTCCATGAACTGGCCGTAGTGGTCATAGTCCGAAGTCAGAAGGTCGAAATGGAAGCCCTCGGGGATGCCGTTCAGCGCCCAGGGCTTGGGGTTGGGTTCATAGCCGCCCCAGACAAGGCCGCCGACATCCTCTTTCCAATAGGTCAGACGGTCGGGGTCGCGCAGGGTGGGCAGGTTGGCGGTGACGCCTAGGATTTTCTCGGTGATCATGTATTGGTGTTCGACCGAGACGAGGGGCACGTTGACGCCCACGGTGGCGGCAAGGGCGCGGGTCCATTGGCCGGCGCAGACGATGACCTTTTCGCATTCCACGGTGCCAAAGGGGGTTTCAACGCCCCGGATGCGGCCGTCTTCCACGATGATGCGGGTGACGGGGGTATCCTCGAAGATTTTCACGCCGGACATGCGGGCGCCCTTGGCGAGGGATTGGGTGATGTCGGAGGGGTTGGCCTGGCCGTCGGTGGGCAGGAAGGCGGCGCCGACAAGGTCGTCGATGGTCATCAGGGGCCAGAGGTCTTGCGCCTCTTGCGGGGTCAGCAGGTGCATTTCGAGGCCGAAGGAATGGGCGGTGGTGGCTTGACGTTTCACCTCGATCCAGCGTTGTTCGTTGCAGGCCAGACGCAGGCCGCCGTTCATTTTCCAGCCGGTTTGCAGGCCGGTTTCGGATTCGAGCCGTTTGTAGAGGTCGACCGAGTAGCCCAGCAGTTGCGTGATGTTGGCAGAGGTGCGCAACTGGCCGACCAGACCGGCGGCGTGGAAGGTGGTGCCGGAGGTCAGCTTGTGCCGTTCCAGCAGGATCGTGTCGGTCCAGCCCAGTTTGCCCATGTGATAGGCGGTGGAACAGCCGATGATGCCACCGCCGATGATGATGGCGCGGGCGGTGGTGGGAAGGTCTGACATGGGATCCTCAGGTGTTCAGAGCGTCTGCAAGGGAGGCGCGGTAGGTGGAAAGATTGCTGGCCGTATAGGCGGCATAGTCGAAGTCGAGTTCGGAGTGGATTTCGGAGACCATCGACCACAGGGTTTCGCGCAGGGCCGCGGCCGCCTTCATGGCGCGGTAGCGGCGCCATAGGTCGGGGTCGGGGCTGCTGTCGAAATAGCGGTTCAGGACATGGGCCTGCTGATCCTCGCTTAACCCGTTGTTGGCGGCCAGACCGCCCAGGTCGAACAGGGGCGAGTTGAAACCGGCATAGTCCCAATCGATGAGCCAGAGGCGGTGGCCGTCGTCCAGAAAATTGGCGGGGAGAAGGTCGTTGTGGCCAAAGACCAGATCGACGGGGCCGATGGCGGATTCCAGACGGGCGGCGTCCTGGAGCAGTTGGGGCAGCAGGGCGATGTGGCAGCTGGAGGCGTCGCGCAGGGTGGCGGCATAGTCGCGGATGACGTGGAAGGCCCAGAAGATCTGGGCGGGGCCGCGCAGGTAGTGGGGAATGGTTTGGTGGGCGCGGCGGATCAGAGTGATGGCTTGGTCAAGGGTGTGGTCCTGTTGCAGGTCGGCGGCGGTCAGGGTGCGGCCCTCGATGAAGTCGATCACCAGCACGCCGGGTTCGTGGTGCAGGACGGCGGGCGAGATGCCGGCGGCATGGGCGGCGCGGCTGGCGGCCAGCTCGTTGAAGCGCATGATCTGGTGCAGGGGGATGTCGTCGCCGATGCGCACCACCGACTTGCCCCGCGCATCGCGGACGACAAAGTTGATGTTCGTGATGCCGCCGCCCAAGGGTTCGGCGTGAACGGGACCCGTCCAGATTGGCAGCGATCTTGCACGGTCCAGCGGTGTCATGGCCCCCCCTTTTTGGGCGCATGATGGACGGGCCGGGGGGAACAAGTCAACGCGGGTTACAGCAGGCGATCCGGGCCGAAATGGCGGGGAAAGAAACTGGCCGCGCAGGTGTAGATGGTGATCTGGCTTTCGGCCACGTCATAGGGCGTGCGCATCGTGATCATGTCCAGCCAGACGCCCTCGGTTGTCAGGCGGATGATGCGGGCGATGCGGATGGGCGAGCCTTTGTAGCCGGCTTCGGTGATCAGGCGGGCGCAGATATCCTCCATCTGGGCATTGTAGGTTTCGTCATTGGCCCCTGCCCGGGCCTGATACATCGGGCGGCCCTGCGCCTCGCCCCAAAAGGCCAGCCAGGCCGACAGGCGCGAGGGGCGGCAGATGGCGGGGTCGAGATCGGCCCGCAGGAGGGCATCCAACTGGGCAGCGGCAGTTGTGCCAGCGGCCTGAAGATAGGTTTGCCAGTTGAGGCGGTATTCTTCGGACAGATAGAGCAGGGTTTCGGACAGCAGTTTTTCCTTGGTCTCGAAGTGAAAGTTCACAAGGCCATGCGACAGCCCGGCGGTGCGGGCCACCTCGGTCAGGGTGGTGCTGGCATAGCC
>CAMBWO010000105.1 GCA_945871285.1 Pseudorhodobacter antarcticus | reverse complement strand
TGGCCCTGATCATGGTATTGCGCGATGACCAGATCAAAGGCGCCCTGATAGGCACGGTGATAGACGGTGTCGCCGGGGATGGGGCCCACGGCATTGATTCCCTCGGCCTGTGCCTGGGCGACGGCGGGGGCGATCTGGTCGGTATCCTCGGACCCGAACAGGCCGCCTTCGCCGCAATGCGGGTTGATGCCGGCGACGGCAATGCGGGGGGCGGTGCCAAAGCGAACGAAATGGGCGTGACCCGCGCGGATGGTGGCCAGAATACGGGCCGTGGTGGCGCGGGCAATGGCATCCTTCAGGGACACATGGGTTGAGACATGGATGACGTTCAGCCGTTCCGACGCCAGCAGCATGAAGCTGGACTTCGACCCGGTCAGGCTGGCCAGCATTCCGGTATGCCCATCATAGTGGTGGCCTGCGGCGTTCAGCGCGGCCTTGTTGATGGGGGCGGTGACGATGCAGGTGATATCGCCCGCCTCGGCCTGCCGCACGGCGGATTCGATGAAGCGGAAACACGCCTCGCCGCCACGGGGGTCAAGCTGGCCAAAGGGGATGGGCGGGCCGGGGATGTCGGTGTGGTGGATGTCGATCAGGCTCAGGTCAAGCCCGGTGCGCAGCGCCGCCTCGGCGGCGGCCAAGGTTGCCCGGTTTCCAAAGACGCGGTAGCCGCTGCGCTGGGCCGGGGTCATCTCGGCCAGCGATTTCAGGATGATTTCCGGGCCGACGCCGGCGGGTTCGCCCATGGTGATGCCGATTGGTTTGGTCATGCGGGTGTTTCCCAGTTCGTGGCTGTGGGCGAGGTGACGGCGTGGCAGGCGGTCAGATGGCCGGGTGTGATTTCGCGAAAAGCCGGGGTTTGACTGCGGCAAAGGCCGCGCGCAAGGGGGCATCTGGTGTGAAAGCGACAGCCGGGCGGTGGGGCAAGCGGGCTTGGCACCTCGCCTTGCAGCATCTGGCGGTTGCGCGGGGCGCGGGGGTTGGCCTCGGGAACAGCGGACAGCAGCGCGCGGGTATAGGGGTGCAGGGGGGTCGCAAACAGGTTGGCGGCGGGGGCCAGTTCGGCAAGGCGTCCCAGATACATGACGCCCACGCGATCAGAGATGTGGCGCACGACGGCAAGGTCATGCGCGATGAAGAGGTAGGTCAGGCCGTATTTGTCTTGCAGATCCAGCAGCAGGTTCAGGATCTGCGCCTGCACCGACACGTCCAGCGCCGAGATTGCCTCGTCACAGACGATGAACCTTGGCTGGCAGGCCAGAGCGCGGGCAATCGCAACGCGTTGGCGCTGCCCGCCGGACAGTTCGTGCGGATAGCGGCTGGCAAAACGCGCCGAAAGGCCAACATCCTGAAGCAGTTGCGCCAACCGGGCGGGCAGGTCTGCCTTTGACGCCAGCTTGTGAAACAGGATCGGCTCGGACAGCGCCTCGCCAATTGTCATGCGCGGGTTCAGGGTGGAATAGGGGTCCTGGAACACGATCTGCAAATCGCGCCGAAAGGGGCGCATCGCGTCCTCGTCCAACTGCGCCAGATCGGTGCCCTTGTAGAGGACAGACCCGCCCGAAGGGTGGTGCAGGTTCAGGATGGCAAAGCCGGTGGTCGATTTGCCACAACCGCTTTCCCCGACGATGCTGAGGGTTTCGCCCTCGGCAATGTCGACGCTGAAATCGTCCAGCGCATGGACACGGGCGCCGCGTTCGCCAAAGGCGCCAAGGCGCAGGTCGAAATGTTTGGACAGGTTGCGGATTTCCAGAAGCGTGGTCATGACGCGCCCCTTGTTGTCACGGGGCAGGCCACGCGGTGGCGGGGGTCGCTGCCGGGAACCGGGGTCAGTTGCGGAACGGCGGCCGTGCAGGCGGGTTCGACCAGGCTGCACCGCGGGGCAAAGGGGCAGCCGGGCGGGCGGCGGCCGGGTTCGGGCGGGGTGCCGGCGATGGAGGCAAGGCGCGACATCGGTTCATCGGACAGGGTGGGCAGCGAGGCCAGCAGGCCGCGGGTATAGGGATGCGTGGGGTGGTCGAACAGCGCCTGCACCGGGGCATCCTCGACCACCGTGCCCGCATAAAGCACGGCGATGCGGTCAGCGAGGCCCGCGATCAGGGCAAGGTCATGGGTGATCCAGACGACCGACATGTCGGATCGCGATTTCAGATCGCGCACCAGATCGACGATCTGGGCCTGAATGGTCACATCCAGCGCGGTGGTCGGCTCATCCGCGATCAGCAGCTTTGGCTCACCCGCCAGACCCATCGCAATCATGACTCGCTGGCGCATGCCGCCCGACAATTCATGTGGAAAGGCCGTCATCCGTTCCTTGGGACTGGGGATGCCGACCGTGGCCAGCAACTCCTCGGCGCGGGCCAGTGCGGCGGGCTTGGCCATGGATTTTTGATAGATCAGCGCCTCGGCGATCTGGTCGCCAATGCGCATGACGGGGTTCAAGCTGGTCATCGGGTCCTGAAAGATGAATCCGATTTCCGAACCGCGCACCGCACGCAACTCGCGTTGCGACATCGCCAGCAGGTCGCGCCCGCCAAATATCGCCGTGCCGCCCGTGGCGCGGATGCGGTTGGGCAGCAGGCCAACGAGGGACAGCATGGTCAGGCTTTTGCCGCAGCCGGATTCGCCCACGATGCCAAGGCTTTCGCCCTGTTCCAACGACAGGGTGATGCCATCCACCACCCGCGCCGGGCCCTCATCGCGGGCGATGTCGATGGTCAGACCCTTGATTTCCAGCAGCGCCGTCATTTCTGGCCCTTGGGGTTCAGGGCGTCGTTCAGACCGTCGCCCAGGAAGTTGAAGGCGACCGTAACCACGGCCAGAACGGCGGCGGGGGCAATCAGAAGGTGGGGATAGTTGGTCCAGACGCGGAGGCCATCCGAGATCATGTTGCCCCAGCTTGGCGTGGGCGGATTGACCCCGACGCCCAGGAAGGAGAACGCCGATTCCAGCACCATCGCGGTGCCAAGGCCCGCCGACACCGCCACGATCAGCGGCCCCATCGCATTGGGCAGCACATAGCGCAGCAGGATGATGCGGTTGGTCAGACCCAGGGCACGGGCGGCGGTGACATAGGGGCGCGAGCGGATCGACAGCACCTGTGCGCGCACCAGACGGGCATAGGGCGGCCAGGAAATCAGGGCCATCGACCCGAACACCAGCACGAAGTCCACCAGCGCCGAGTTGCGCCAGATGGGGTTCAAGGTGGCCAGATACATCCCCTCCATCCAGGTCGCGATGGGCTGTTTCAGCGAGGCATTGATGACCACCACCAACAGCAGTTGCGGCACGGACATGGTCATGTCGGTGAACCACATCATCACCCGGTCAAAGATGCCGCCGTAAAACCCGGCAATCGCGCCCAGCACCACCCCAATCAAAAGGGCAATCACCGTCACGCAGACCGCCACCAGAAAGGCGGTGCGCGCGCCATAAATTACCCGGCTGATCACATCACGGCCCAGATCATCGGTGCCGAAAAGATGGCTCAGCGACGGGGGCAGGTTGCGGGCATCGAGGTTCTGGCTCAGGAAATCATAGGGCGTGATCCAGGGGCCGATGGCCGCCACCAGCACAAGGACGGCCACGATCCACAGGCCCGTGACGGCCAGTTTGTTGCGGCGCAAGCGTTTCCACGCGTCGCGCCACAGGCTTGTCGGGCGATCTTCCATCACCGCGCCTCCCTGCTGCCGGCCGCGCGAGGGTCAAGGAGCGGGTAGAGCAGGTCGACGAGCAGGTTGGAGGCCATGACGAGAAAGGATCCGATCAGCGTGATGGCCAGAATCACCGGAAAGTCCGAGTTGATCAGCGCCTGAACCGTCAGGCGGCCAAGGCCGGGCAGGCCGAAGACCAGTTCGACAAAGATTGCGCCGTTGACGATGGTGATCATGATCAGGCCCAGTTGGGTGACGACGGGGGTCAGCACGGGCCGCAGGATATGACGCAGCGCGACCATATGCTCGGGCACCCCCTTGGCGCGGGCCGAGCGGACATAATCCTCGGACATCACCTCGATCACGGCGGCGCGGGTCTGCCGAAGAATGAGGGCGATGGGCTGGAAGGACAGCACGGTCAGCGGCAACAGGATGCGCAGATCAAACACCCCGCCCCAACCATAGGGCACCGCGCCCTCGGGCAACACCATGATGAGAAGGACCATCAGCAGCGGCCCCGCAACATAGGCCGGAATGGCCCAAAGCGTGACGGCCGTGCCCAGGATGATGTAATCCAGCCGCGAGTTTTGCCGCATTCCGGCGATCATGCCCAGCGGGATGGCGACCAGTGCCGTCACGATCATCGCACACAGGCCCAGCGACAAGGAAACCGGGGCCGCGGCGGAAATCATCTTCCAGACCGAGCGGCCCGAGGACAGGCTGTTGCCGAAATTGCCGTGCAGCAGGTTCCAGATATAGCTGCCGAACTGCACCAGAAACGGCCGGTTCAACCCGGCCTGTTCGCGGATCGCCTCGATCTTGGTGGGATCATAGGCCACATCGCCAGGGGCGCGCAGGAATATCAGCTTGATCGGATCGCCCGCGCCGTAAAACGCCAGCGCATAGACCGCCAGCATCACCAGCAGGACCGAGGGCACCCAAAGGGCCAGGCGGCGAAGGATATGGGCGAACATTGGCGTTTTCCGGGGGTCAAGGGTGAAAGCGGGCAGGGGTTTGGCGCCCCGCCCGCGTTCTTAAATCACAGACGTTCAGTTGACGGAAATCGCCCAGGGGGCAACGACCTGCCAATCAAGGTTCTTCTCCATGCCCACCACGTTGGCACCCGCCCAGCGCGACATGGTCTGCCTGTACCACGGGATGAACATGAAATCATCGCGGAACAGGCGCTGCGCCTCTTGCGCCAGGGCCACGCGGGCGGGATCTTCCACCGGCTTGGTCAGAGCTTCGGCAATCAGCGCGTCAACCTTGTCGTTCTTGTAGCTCATCTTGCCGGTGGCATTGCCCGAGGTCGAGGCGATGGACCCTGACAGATAGCTTGCGGCATCGGGAACCCGCGTGCCGACATCATCGCGGAAGATCTGCACGGCATTCTGGTCTGGACCGGAATACTGGTCCTGCTGCGGCTTCATGTCGACCGCGGTGATGCCCAGATTCTGGCGCCACTGCTCGGCAATGTATTGCGCCGCAGCCTCGTTGGCCGGTGACGAGATGCCCACGAACAGCAGCTTCGGCAGCTTTTCCGGCCCGCCATAGGTTGAAGCCGCCAAGGCCGCCTTGGCTGCCTCCGGGTCGAACGGGAAGGGCACAAAGGCCGGATCATCCGCACCGGGGACCGAGTTCATCACGGTATCGGTCTTGGTGTGCGGGCCATCGGGGAAGCTGGCCTTGATCAGCCCGTCACGGTCAACGGCAAGGATCAGCGCCTCGCGCACCTTGGGGTCATCCATGGGGGCGCGGGCGGCGTTGAACCAGAAATGCTGGCTGGTCGGGATGACCGGGCCTGCGGCAAACTCGGCGCCCAGATCGGCGATGATGGTCGAGGTGACAAGCTCGGTATGCGCCTGATATTCCCCCGATTTCAGCATCTGGGTGGCGGTGACGGCGTCTTCGATGGCCGTGATCTCGATGCGGGCAAGGATGGGCTTGGGGCCAAAGAAATTGGGGTTTGGCACAAAGGACAGGGTCCCGGCATCCAGATCGATGGCCTCCAGCATGAACGGGCCCGAGGTCACGCCGCCGTTTTCGGGGCGATAGAACTCTGCCACTTCGTTGCCATCGGCGCCACGCGCCTGGGCACCCTTGACGATAGGGGCGATGTGGTTGGCGATGCGCTGGAAGAAGATCGGGTCCGGTCCGGTCAGGGTGACGGTCAGCGTGGCATCATCGGTGGCCACGATACCGGAAATGTCCGTGCCCGCGCCGTCCTTGACGGCCGCATAGCCCGCGACATTTGCCAGAACCTGGTCAATCCGCTGGTTCTTGGTCGCAGGCATCGCCGAGACTTCCCACGACGCCTTGACGTCACCTGCGGTGATGGCGCTGCCGTCCGAAAACTTGGCGGCCGGGTCCAGCTTGAACGTCCAGGTCGCGAAATCGGCCGAGGGGGTCCATTCCGTGATGACGTAGGGCTGGATCACGCCCTTGTCGTCAAAATACATCGCGCTGGCGTTCCAGATGGAATTCCAGCGGAACGGCACGCCGCCACCGCGCAGCGGCGACCAATCCTGCGAGAAGGCGGGGTTGATCACCTTCAAGACCTGACCCTCCTGCGCCATCACGATGCGCGAGCCGGCCCCAAAGGCGGCTGCCGCCACAACCGAGCCAAGCCCCAGTTTCAATGCGCCCCGCCGATTGATCACGGTGGCATGTGCGGTATTCGAAGTCTGCATGATGTCGTCCTCCCAAACGCTGAAAGCCTGACTTTGCGGCCGCGCCGCAGAGCGCCGGCTGCCCAAAGATGTCCTGCTTGGCCGACACCGAACAACTTTGGGACAAATCTGTCAAGTTGTTATTTCATATGTGAAGAAGCCCGCAGATTTCCGCCGGCTGGACTGCCAAGTCATATTTATTACTCATATTTCTCAGACTGTTGCGGCCAATTCACGGCGAACCACACAAAGATTGAACTTGACAAGTTGTTTTCGATTTGGCGTATCTATCGCATGTCAGACCCTTGGAACGCCACATGACAGCCGAGTCCCCCCAAGTTGAACTTTCGCCGGCGCAGATCGTTGCGCGCATGGATGGCGTTTTGCATCCCTCACCGGGCATGCTGGCCGAGGCCTATCTGCCGTCGCAGATGATGCAAAACCATGCCGCATTTCTGGCCTTTCTGCCGGGCGGCGATCTGGCCTGTGCCTGGTTTGGCGGCACGATGGAGGGGCGGGGCGACATTTCGATCTGGATGTCACGGCTTGCGCCGGGCAGCGCGGGCTGGACGCCAGCCCAGCGTCTGAGCGCCGCACCAGACCGGTCCGAACAGAACCCGGTGCTGTTCACGGCGCCCGATGGCGTGGTCTGGCTATTTCACACGTCGCAACCCGGCGGGCGGCAAGATGACTGCCAGATCATGGCGCGCACCTCACAGGATGGCGGCGGCAGCTTTGGCCCTGCGCGGCGGATCGGCACGTTCACCGGCATTTTTGTGCGTCAACCCGTGCAGATCACACCCTCAGGTCGCTGGATGCTGCCAGCGTTTCACTGCATCACCCCGCCCGAGGGGCGCTGGACAGGCGGGCTAGACCGGGCGGTGGCCCTTTACTCTGACGATCAAGGCGCAACTTGGCAGGCCGTCGAGGTTCCGGAAAGCCTGGGCGCGGTTCACATGAACCCGGTGGCGCCAAGGGATGGCATCGTGCCCGCCTTTTACCGTGACCGGTTTTCGCAGCATGTCCGGCGCAGCATGTCGCTGGATGGTGGAGAGAGTTGGTGGCCCCCTGCCCCCACCAACATGCCCAACAACAATTCCTCGATTCAGGCGATACGGCTCAGGGATGGGCGGATTGCGCTGGTGCTGAACCCGATCAACGCCACGATGTCCGACCAACGCCGCGCCTCGCTGTATGACGAGATCGAAGAGGATGCCGTGGCGGGCACCGGCGGCGCCATCTGGGGTGTGCCGCGGGCCCCGATGGCCTTGGCTCTGTCGTCCGACAATGGCGAAAGCTTCACCATTGCCGCCGTTCTGGATGATGGCAGCGGCGCCTGTTTGTCGAACAACTCGGTCGATGGGCTGAACAAGGAGCTGTCCTATCCGTCAATATTGCAGGACCCGTCGGGCGACCTGCACATCGCCTATACCTATCACCGCCGGGCGATCAAATACCTGCGGGTCAGCCTGCCCCCAGTCTGACCCGCAAATCATGCCAATTGCGCCAGCAACTGTGGGATCTGTTGTCTGACCTTGAAAAACCCCGCCGTTGCATGGGGCCAGATCGCGCTGTCCCAATCACGCCGCCATTCGCACAAGGTGATCCCGTGCGCCAAAAGTGCCAGCCGCGCCTCGAGCAGCCAGTCGAATAGCGGCCCCTGTGTGATGTAGGGCGTGGCGATTTGCGTGACGCCCGCGCGGGTGGCCCATTTGGCCAGACCGGCGGGATCGCCGGCCGTCAACGGCTCTGCCGTCTGGCCCAGGCGGGCGGCAGCATCGGCCAGCGCGTCTTGATCGAACCGCAGAACGCAGGTAGCGACGGGCTGAGTGGAACGCAGGTGGCTGCTTGTCAGAGTGGCCATGACGCGCAGGTCAAGACCTTGCCGGACAAAATCTTCAGGCCTGCAATCCTCGCCCGTGATCAACAGGGCCGTTGGGCGTCCGGCTTGGGGCGGGTGAACCGGCCGCAAGGGCAGGACCGGGGGCAGCCCGTCGGGTTCACTAGCCTCCAACCCTTGCACCACATCGGCCAGATCGCCGGGACGCGGGCAGAACCGGCCGCCCGTAAACGTGGCAATGTTGTCCGCCCGCGCAGAATAGGGTTTGCCACGTGTATGCAACCCCGCCACCCAGCGCCACCCCAACGTGTTGCAGGCCGCATCGCCGTCCAGCAGATGCCGGTAGAAGAAATCCGCCCCAATCCGCCACGGCAGACCAAGGGTGAATATCCAGATCGAGGCAAACCACATCCGCGCGTGGTTGTGCAGATACCCTGTGTCCAGCAATTCCTCGGCCCAGGCGTCAAAACAGTCCAGACCCGTCTGTCCCGCCATCGCCCGCTCCAGATCACGCTGCAACCGCCGGTCGCGGTCCATCGCCGCCAGATCGGCCTCCAGACCCTGAACATAGGCCGTCCAGACCTGGGGACGCCGCTCGAGCCAGCCCTTGAAATAGCCCCGCCAGATCACCTCATCCACAAACTTTTCCGCGTTTTCGGGGCCATGCGCCTGCAAGGCCGCCATGACCACCTCTTGCTCCGTCACCAACCTGTGCCGGACATAGGGCGACAGACGCGAAACCGCCTTGTGCCTGCCCGGCCCAAGGTCGTGGTTGCGCCCGTTGGCATAGCGGCGGCCCATGGCCGGCTGAAACGCCTGTAGTGCCGCCAGACCAGCGGCCCGCGTTCCGATGAAATGGTCGGTCATGATGTCAGTGATCCTTTGCCATGCTTCAGCGATACCGGCCCACGATGGCCCCCAGATCGACCCGCGCCCGCAGTTTGGTGGCCAACAGATACATCCCGCCAATCTTGCGGTGCAAAAACAGCGTCTCGGCCGGGGGGACGTGGAACAGGTCGTGCTCGGCGCTCAGGGCCAGCCCCATGTCGCGCAGGCGGTCCAACAGGTCAGACTGGCCAAAGTCAAAGGGCGTGGCCTGCCGCAGGGGGGCCATGGCCATGATGAACATGCGCTGGATCAGGTCCTGATGCTGCGGCGCGGTGGTGGGGCCGAAATACCCGATCTGCAACATGGCCTGCTGAATGCGGTCGGAGTCTGCGTCCAGCCCCGCGTTCAAAAGGGCACGAAAGCTGGCGCTGACCGGGGTGTCAATGCGGCGCACCGCCCCGAAATCCAGCAAGACGATCCGGCCTGATGCGGCATCCACCCGGTAGTTGGCCAAGTTGGGGTCGGTCTGCATGGCGTGCAGGGTGAACAATTCCTGCAACACCAGATCAATCAACGCCGCCGCCGCCCGGTCGCGCACGGCTTGCGGGGCCTGAACCAGGTCATCCACCGGGGCGCTGTGGACATAGCTCATGGCCAGCACGCGGCCCGTGCTAAGGTCCGGGTGCAGGTCGGGCACCATAAAGACCTCCGACCCCGCCAGCCAATCGCCGAACTGGCGCAGGTGGGCGGCTTCGGCGGCATAATCGGCCTCGTCGTGCAATTGCTGTTTGGCGGCGATCAGCAGTGGCGCAAGATCCATCCCGCGCGGCAAAAGGCCAGGCGCGCGCAGCAGCGTGGCGATGTTGTCGACATCGCTGTCGATGCTGGATTGCACGCCCGGATATTGCACCTTGATCGCCAGGTGCCGCCCGTCCAGCGTTTCCGCCCGGTGCACCTGCCCGATCGAAGCCGCCGCAAAGGGGCGCACGTCAAACCGGCGAAACCGCTTGATCCAGCCCTCGCCCCACTCGGCATTCAGCACGGCCTGCAACTGCTTGGGCGGCATGTGCCGCGCATCAGCGCGCAGATTGGCAAGGATCGCCGTCAGATGCGGCGGCAGCACAAGGCCGATGTCCATCGACAGCATCTGCCCCAGTTTCAGCGCGGCCCCGCGCATATGCGACAACCCCTCGGTCAGACGCAGGGCGTTGGATGGGGTCAGCAAAAGGTCGGGCAGGTTTGTCCGCTGGCCCGTCGCCAGTTGCCGCAGACCACCCGCCACGACCCCGCCCGCAATACCCGCCACGATGCCGCCCATGTGGAACAGCCGCGACGTGCGGCCCGTGGGCACCGGCGCCCCCCGGCGCGGGTCGGCTACCATGACGCGGACTCGGGGCGCGACCAGGCTGGCAAGCTGTCCAGAAATGTGGCTGCCGACCGGGTTATCTCGTGGCGCTGCATGTCGGGCATCCGTTCCAGGTTGCGATAGGGCAAGGACATGCGCGGATTGCGCGACAGCGCCGCCTCATTCTCGATCAGAAAGTTCCAGTACAGATAATTGAACGGACAGGCCCGTGGCCCCAGCTTGACCTTGGGGTCAAAGCGGCATCCTTTGCAGTAATCCGACATCCGGTCGATATAGGCACCCGAGGCGGCATAGGGCTTGGACCCCATGCGCCCGCCATCGGCATGCATCACCATCCCGTGCACATTGGGCAGTTCAACCCAGTCATAGGCATCGGCATAAACCGCCAGATACCATTCCTCGATCTGCGCCGGCGCGATACCGGCCAGCAGGGCAAAATTGCCGGTCACCATCAGACGCTGGATGTGGTGGGCATAGGCCTGGCGCCGGGTCGTGCCAATGCATTCCGCCATGCAATTCATCGCCGTCTGACCCGTCCAATACAACGCCGGCAGGTCGCGGGTGGCGTTCAGATGGTTGGTTTGGGCATAGCCCGGCATTTCGGCCCAATAAATGCCCCGCACATATTCGCGCCAGCCCAGGATCTGCCGGATGAACCCCTCGACCGCGTTGATGGGCGCATGGCCTGCGTGATGGGCCGCCTCGGCCCGCGCACAAACCTCGCGCGCGGTCAGCAGGCCGCAGTTGAGGTAGGGTGAGATCAGGCTGTGATACAGAAAATCCTCGCCCGCCTTCATCGCATCCTGATAATCGCCAAAGGTCGGCAGGCAGTCGGTGATGAAATGGTCCAGCGCCAGCACAGCATCGTCGCGGGTCACCCCCCAGCCAAAGGGCTCCAGATCGCCAAAGTGGTGGCCAAAGCGGTCTGCAACCAGCGTCAGCACATCGCGGGTGATGGCGTCGGGGGCAAAGCGGCGGCGCGGCGGCGGGCGCAGGTCGCGGGGCAGGGGTTTGCGGTTTTCAGGGTCGAAATTCCACTGCCCGCCCTCGGGCCCATCATCGCGCATCAAAATGTCATGGCGGCGGCGCATCTCGCGGTAAAAGAACTCCATCCGGCCGGTCTTGCGGGCCTTGACCAGCGCGTCAAAATCGCTGCGGGAACAAAAGAACCGGTCGTCGGGCCGGATATCGGCCAAGGGCCAGTCCTGCATCATCTGCCACACCCGCCACTCGCCAGGTTCAGTGACGACAACCGCCTGCGGGGCGTGGCGGGCCACGGCGCGGGTCACCTCGCCCGTGAAGCTGTGGGTGTTGTCCGGATCGTCAAGCTTGACATAATCGACGCAAATGCCCTCGGCTCGCAGGGCTTCGGCAAAGTGGCGCATGGCCGACAAAAGGAAGGCGATCTTCTGTTTGTGATGGGGCACATAGCGCGCCTCGGCGGCCACCTCGACCATCAAGACAACATCGCGCGCCGGGTCCAGATCGGTCAGGGCCGAAATGTCCCGGGTCACTTGATCTCCCAGGATGACACGCAGGGTTTTCATTTGCCCTGCCCTGCGCGGTCGGTTTTGCCAGCACTGCGGCAGCGGTCGGAACAGTGGGTCACATGGTCCCAGTCGCGGGCCCATTTCTTGCGCCATGCAAAGGGCAAGCCGCAAACCACGCAGGTCTTGGTCGGCAATTCGGATTTCTTGCGCATCTTGGGCATCAGTCGGGTCCTTTGGTTGACCGCCATATGGTGCGTTTTTCCGCGACGACCACCGTTCAGATCATGGTCATCGCGCGGTCCAGATCCGCGATCAACTGCTGCCGGGCGCGGTGTCGGGCGGCAGGATCGGGCAGGCGCAGGATATGCGCCGGGTGCCAGGAAATCAGCACCGGGCCGTCATGCAGCCCCGTCTCAACGGTGCCGCGCCGTTCGGTCACGGGGCCCAGGTTGCCCGTCAACGCCAGCGCCGCCGTGGCACCCAGCGCCAGCGTGACCCGCGGCCGGATGAGGGCCAGCTCCAGCCCCAACCACCACCGGCACTGCTCGACCTCGGTGCGCTCGGGGGTCTGGTGCAGGCGTTGTTTGCCGCGTGGGGTGAATTTGAAATGCTTGACCGCATTGGTCAGCCAGACCTTTTCGCCATCCACCGCCGCTTCGGCCAGCGCCTGCCGCAAAATCTGACCCGCAGGCCCAACAAAGGGGCGGCCTGCAAGGTCCTCTTGATCGCCGGGCTGTTCGCCGACGATCATCAGGGCTGCGTCGGGGTCGCCTGTGCCCCAGACTGTCTGTGTTGCCGTTTCGCACAGGCCGCAGCGCCGACAATGCAGCGCCGCTTCGCCCGCCTCGGCCAAAGTCGAGGGCATATCCGGCACCGGCGCCATGGCGGAACGATAGCGCGTTGAAACTGCGGCAGACCCCGGTCGTGTCGCACTCGCCCCGGCATCATGCATCCGCTGCACCCGCGCCTCGGCGTCTTTGAGCATCTCGGGGATCAGCCGGGTTTCGGGCAGGTTTTTCCAGTATTTCTTTGGCATTTCGGACCGCATCGCATCCAACTTGATCCGGGCGGGATTGAAGATATTGGCAAAGTACGTGGCCCACAGCCCCTCGGATGCATCTTCGGGCAGATCAGGGCGCGGCGCGGCGGGACCAAAGCTCAGCTTGCCGCTGCGGAACTGCGCCGTCAGGCGCGGGGTGGCGATCATCCAGTCCATATCGGCAAAGCGATTGGCAAAAAAGGCGGATCCCGGTTCCAGCGTGTTATGCTCGGGTTCAAACCAGGCCGCAAAACTGCGGCGGGCCCCGGCGCCGGGACATTCGCGAAACCGGACAAAGGCGTGCATCTTGTGGATATCGCGCCCCACATTCTTGGCCAAAAGATGCAACCGCCGCCCCAGGGGGTCCGCCTGGCTGATCGGTTGGCCGTCTTTCGTGTCAATCCGCCACAGCGCCTGATACAGCAGCGCGAACCGTTCGGGGTCGCTGTGCCAGATCACCGAACCGGCCTGCTTCACAAAGGCCTGCGGCACCAGCACCTGATGCGGGCCGGGGTCGGCTGGCAGCGGCTTGGTGGCAAACAGCCCCCCTGACCCCGACCAGTCCATATCTTCCGGCGCAATCCGGTGCGACATGGCCAACCGCGCCGCACCGCGCCAG
>CAMBWO010000104.1 GCA_945871285.1 Pseudorhodobacter antarcticus | reverse complement strand
GGCGTCGTCATCTGCCGCCGCTGCACATCGCTGACCCGACCATGCGGGTACAGGATGAACAGATCGACATTCGACAGGCCCCGGAACGCCTCCATCGCGGCCGAGCCGGTGTCGCCGCTGGTCGCGCCCACAATGGTGATCCGGCGGCCCGATTTGGCCAAAGCGGCCTGCATCATCTGCCCGATCAACTGCATGGCAAAGTCCTTGAAGGCCAGGGTCGGCCCGTGGAACAGTTCCAGCAGGAAATGGTTCGCCCCCAGTTGCACCAAAGGCGCGCGCGCCGCGTGACCAAAGCCTTGATAGGCCTTGGCGATCAACCCGCGAAACTCCTCCTCGGCAAAGGTGCTGCCCAGAAAGGGCCACATCACCCGAAAGGCAATCTCCTCATAGGACAACCCGGCGAGGGCCGCGATATCGGAGTGCGCCATGACCGGCACCGTTTCGGGCACATACAGCCCGCCATCCCGTGCCAGCCCCGTCATCATCGCTTCCGAAAAGGTCAAAGCCGGGGCCGCGCCCCTGGTCGAGATATACCGCATCATACCGCCTTCATCCGTTGCGCTGCCTGATACGCCACAACAGATAGGCTGTCATCCCCAGCCATGCTGCTGCCAGCAAAAACCACGTCACCGCGTATTGCCAATGGTTGTTGGGAATAGCCGAAGTGTCCACCGGCGCAGGCGTGATCCCGTCACCCGTCGTCCCACGGGCGACAATAAGCACCGGCTCGGTCTTCAGCACCGCCGCCATGGCCGGCACATCGCGGGCAAACCACAGACCCGTCTTGGGGTCAGGCGGCGGGGTAAAGCTGTCGCTTTCGCGCGGCCAGTCCAGATTGCCCGCCACCTCGGCCGCCTGCGCCACCTCTGGCGCGGCCTGGTCCTCATCCAGCCAAATGCCGCGATCCACCAGAACCCGACGCCCGTCCAGCGTCTCGAATACCGCAATCACCCGCCTGCCCGGCCCCTCACCCTTGAGGCTGTCCAACTTGTAAACCACCTCGCCGGTATACCGCCCCGCCACGGTCACGCCACGGTACCTGTCCCGTTCTGCCGTCACCTGCGCCGGCAGCGGCACAGGCTCCCGCACCAACATCGCGGAAATCTCGGCCAGCATCGCCTCTTTCCACAGCATCCGCTGCGTCTGCCAGATGCCAAGGCTCAAGAGCAGCGCCACCCCGATCACCCCGAACAGCACAGGCCCCACAAACCGCCGCATTCCCACTCCTTCAAAACAAAAGGGGCCGTCAAGCCCCTTCATCTTTTCCTAAATATCCCGGGGGGAGTGGGGGGCCGGCCCCCCACTCTTTCAGATCAGCCGGCACCCCAGACATAGACCGCGGCAAACAGGAACAGCCACACCACGTCGACAAAGTGCCAGTACCATGCCGCCGCCTCGAACCCGACATGGGCCTCGGGGGTGAAATCGCCGCGATAGGTGCGGATCAGGCAGACCAGCAGGAAGATCGTGCCGATCAGCACGTGGAACCCATGGAACCCCGTCGCCATGAAGAAGGACGCGCCGTAGATGTTGCCCGCAAACCCGAACCCGGCATGCGAATACTCATAGGCCTGGAAGAAGGTGAAAATCACCCCCAGGATCACCGCCAGCGTCAGGCCCGCCTTGATGTCGCGGCGGTTGTTGTTGTCATGGACCAGCGCATGGTGCGCCCAGGTCGCCGCAGCGCCCGACAACAGCAGGATCAGCGTGTTGATGAGCGGCAGGTGCCACGGGTCGAAGGTCTCGATCCCGACCGGCGGCCAGACACCGTCCACCGCCGGGCTTTGCGGCCCCATCGGGTACATGCGGTGCTTGAAGAAGGTCCAGAACCAGGCCGCAAAGAACATCACTTCCGACATGATGAACATGATAAAGCCATAGCGCAGGCCCAGGCGCACGACCGGGGTATGATCTCCGGTATTGCCCTCATGCACCACCTCGGACCACCACGCGTACATCGTGTACAAAACGCCCAGCAACCCGATCAGCCCGACAAACGGCGTGCCGCGTTCGGTCGCGCCGTGGCCGTTCATCCAGATCACCATGCCGAGCAGCATCACAAAGGCAGAGGCAGCGCCAAAGAACGGCCAGATCGACGGGGGCAGAATGTGGTAGTCGTGGTTCTTGCTATGGGCCATTGCGGCGTCCTCAGTGGTTATCTGGGCTTTGATTTCGCGTCAGTTTATCGGCTTTGCCCGGGCACCCGCAAGGGCCGCCTGCGTCTGGGGCAGCGGGATTTCATAGAAAGTGTAGGACAGGGTGATTTCCTTGACCAACTTGCTCTCGGGATTGTCCAGGATAGAGGGATCGACATAGAAGGTGACCGGCATCAGGACGCTCTCGCCCGGCTGCAAGACCTGCTCGGTAAAGCAGAAACACGCGATCTTGGTGAAATAGCCGCCGGCGGCATCCGGCGTCACATTGTAACTCGCCTGCCCCGCAACCGGCCGGTCGGTCGGATTGGTCGCCTTGTAAAAGGCCAAACCCGTCTCGCCGATGCGCAGCGTCATGGTCCGCTGCTCGGGCTGAAACGTCCAAGGCATGTCCCGGTCCAGCGAGGCATCGAACCGCACGACAATCGTCTGCTCAAGCGGCGTGTCAGGGGCTGATTCAGCCACCGAAGTCGTGCCGCCAAACCCCGTGACCTGGCAGAACCACCGATAAAACGGCACTGCCGCAAAGGACAGCGACGCCATCACCAGAACCACACCCGCCAGATAGGCCGCTGTTCGGTTTGACCCCTTCACGGCGCCGCCTCGGGAGCCGCGACAAAGGGCTTGCCTTGCAGCGCATTCATCGGATTGCCCCGCGTCACCTTTTCAACCGTCAGGAAGAAGCCCAGCATCACAAAGGCGGCCAGGCACAGCCCGACTCCCAGATTGCGCGAGAACCGGCGCCGATGGATTTCGTGTTCAGGCTTGAAACTCATCTCTTACACCCCGTATCCCATGGACCTCAGCACGGCCTCAACCAGCATCGCCGAGAAGTGAGCGAACAGATAGACCAGCGAAAAGCGAAAGAAAGCCTTCTCGACCGCATACTTGTCCGCCTCGGCCTGAACCTCGTCGCGGCGGTAGATGCGCACAGCCCCGACCACGAACCACAGGTTCAGCGCCGCCGCCACCGCGATGTAGACCGGCCCGCCAATCGTGGTCCAGCCCAGAGCCATCGCAAAGGGCACCAGCAGCACCGTGTATATCAGAATATAGGCCCGCGTTGTGCGGCGACCATGTGTCACAGTCAACATCGGCACGCCCGCGTTCGAATAATCTTCCTTCATGAACAGCGCCAGTGCCCAGAAATGCGGCGGCGTCCACATGAAGATCAGCGCGAACATCAGGCACGCCTCCAGCGACACGGACCCCGTTGCCGCAACCCAACCGATCATCGGCGGAAAGGCACCTGCCGCGCCCCCGATCACGATGTTCTGCGGCGTCGAGCGCTTCAGCCACATCGAATAGACCACGGCGTAAAAGAAGATGGTAAAAGCCAGCAGCCCCGCCGCCACCAGATTGGTCGCAAGCGCCAGCATCACCACCGAAATGCCCGAAAGCGCCACGCCCAGACCCAGCGCCTCGCCCGGTTGGATGCGGCCTGCCGGAATCGACCGGTTCTTGGTCCGCCGCATCAGGACATCAATATCGGCATCCCACCACATGTTCAGAGCACCCGAGGCCCCTGCCCCCAGCGCAATGAACAAGATCGCCGAAAAAGCCGCCACCGGATAAAGATGAACCGGCGCCACCATCAGCCCGACCAGGGCCGTAAACACGACCAGCGACATCACGCGCGGTTTCAGCAGTTGGACGAAATCCCCGAAGCCGGGTTCGACAGTCGTCGCTTGAACTTGAGTATCGGTCACGTCGGTCCATTCCCGTATGACGAAAGCCCCCTGATGGGGGCCCTCGTGATTTCCCGTAGGTCGGGGGTCCCCCCGACTCCGTCTCAGTTGAGCGCGAGCGTCACGTTCCCGGCCTTGGCCTGGATCAACCAGGCGTCATAGGCTTCTTGGCTTACAACCTTGACGGCGATGGGCATGTAAGCATGGCCCTGACCACACAGCGCCGTGCACTGACCAAAGTAGATGCCTTCCTTTTCCGCCTTGAACCACAGTTGGCCCAAACGGCCCGGAACGGCCGAGTGCATCACGGCAAAGGCCGGCACGGCCCAGGCGTGGATCACATCGGACCCGGTCAATTGCACCACGATCGTCTTGTTCACTGGCACGACCATCGCGTTGTCGGTCGCCAGCAGATAGTCGGATTGCTGATAGCCGGCCGCCTCCAACTGGTCCTTTTCGAGCAGGATGGCGTCAAAGCTGATGGATTGGGCCGGATCGGCGGCATCGGGGTATTCATAGCTCCAATACCACTGGTTGCCCGTCACCTTGATCGTCACGTCAGCCGTCGGGATTTCTTCTTGATAGAAAAGAGCCGGCAGCGAGAACGACCCGATGAACACCAGAATCACGATGGGAATCAGGGTCCATGCCACTTCGAGCGGCGAATTGTGGGTGAACTTGGCCGGCACCGGGTTCCGCTTGGCACTGAACCGCCACATCACATAAAGCAGCAACGCCGTAACAAAGGCCGTGATCACCGTGATGATGATCAAGATCATCTGGTCCAGATCCTGCGCCTGCACTGCCGTCGAACTGGAGGCAGGCTGAAACCCGGTTCCCCCCGCCTGCGGCACGCCGATGCGCTCCAGCGCCTGCGCCATGGCGGCCGTGCTGCCAAGGACAAGGGTTGTCGCTGTCAGTCCGAATGTTGCCAGACCATGAAAAAGTGCTGATGGACGCATGTTCTATTCCCGTTCACAGTGCAGCCTGATGCCGCCTTGCGGACCCTGGCAAAGCTTTGCGCAGAATCCCGTTGTTTCTGCTTGCCGTGAAACCATATTAGGGGCGTAACGACAAGAGAAACTGTTGCGGCAAATTGCTGCTGCCACCCCGGATTTCGTGCCGGCTAGAGGATTTTTCCATGACAGACGCCCCCTTCCGCCCCTTCGAGACGCTTCTGGACGAAGCAACCGCCCTTGGCATTTTGCGCCAGGCAACCGCTGGTGCCGACGATGGCGAGCTTTTTCTGGAACGCCGCAGGTCGGAATCCATCGTGCTGGACGACGGTCGTATCAAGAATGCGAGCTATGACGCCTCCGAGGGGTTTGGCCTGCGCGCGATAAGGGGCGAGGTGGCAGGTTATGCCCATTCGACCGAGATCAGCGAACAGGCCCTGCGCCGTGCCGCCCAGACCGCCCGCATCGCGGTTGGGGACGGTGGCGGTACCCTGTCGGACAGCCCCAAGGGCACCAACATCAAACTTTATACAGACGCCGACCCGATGGCCGACGCAACCTTTGCCGGCAAGATTGACGTTCTGAAAGATCTGGACGCCTATGCCCGCAGCCTTGACCCCCGTGTGATTCAGGTGTCCGCCAGCATCAGCGCGGGCTTGCAGGAAGTCGAGATCCTGCGCCCCGAGGGTCTGCGCTTGACCGACATCCGCCCGATGGCCCGGCTGAACGTGTCAGTGATCGTGCAACAGCACGGCCGCCGCGAGCAGGGCAGCAGCGGCGGCGGTGGGCGGCATGGGTTGGCACGCCTGCTGGACCCGGCCTTTTGGCAGGCCGAGATCCGCGAGGCGCTGCGGATTGCCCTTGTCAACCTGGACGCCGTTGCGGCCCCGGCGGGCATGATGGATGTGGTCCTTGGCCCAGGTTGGCCCGGCATCCTGTTGCACGAGGCGATTGGCCACGGGCTGGAGGGCGACTTCAATCGCAAGAAGACCTCGGCTTTTGCTGGGCTGATGGGCCAGCAAATCGCGGCCAAGGGCGTCACCGTGCTGGACGACGGCACCATCCCGGACCGGCGCGGGTCGATCAGCGTTGACGACGAAGGCACACCTTCGGCGCGCAATGTGCTGATCGAGGACGGCGTGCTGGTGGGTTATATTCAAGACCGCCAGAATGCCCGCCTGATGGGGGTGGCCCCCACCGGCAACGGGCGACGCGAATCCTATGCCCACATTCCAATGCCGCGCATGACCAACACCTATATGCTGGCCGGTCCCGACAAGCCGGCCGACATCGTGGCAAGCCTCAAGGACGGCATCTACGCCGTGGGCTTTGGCGGCGGTCAGGTCGACATCACCAATGGCAAGTTCGTGTTCTCCTGCACTGAGGCCTACAGGGTGCGCAATGGTGTGGTGGGAGAGGCGGTCAAGGGCGCCACGCTGATCGGCGACGGGGCGACCTCGCTGAAACAGATCAGGGCGATTGGCAACGATCTGGAACTGGACCCCGGCATCGGAAACTGCGGCAAGAACGGGCAGTGGGTGCCGGTTGGGGTGGGGCAACCGACCCTGCTGATCGGCGGCTTGACCGTCGGCGGCAGCCAGACCTGAGGAAGATGGGCGAATCGCCCATCCTACAAGGTCCGGCCAGCGTACCGCCTGCCGCTTTCGGGATTCCCCTTTGGCGTCGCCTGCGCTAGAACCCGCTGAAAGTTTTAGTGGAGGCGCATGATGCTGAAGGCCAAGCTGGGGATTTCCCCGATCTGTTGGTGGAATGATGACCTTGTCGAGCTGTCCGACGATGTCAGTCTGGATGAGTGTCTGTGTCAGGCCGCTCAGGCCGGTTACACCGGCATGGAAACCGGGCGCCGCTTTCCGATGGATATGGTCGAACTGGGCCCGGTGCTGGACAAGCATGGCATATCCGTCTGTGGCGGCTGGTTTTCGGGCACCATTCTGGAGGGGGATATCGCGGCCAACAAGGACCGCATCCGCGCCCATATGGACCTGTTCATCGCCGCCAAGGCGCCCTGCATCGTGTACGGCGAGGTGGCGCGGTCCATTCAGGGCGACCGCAGCAAGCCCCTGTCCACCAAACCGAAACTGGACGAGGATCAGATCCGCACCTATGCCCGCAACATGACCGCCTTTGGCGAATGGTGCGCCGAACAGGGCATGCCGCTGTCCTATCACCACCACATGGCCGCCGTGATCGAGACGGAGCAGGAGTTGGACCTGTTCATGAAACATTCCGGCGCGGGAATTCCCCTGCTGTTTGACGCCGGACACATGGCCTTTGCGGGGGGAGACGTTCTGCGAGTCATCGACAACCATCACGCCCGGATCACCCATGTCCACACCAAGGATGTGCGGATGGAGGTCATCAACGCGTTGGACCGCACGAAGGAAAGCTTTCTGGATGCCGTGATGAAGGGCGCCTTCACCGTACCCGGCGACGGCAGTCTGGATTTCGAGGCGATCGTGAAACGCTGCGCCCAGTATGGCTATGAGGGATGGTTCGTGGTTGAGGCCGAGCAGGACCCCAAGAAGGCGCCGCCGCTGGAATGGTCGACCAAGGGCAACAAGGAACTGCACCGTGTGATGCAGCTGGCCGGTTATCAGGTGGTTGCGTGAACCGGATGGACGACAAGGTCTGCGTCGTGACCGGGGCCACCCAAGGTTTGGGTGCCGCGATTGCCCGCAGACTTGCCGCCGCCGGGGCCGCCGCGATTGTGGTGACGGGCCGCAACATGAAGCGGGGCGACACCGTCGCCCGCTCGATCCAGGAGAGCTACGGCATCCCCGCCCTGTTCCTGCGCGCCGATTTCTCGCGGGTCGAGGATTGCCGTCATGCCATCGCCGAAACCGACCGCAAGTTTGGCCGGATCGACGTGCTGGTCAATGCCGGGGCCATGACCGACCGGGGCACCATTCTGGAAACCACGCCGGAATTGTTTGACCGGATGTTTTCCACCAACGTCCGCGGCCCCTATTTCCTGATGCAGGAGACGATCAAGCTGATGATACGCGACGGCACCCAGGGGGCCATCTGCAACATCGGGTCGATCTCGGCGCTGTCGGGGCAGCCTTTCATCTCGGCTTATTGTGCCTCGAAGGGGGCGCTGAGCACCCTGACCGCCAACACGGCCTTTGCCGTCATGGCCAACCGCATCCGGGTCAATCAGCTGAACATCGGCTGGATGGCGACCGATCATGAGCGGGACCTGCAAGCCCGCGAAACCGGGGATTGCAACTGGGAGGCGAAGGCGGCGGAGGGGCTGCCGTTTGGCCGTCTGGTCGACCCCGAGGAGGCGGCGCGGGCGGTGAATTTTCTGGTGTCCGACGATGCCGGCCTCATGACCGGGGCCATAGTGAACTTTGATCAGTCGGTCTGGGGGGCGGCTGCGGGCGGCATGCCGGTGCCGGCGGGGCCACTCAGGCTCTAGGCGTCCACGCGTGGACATAAATTTATATCGAACGTATCCAATAGCTTAGCAATTTCCATTAACCAGGTGGAAACCTTTGGGTCGCGAAAAAATTCGGGGCTGGTCCTGCGTCCAAAGCGGTTGCACTGGTTGCGAAGGCCGCAAAGACCTTTATGGTAGCGCCCAACAACGACATAGAAACGGGTGCGGACATGTATATCGGACTGGATCTGGGGACCTCGGGGCTTAAGGCCATCCTGATCAACGACGCTCAGGACATTCTGGCCGAGGCGACCGCCCCCCTGACCGTGCAGCGCCCGCATGAGGGATGGTCCGAACAGATCCCCGCCGACTGGATCACGGCCTGCGAAACCGTGCTGGCGGCCTTGTCGGCCAAGGGCCTGGGCCAGGTGCGCGCCATCGGTCTGTCGGGCCACATGCATGGCGCCACGCTGATCGACAAGGCGGATCAGGTGCTGCGCCCCTGCATCCTGTGGAACGACACCCGCAGCCATGCCGAAGCCGCCGCCCTGGACGCCAACCCGATTTTCCGGCCCTTGACCGGCAACATCGTCTTCCCCGGCTTTACCGCGCCGAAACTGGACTGGGTGCGCAAGCATGAACCTGCGATCTGGGACAAGGTTGCCAAGGTGCTGTTGCCCAAGGATTATTTGCGCCTGTGGCTGACGGGCGACCATGTGGCCGAGATGTCGGATGCGGCGGGAACAAGCTGGCTGGATACGGGCAAGCGTGACTGGTCGGACGACCTGCTGGCCGCTTGCGGTCTGACCCGCGCCCAGATGCCGCATCTGGTCGAGGGGTCGGCCCCCTCGGGCACGCTGCGCAACGAACTGGCCGCCCGCTGGGGCCTGCCATCGGGCGTGATCATCGCAGGCGGCGCGGGCGACAATGCGGCGGCGGGGATTGGCGTGGGCGTGGTCAAGGCGGGGCAGGCCTTTGTCAGCCTGGGCACCTCGGGCGTGCTGTTTGCCGCCAATGACGGCTATCAGCCCGACCCTGACACGGCGGTGCACACCTTTTGCCACGCCTTGCCCGGCGCCTGGCACCAGATGGGGGTGATCCTGGCCGCGACGGATGCGCTGAACTGGTATTCCCACCTGACCGGGCAAACCGCCGCCGCCCTGACCGGCGAACTCGGGCCGTTGCAGGCACCGGGCAAAGCGCTGTTCCTGCCCTATCTGGGCGGTGAGCGGACACCGCTGAACGATGCTGCCATCCGGGGCGCGTTTCTCGGGCTGGAACACACCACCGACCGCGCCGCAGGCACCCGCGCAGTGCTGGAGGGCGTGACCTTTGCCTTTCGCGACAGCCGCGATGCCCTGGCCGCGACGGGCACCACGCTGACCCATGTTCTGGCGGTGGGCGGCGGGTCAAAATCCGACTACTGGCTGCGGGCGATTGCGACGGCGCTGAACGTGCCCCTGCATCTGCCTGCGGCGGGCGACTTTGGCGGTGCCTTTGGTGCCGCCCGTCTGGCCATCATGGCGGCCACCGGGGCCGGGGCCGAGATTGCCACCATTCCCCCGATTGACCACACCATCGAGCCCGACCCCACCCTTTTGGCGGCCTTTGACGAGGGCCATGCCCGCTATGTCGCCGCCCGCCGCGCCATTCAATCCCTGACCTGAGGACCCCACATGACCGACTTTTTCAAAGACATCCCGGCGATCAAATACGAAGGCCCGGCCTCGGCCAACGAATTTGCCTTCCACCACTATGACCCCGACGAAATGCTGATGGGCAAGCGGATGGAAGAGCATCTGCGCTTTGCCGCCGCCTATTGGCATTCGTTTGCCTGGCCGGGGGGCGACCCCTTTGGCGGCCAGACGTTTGAGCGCCCGTGGTTTGGTGAGACGATGGAACTGGCCAAGCTGAAAGCCGATGTCGCGTTCGAGATGTTCGATATTCTGGGCGTGCCGTTCTACTGTTTCCACGACGCCGATGTGCGCCCCGAGGGGGCCACCTTTGCCGAGAGCAAGCGCAACCTCGATGAAATCGTTGATTACCTTGGGCAAAAGCAGGCGAGCCACAAGACGCAACTGCTGTGGGGCACGGCCAACATGTTCAGCCATCGGCGCTGGATGTCGGGTGCGGCCACCAACCCCGACCCGGACGTTTACGCCTATGCCGCCGCGACCGTGAAAGCGAACATGGACGCCACGCACAAGTTGAGCGGCGCGAACTATGTGCTGTGGGGCGGGCGCGAGGGCTATGAGACGCTGCTGAACACCGACCTGAAGGCCGAGCGCGAACATGCGGGCCGTTTCCTGCAACAGGTGGTGGAATACAAGCACAAGATCGGCTTCAAGGGCGCGATCCTGATCGAGCCCAAGCCGCAAGAGCCGTCAAAGCACCAGTATGATTATGATGTGGCGACGGTTTACGGATTCCTGATCCAGTTCGGGTTGGAGAAAGAGGTTCAGGTCAACATCGAGCAGGGCCATGCCATTCTGGCGGGGCATTCGTTTGAACATGAAATCGGGCTGGCTTCGGCCTTGGGGATTTTCGGGTCGATCGACATGAACCGCAATGATTACCAATCCGGCTGGGACACCGACCAGTTCCCGAACAACCACGCCGAAAAGGCCGTGGCGTTCTATGAAATCCTGCGGGCGGGCGGCTATACCACCGGGGGCACCAACTTTGACGCCAAGGTGCGGCGCCAGTCGCTGGACCCGGCCGATCTGATCCTGGCGCATGTCGGCGGCATGGACACCTGCGCGCGGGCGTTGAAATCGGCGGCAGCCCTGATGGCGGATGGGTCGATGGAAAAGGCCCGCGACGACCGGTATGCGGGCTGGCAGCGCCCCGATGCGGCCGCGTTGCTGAGCGGATCGCTGGAGGAGGCCGCCGCCGTCGTGACGGCCAAGGACCTGAACCCGCAGCCCGTGTCGGGCCGTCAGGAGCGGCTGGAAAACCTGTGGAACCGGTTCATCTGAAACGCTTTGCGCCAGCCTGCGTTGCGGCTAGGATGCCGCAACGCAGTTTGGTGACCGATGGCCTATGCTGACCCTGCCCTTGCCGGCATCCTGAAATCCCTGCCCGGTGACGCGGCGGGGATCATGCGGTTTGTGGCGGATCAGGACCTGCTTGCCCTGACCATTCCAGCCGCCGATGGCGGGCGCGGCGCACCCTTGGCGGATGGGGTCAGCCTGACCTATGATCTGGCCCGGCGTTCCGGCTCGGCGGGGCTGACCTATGCCATGCATCTGGGGCAATTGCACACATGGGCCGCCCATGTGAAGGGGTCGACTTATCTGGCGGATGAACTGCGGTACCTGATTGCCGGCCGGAAACTGGTGGCCTCGGTGGTGTCTGAACCCGACACAGGCGGCAATATCCACCGGGCGACGGCGGTCATGGGTCAGACTGTAGTGGTCAAGGAAACCTCAAACACCTCCTACGTCCCCGATGCCGGGGCCTTTCTGGTGACTGCGATGGACACCTCCGGCCCGAAACCGGTGCAGCGCCTGGTCATGGTGCGCGCCGATGCGACCGATGCAGTCGAAATGCGCCGCAACCCTCTGATGGGGTTCAAGGATATCGACAATCGGGCGTGGAGCTTTACCTTCCGTTACCCGCAAGAAGCAGTCTTTGCCGACCCCTTTGCCACCATAGCCAGCACCACCATGACGGCGGCCACCCATTTGCTTTGGGCGGGGTTGTGGAGCGGCCTTGCTGCCCGCGCCCTTGAAACCGCATCGCGCTTTGCCAAGGCAGAACTGCCGCCCGACATCGCCGCCCCGGTGCAGACCCAACTGTCCACCCTGCGCAACCAGCACTATGTCCTGAACGCCTTGATCCGCGACAATTTGGCCCCCAACCCCTCAACCTTTGCCGCCGCCGCCGCCATCAACCGCCTGAAAATCGTGGGGTCCGAGGCGGCGCGGGACATCGCCCTTGCCTGCCAGCAGATCATCGGCCTGCGTGGCTATGCGGAATCTGGGCGGTATTCGCTGTCCGAAGTGGTGCGCGATGCGATCAGCGGGCCATTGATGGTGGCCAATGCGCGGCTGCAGGCGAATACGGCCGGGATCGACCGGTTCAGCGAAGAGCGGCCTTGAGGGGCTGCCAAAAAGGGCGTCCTCCATTGCAATCGAGACAGAACAGCAGGAAACCCTGCCCTTGCAGTGGCCGAGGCACTAGCCGAGGTCATGCGAGGAGTTGGCCACAAACCGGACGGGGGCCCAAAGCCCCCGGCCAGCGCCCTCCCTCCCCTTGGAGGGCGCTTCTCGCCCTCCAGGTCGGGCGCTGTCCTCTGTTGGATGGGCGGAACCGGTCCAATGGCGCCGTTCCAACGTTGGGCGGGGAAACGCAGTGCGTTTCCTTGTCCGCCCAAGCCAAAGGGCGTTTTGGGTTGTATTCCCGTCTGTCCTAGGGCCAACAGAGTTCTTCCTCTCCACTGGCCCTTTCATTCTGGCAAAAACATCCCCGCCGCTCAGGCAGAGAAATCGGTGACCACCGAAACACCCGGTGCCATCGGCCCGTCAAAGGCCCGCAACTCGGCTGAAGCCGCCGACAGCGCAACCTGACGCGCCACGATTGGCCGCACATCGACAGCCCCGCGTTCGATCAGGTCCAGCAGCGACGGATAGCGCCAGCTTGGCATGCCGCGCGTGCCATAAAGCGAAAGTTGCTTCATATAGACGGCGTTCATGTTGATCTGCATCTTGGCGGTATGGCCCGTGGGCAGGCCCACCTGCACATGACGCCCCATCGGACGCAGACATTCCAGCGACCCGTTGGTCGTGGCCTCGATCCCCAGCGCCTCGACCGAGACATGGGCACCGCCGCCGGTGGCCTCAACGATCCGCGCGGCCACATCGCCGCCCCGCGCATCCACTGCCACTTCGGCGCCCAAACTCAGCGCATGGGCCAGCCGTTCCGGCACCACATCCACCACCACAACCCGCGCGCCCAAGGCCCGGCCGATCAGCAACACCGACAGGCCGATGCCGCCCGTGCCGTGCACCGCCAGCCATTCCCCTGCCTGCAGGGCCGCACGGCCGGTCAGCGCGTGAAAGGCGGTGGTCACCCGGCAGCCCAGACCGGCGGCCAGTGCCGGGGTCAGGCTTTCCGGCAACCGCGCGAGATTATGGGCATGGGGGGCCGACACATATTCGGCATAGGCCCCCGGCTCGCCAAAGCCCGGCACGCGGGGCACGCGGCAGGTTGTGCTGTGGCCTGACCGACATTCGGGGCATTCGCCGCAAGACAGGATAAAGGGCGCAATCACCCGGTCACCCACCCGCCAGCGGGCCAAGGGGCCAGCCTCGACCACCTC
>CAMBWO010000103.1 GCA_945871285.1 Pseudorhodobacter antarcticus | reverse complement strand
CAGCATCCACGAGGTCAGATCCGCCGTGGCGCGCCAGTTCGACGGTTCGGTCGGGTCCCATTTCACGACCATGCCGGCGGCGACGGGGGTGCCTGTCTCGTCATCCTCACGCGTGGTGCCGGTGTTGCCGATATGGGGGAAGGTGAAGGTCACGACCTGGCCCGCATAGGAGGGGTCGGTCATGATTTCCTGATAGCCGGTCATCGCGGTGTTGAACACGAGTTCTGCCACAGTCTCACCCACGGCGCCAAAGCCATGGCCGTAAAAGACGGTGCCGTCTGCCAGGGCAAGGCAGGCGGTGGGTTTGGCTGCGTCGGGCATCGGGCGACTCCCTATGGGGTAGCGGGAAATTTGGCGGACACTAGTTCTGGGGGGGGCTGGGGTCAAGGGTAAGGCTGAAATGGAATAAGGCGCAATTTCAAGGGCTTGGGAAAGGGGTGTCCAGTTGCGTGCGGGCGGGTGCGGGGATATGGTTGGCAGGAGCCAGGACAGGGAGCGGATCATGGGCCTACGTGAACAGTTGCAAGACGCGATCAAGGAGGCGATGCGCGCCCGTGCGGCCGAGCGTCTGTCGGGATTGCGGCTGATTTCGGGGGCGATCAAGGACCGCGAGATTGCGCTGCGGGCCGAAGCGGGCGCCGAAGTGACCGAGGCGGACATGCTGGCGATCCTGGGCAAGATGGTCAAGCAGCGGCAGGAATCAGTGCGGATGTTCACCGAGGGCGGACGGCTGGATCTGGCGGAAAAGGAACGCAACGAGATCAAGGTGATCGAGGAGTTCCTGCCGCGCCAACTGGCCGGCGACGAGGTTGAGGCGGCGATTGCGGCGGCGGTGGCGGAGGTCGGGGCCACCTCGGTCAAGGATATGGGTCGGGTGATGGCGGTGCTGAAGGGCAAGTATACCGGGCAGATGGATTTTGGCGCGGTGGGCGCGCAGATCAAGGCGCGGCTGGGCTGAGGCCGGTCAGCCGACCTTGGTGCACAGTTCCACCAGGGTGCCCTCGGGGGTGCGGACATAGGCGAGGGTCTGGCCCCAGGGCATGGCGGTGACGGGTGTCACCAGAACGGCCCCGGCGGCGAGGGCGCGGGTGAGCGCTGCGGCGACATCGTCGGTCTCGAACGCCAGTTCGTAGGACGGCTTTTCGGGCGGGGTGGTGGCGACGGATTTGCCGATTTGCCGCATCAGGGCGTGGGAGGAGAAGGCGAGTTTGGTGTCGCCGGTCAGCAACTCGCCATAGTCGCCGCCCTCATGCAGAAAGGCGGTCTGAAAGCCGAAGGCCGCGCCATAAAAGGCGAGGGTCTGGGCGACGTCGGCGACATAGACAATCGTATAGCGGTAGATCATGGCGCCCTCGTGGCTGTTTGCCGGAGTGTAGTCTATGGGATGGGGACTGTCTTGCAGAAATCGGCAGGTCAGGGAGGAGGGGCGAGGCGCAGGTCGCCCAGCTGTTTCACCAGCAGCCGGTGCAGTTCCTGACGCTCCTCGGGGGTGAGGAAGGCGCCCAGTTCGACCTCGCGGCCATTTCCCGACAGGGTCAGATATTGCGGCACCGGGCCGCCGGTGGGGTGCAGGGCGGGGCGGACCCAGTGCGGATTGGCCTGCCAGGACTGGTCGGGGCGGCGCGGGGTGTGGCGGTGCAGGGTGATCAGGTCGCGGGTCAGGGTCAGCTCCTCGGTCACGGCGCCGGTGCGGTAGCTGTGTTGCAGGGCGATCCAGATGCCGCAGATGGTGGCCAGCAGGAAGGGCAAGAGGACCCAGAGGCCGGGCGTGCCAAGCTGGCTGGCGAGCGGCAGGGCAAGGAGCAGGGCCGTTGCGCCGATGAACCAGACAAAGCCGGTTTTCGGCAGCGACCGGTAGGGCCAAAGCCGCAGCGAGGCGGCGGGGGCGTCAGGAATGGCGGTCCATTGATACGGCATGGGGATGGTTTAGCACTGCAGGTCGCCGGGGCAAGGGGCGGTGCGGAAGATGGGCAAACCCACGCTTTGCGAGGGCAAAGCGCAGGACTGCCCATCCTACAAGGGGGCGGGCGGCCAACGTGATGACGGATGCTGGCAAGCAGGTGGAGGACGCGGACTGGGGTGGTGAAGAAGGGGGGGCGAAGCACTGCTTGATGCCGCGCTATGGGCACGTCGGCGTGAGTGGGGCCTGACAGATGTTAGACCGGCGCTTGCGGGGGCCGACCATCCGCCTTGACAGGCATGTGCGCGGTTCGTATCGAATTGAGCCTTGATCGGTGCTGCGCTGGCAGGTTTGAAATGTCCGACAGGTTCGTCCCCCGCAAACCGCAGCTGACGCAAGACCATGTTGCGCGCGTCTGGCGTCAGGTCACCGATACGGACGGCGCGCCGCCGCTGCGGCCGCTGTCGCAGGATGACAAGAGCAGGGTGGCGGACGATCTTCTGGTGCAAAAGGGCGATGACCCGTTCTGGATTTTCGCCATCGGCTCGCTGATCTGGAAACCGTCGTTCGAGCATGTCGAAAGACGGCGCTGCATCGCCCTTGGGTGGCGTCGATCCTTCTGTCTGGAATTGACCAACTTTCGTGGGACGCCAGAACAGCCGGGCCTTATGCTGGCGCTGGCGCTGGCACGGGGCGGGTCTTGTGTCGGCGTCGCCTACCGGATGCCGGAGGATGCGCCCCACGCGCGGATGATGCGGCTTTTGGACCGCGAAATCGACTATCACGAAGATGTCCCGTGGATGCGATGGCTTACGCTGCGGGGCGAGGGGCAGGCCTTTCGGGCCCTGGCGTTTTACTGCGCGCCGCGGACCAGTGCGAGCCTGATGCATCTGTCCTTGAACGAGGAGGCGGACCGGATGGCATTCGCGGTGGGCGAAGCGGGAAGCTGCGCCGAATACCTGCATAACACCGTAACGCATCTGGAAAACCTGGGCATCCGGGACAGCTATCTGTGGCGGCTGCAAGACATGGTTGCGGCAAGGATCGAGGCGCTTCATCCCGATCTGGTGGTGTAAAAGCAAAAAGCCCCGAATCGCTCCGGGGCTTTTGCAGAATTGGGTCGATTAGTGGGCGTGGCCCTTGTCCCAGTCGCTTTGCTTGGGCAGCTGCTCGAACGTGTGTTCGGGCGGCGGGCAGGGCAGGGTCCATTCCAGGGTATCGGCGTATTCCCCCCAGTAGTTGTTGACCGTGATCCGCTTGCCATAGCGCAGGGTGTAAAACATGATGCCGAGGAAGAACACAAACGAGGCGAAGGACAGGAAGGCGCCGTAGGTCGACAGCTTGTTCCAGTAGGCAAACGCCTCGGGGTAGTCGATGTAGCGGCGGGGCATGCCCTGACGGCCGAGGAAGTGTTGCGGGAAGAAGGTCAGGTTCGCGCCGATGAACATCATCCAGAAGTGCAGCTTGGCCGCCCATTCGGGATATTCGCGCCCCGACATCTTGCCGAGCCAGAAGTAGACCCCGGCGAAGATGCCGAACACGGCGCCGAGCGACATCACATAGTGGAAGTGGGCCACGACGTAATAGGTGTCGTGATACATCCGGTCGACGGGCGCCTGACTGAGCACGATGCCCGTCACGCCGCCCACGGTGAAGAGGAACAGGAAGCCGAAGGCCCAGAGCATCGGGGCCTTGAACTCGATCGAGCCGCCCCACATGGTGGCGATCCACGAGAACACCTTGATGCCGGTGGGCACCGCGATGACCATGGTGGCCAGCATGAAGTAGGACTGCTGGGTCAGCGACATGCCGACCGTGTACATGTGGTGCGCCCAGACGACAAAGCCCAGCACCCCGATGGCGACCATGGCATAGACCATCGGCAGATAGCCGAAGATCGGCTTTTTGCTGAAGGTCGAGATGACGTGGGAGATGATGCCGAAGGCGGGGATGATGATGATGTACACTTCCGGGTGGCCAAAGAACCACAGGATGTGCTGGTACAGGATCGGGTCGCCGCCACCGGCCGGATCAAAGAAGGTGGTGCCAAAGTTGCGGTCGGTCAAGAGCATGGTGATGGCGCCGGCCAGAACGGGCAGGGCCAGCAGGATGAGCCAGGCCGTCACGAAGATGGACCAGGCGAACAGCGGGACCTTGTGCATCGTCATGCCGGGGGCGCGCATGTTCAGGAAGGTGGTGATCATGTTGATCGCGCCAAGGATCGACGAAGCGCCCGACAGGTGGACCGCGAAGATTGCGAGGTCGAGGGCATAGCCATCCTCACGCGAGGACAGCGGCGGATAGAGAACCCAGCCGACGCCGCTGCCCAGACCGCCTTCGCCGCCGGGGGCGATGACGGACAGGATGCCGAGCGAGGCACCGGCCACGAACATCCAGTAGGACAGGTTGTTCATCCGCGGGAAGGCCATGTCCGGCGCGCCGATCTGCAAGGGCATGAAGTAATTGCCAAAGCCGCCGAACAGGACCGGGATCACCACAAAGAACATCATCAGCACGCCATGGGCCGTGATCATCACGTTCCACTGATGGCCGTCGGGCGTGCAGGTTGAGCTGGCGTCTGCGAACAGGCGAAGACCCTCGGTGCACAGGTATTGCACACCGGGATTCATCAGTTCGAGCCGCATGTAGACCGTGAAGATCACCGAGATCAGACCGACGAAACCGCCGGTGAAGATGTAAAGGACCCCGATATCCTTGTGGTTCGTCGACATGAACCAGCGGGTGAAGAACCCCTTCTGGTCATGGTCGTGGCCATGGATGGCTGCGTCGGCCATTGGCGTCTCCCGTATTGTTACCTGTTTTTGGCGCGGGAGTCGCCCCCCGAACCGCTTGTTTAGCGTTCTAGTGTGACGGCGCGGGCAGGGCAATGGCGGATATGGTCGCAGGGTGGGAATTGATCGGGCCGGAACTGCGGCTAATCAGGCGAAGTGGCGGGGAAATTCCCCGATCAGCGCGGTGTCGAGGTCGGGCAGGGTCACGGGCAGGCCGAGGTCTACGAGGCTGGTTACGCCGTGGTCGCGGATGCCGCAGGGGACGATGCCGGAAAAATGCGACAGGTCGGGCTCGACGTTGATCGAGATGCCGTGAAAGCTGACCCAGCGGCGCAGCTTCACCCCGATGGCGGCGATCTTGGCTTCGTGCGGGGTGCCGTCCGGGTTGGCGGGTTTGTCGGGGCGGGTGACCCAGACGCCGACGCGGCCGGGGCGGCGTTCGCCGGTGACGTTGAAGGTGGCAAGGGTGCCGATCACCCAGTTTTCCAGCGCCTGCACGAACAGGCGGACATCGCGGCCACGGGTGTTCAGGTCGAGCATCACATAGGCGACGCGCTGACCCGGCCCGTGGTAGGTATATTGCCCGCCGCGCCCGGCGGTGAAGACGGGGAAGCGGTCGGGGTCGGTCAGGTCGGCGGGTTTGGACGAGGTGCCGGCGGTGTAGAGGGGGGGGTGTTCGAGGAGCCAGATCGCCTCGGGGGCGCGGCCCTCGGCGATGGCGGCGGCGCGGGCCTCCATGGCGGCCAGGGTTCCGAGGTAGGGGGACAGGCCGGGCAGGGTGGTCCATTCGGGCATCGGGCATCCTTTCAGGCGGGCAGGATAGGGGGTTGGCGGCGGGATGTCCACGCGTGGACGCTTTGCCAAGCCCCGGAAATCGCTGGATAACGCGAATTTTGTTAACCGGGTGGAAAGGTTTTGTGCAACAGGTGGCGAGAGCCTGGGGCCTTGGGCGGCGGCGCGGTCCTCGGGGTTGCACGGCGCGCAGCGGACCGGCGACAGGCAGTCGCACCCGATGCAGCCATCCTGAGTGCCGCGCAGGGCGTCAAGGTCGGCGCGGGGCCTTGGGTTTCGGATGGCGAGGGTGGGCATTTTGGCTTGACCTCTAGGGAACTTGAGAAATTCCAAAAGGATCGTGAAGGGATTTCCAGACGGAAGAGGTGATGCGGTGGCACGGTTGGAACATGTGAAGGAGACGGTGGCGGATCCTGACAGGACGGCGGCGCCTGGGGGCCGAGGCGCGGATCAAGACCGCGGGCTATGTCCCGATAGACCCTGCCGATTGTGAACCGGGGCGGCGGTTTCACCTTGCCGAGGAGAACGGGATCGGGATCGAGGACACGGACGGGGGGTGAGGCGGTCATGCGCCCTGGCAGGATCGGCGGGGCGGGTTTGCCGAAGTTCTGGCGGGGGGCGGCAAAATCCCCCTTTTCATCGCCGCCCAGTGCCGCTAAGACGCTGCCACCCCCAGCCTGGATTATGCGGATGTGGCGGAATTGGTAGACGCGCAGCGTTGAGGTCGCTGTTCTTTAATCGGAGTGAAGGTTCGAGTCCTTTCATCCGCACCAATCCGGCTTGGGTCTTTCCTTTCCCGTTTCGTTTAACCGAACCTTAGCCTTGCTGGGCCAAGATCGCTGCGGGCGCGCCATCTGCGGCCCGCAGAGGGTTGGATGAGGGCAAAGGGCGATCAGGGGAAATGCCATGCTGTGCGCTTGCCTGGGGGCAGGGTGCGCTGAATGGGCACGACCTATGGCACATCGGGCAATGACTCTCTGTCCACGGGGGCGGGATCGGATTCGATCTATGCCGGTGCGGGCAATGATACGGTCACGGATTCGGGTGGCCAAGACACGATCTATGGCGGCGACGGCAATGACCGGCTGAACGTGGGTGACGGGGCCAGTGACAGCGTCTTTGGCGGGTCGGGCCATGACACGATCACCTCGGGCGGGAGTGATGCCGATTCGGCCTGGGGTGATGGCGGCAACGATTCCATCACGATGAGCGACGGGGCCAATCTGGTTTACGGCGGCGGCGAAAACGACACGATCGCGGCGCTGGGCGGCCATGACACGGTCTTTGCCGGGTCGGGGAATGATAGTGTCACCCTGGGGTCCGGCAATGACAGTTTTGGCAGTCGGAGCGTGGACGATAGCGGCGATGACACGGTCTATGGCGGGTTGGGTCAGGATTCGATCATTGGCGGGGCCGGGAATGACCGGATTTATGGCGATGACGACAATGATGTGCTGTCGGGTCAGAGCGGGTCGGACACGCTGTATGGGGGGCTGGGCAACGACACATTCACCATCACCGATGACCATGACTATGACCGGATCGACGGCGGGACCGGCACCGACACGGTCGAGTTCAGCAATTTCCTGTCCGCCCACGGGATAACCGTCACCTATACCGGCGCCGGGGCGGGCAGCTATGATTTTGTGGGCACCAAGGGCGCGGGCGATTTCACGGCGGTTGAGGGGCTGGTTCTGACCGGCCATGGCGACACGGTTTATGGCGGGGCGGATACGGCCGGCATGGCCGTCTATGGCGCGGGGGGCAATGACAGCCTGACCGGGGGCAGCGGGCAGGACCTGCTGTATGGCGGGGACGGGGTTGACACCTTGTCGGGCGGGGCGGGCCATGACGCGCTGGACGGGGGCGCGGGCCATGACCTGCTGTGGGGCGGCGAGGGCAATGACACCCTGGCGGGCGGGGCGGGCAATGACACGTTCGAGGGCGGCAGCGGGCAGGACAACCTGGACTATTCGACCTCGGGCGGCGGGGTTACGGTGGACCTTGTCGCGGGCACGCTGACCGGGGGGGATGCGACCGGGGATGTCTTGGCGGGCGGGATCGACGGCGTGATCGGCTCGGGCTTTGGCGACCGTTTGAACGGCGGCTTTGGCGAGGGGTTGAGCGGCGACATCTATTCCACGCAGTTTTATGGTCTGGCGGGCAACGACACCCTGTATGGCAATGACGGCGGGGACCTGCTGTTTGGCGGGGCGGATCAGGATCTGATCTTTGGCGGCACGGGCAATGACAGCGTCTTTGGCGGCGATGGCAGTGACACGCTGCGCGGCGGTGCGGGCGGTGACAGTCTGGACGCCGGGGCGGGGGATGACTGGGTCACGGATGAGACTGACCCGGCCGCCTCGGCCTGGGGCGGGGCCGATACGGTGGCGCTGGGCGATGGCCAGGACGTGTTCCTGGGCAGCGGCAACAACGCGGGCGACACCGACCTGATCTATGGCGGGGCGGGCAATGACACCGTCACGGTCATGCAGTCCTGGGATACGGTTTACGGTGGCGACGGTGACGACTCCATCGCCACGACGGATGAGATCGCAAGCTATGGCGACAAGCTTTATGGCGATGCGGGCAATGACCGGATCACCGGGGCGAACAGCGTCGATACGCTTTATGGTGGCACGGGCAAGGACACGCTGACGGGCGGCGGCGGGGCCGACAGTCTGGACGGTGGCGACGATGCCGATCTGATTTACGGCGGCGCGGGCGATACGGTGGCGGGCGGTGAGGGCGGCACGGACAGCGATACGCTGGTGCTGTCCTGGGCCGAGGTGCAGGGCATCACCTATGGCGGCGGCAATGACGAGGCGGGGACGGTCAGCTTTTACGGCGGGGGCACGCTGGGGTTTGGCGGGATCGAGACGATCCGTTTTTCGGGCGCGGTGGAGGGCACGGGCGGCGCGGATACCCTTGGCGCGGGCTTTGTCGATGCCGAGGGCGACCAGATCGACGGCGCGGACGGGCTGAACGACCGGATTTACGCCGGGGCGGGCCATGACAGCGTGGCTGCGGGTCAGGGGGCGGACGCGGTTTATGGCGGCGAGGGCCGCGACACGCTGGCGGGGGGCGGGGGGGCGGATACGCTGGCGGGCGGGGCGGGGGAGGACCGCTTTGTGCTGGCCGACAGCGGCGGCGCGGACCGGATCAGCGATTTTGACCTGGGCGACGCGGATGGTGACGGGCGGACCAACGACCAGCTGGACGTTTCCGATTTGCACACTGCGGGCGGCGGCCCGATCAAAAGCTTTGACGTGGCGATTGGCGATGACGGGTTCGGCAATGCGGTCCTGACGTTTCCGGGTGGCGAAAGTGTGGTGTTGCAGGGGGTTAGCCCGGCATTGGCGGCGCAGCCGGGGCAGTTGCACGCGATGGGGGTGCCGTGTTTTGCGGGCGGGACCCTTATTGCCACGCCCCGGGGCGAGCGGGCGGTCGAGGATATCGCGGTCGGCGATCTGGTGCTGACGCTGGCAGGCGCGGCGGTGCCGGTGTTGTGGCATGGGGTGCAGGCGCTGGGGCCGGCCGATCTGGAGGAAAGGCCCGACCTGCGCCCGATCAGGATCGAGGCGGGGCGGCTGGGGGCGCGGCGGGCGCTGACGCTGTCGCCCCAACATGCGGTGATGATCACGGGCCCGGACGGGCCGGTTCTGGTGCGGGCGCGGCATCTGGCCGAGTTTGGCCTGGGGGCGCGGGTGGCGCGGGGGATGAGGCGGGTGACCTATCATCATCTGCTGCTGCCGCAGCACGCGGTGATTCTGGCCGAAGGGTGCCCGACCGAAAGCTTTTACCCTGGCCCGATGGCACTGGCCGCCCTGTCGGCGGGGGACCGGAAGGCGCTGGTGGCGGCGATTCTGGGCAATGCCCCGCGACCGCAGACCAGCCTGACGGCGCGCTATGGTCCGCGCTGTTTGAAACTGGTTTCGCGTGGTGAGGTGCGCGGCCTGGCGGACTCGACTTTGCTGTCTTTGCGGGCATTGCGCGGGCAGATGCCGCTGAACAAGGCAAAACCGTCGCAATAAGCCCGATTGTCCGATTTCATCGGTGCGAAGCCTTGAAGGCCAAGTTCACAATTGCATTGCCTTTGAGCAATGGCTTAAGTCTTGGACAAATGGGCCGGGAAACGGTCAGCACTGGGGAGAACGGCGTGGCATCATCTGACCCGAGCGACGCATTCGTCGCGTTTGAGCATGTTCAGAAAAGCTATGACGGCGTGTCGCTGGTCGTCAAGGATCTGAACTTGTCCATCGGGAAGGGCGAGTTTCTGACCATGCTGGGGCCGTCGGGGTCGGGCAAGACGACCTGTCTGATGATGCTGGCGGGGTTTGAAACCGCGACGCATGGCGAGATCAAGCTGGACGGGCGCAACATCAACCAGGTGCCGCCGCACAAGCGCGGCATTGGCATGGTGTTTCAGAATTACGCGCTGTTTCCGCATATGACGGTGGGCGAGAATCTGGCCTTTCCGCTGGAAGTGCGGGGCATGGGGAAAGACATGCGCGAGGCCAAGGTCAAGCGGGCGCTGGACATGGTGCAGATGTATGCCTTTATCAACCGCCGCCCGGCGCAACTGTCGGGCGGGCAGCAGCAGCGCATCGCGCTGGCGCGGGCACTGGTGTTTGACCCGTCGCTGGTGTTGATGGACGAGCCGCTCGGCGCCTTGGACAAGCAGTTGCGTGAGCATATGCAGTTCGAGATCAAGCATTTGCATGAAAGCCTGGGGATCACGGTGGTCTATGTGACGCATGATCAGGGCGAGGCCTTGACCATGTCGGACCGGGTGGCCGTGTTCAACGATGGCCGCATCCAGCAGCTGGCGGCGCCGGCCGACCTGTATGAGCGCCCCGACAACAGCTTCGTGGCGCAGTTCATCGGCGAGAACAACAAGCTGTCGGGCACGATCGAATCGCTGGGCGATGGCCGCTGCACGGTGCGGCTGGAGACGGGCGAGGTGATTGACGCCACGCCGGTGAACGTGACGACCAAGGGCGCCAAGACGCTGGTGTCGATCCGCCCCGAGCGGGTGGAATACAAGCCCGAGGCGATGCCGGCGGGGGCCCATACGATTGACGCCGAGGTGATGGAGTTCATCTATATGGGCGACATGTTCCGCACGCGGCTGCGGGTTGCGGGGTCGGATGATTTCGTGATCAAATCGCGCAATACCCTGGGTCAGCGGATGCTGCGCCCGGGTGAAAAGATCAAGATCGGTTGGGCGCCGCAGGATGCCCGGGCGCTGGATCCAATGTAATCCCTCCTGATCAACAGGGGGTCGCCGCAGGGACGCGGCACCTAGACAACCGTCCTTCAAAACTTGGGAGTTACCGAATGAAGAAACTTCTTATCCTTTCCACCGCCCTGACGGTCGTATCGTCGGCCGCCATGGCCGACCTTACGGTCATGTCCTGGGGTGGGGCTTACGGCACCGCGCAGACCGAAGCGCATGTCAAGCCGTGGGCTGCCTCGACCGGCAAGGGCGCTGTCATGCTGGACAGCGACAACCCGGCGACCCCGATCAAGGCAATGGTCGAGGCCGGCAACGTCACCATCGACGTGGCTTCGGTTGAATATGCCGACGCGATCCGTCTGTGCGACGAGGGCCTGCTGGAGCCGATCGACATGGCTACGCTGCCTGCCGGTGCCGATGGCACCCCGGCGGCTGACGATTTCGTCGCTGGCGCCGTCACCGATTGCGGCGTGTCGACCGACGTCTGGGCCAACGTCTATGGCTATGACACCACCAAGTTCGCAAGCGGCGCCCCGACCACGGCCGCCGATTTCTATGACCTGGCGAAGTTCCCCGGCAAGCGCGGTCTGCGCAAGGGCGCCAAGGGCAACCTGGAATTCGCGCTGATGGCCGATGGCGTGCCGGCAGCCGAGGTCTATGCCGTTCTGTCCACCCCCGAGGGCGTGGACCGGGCTTTCGCCAAGATGGACAGCATCAAGGCGGATGTCGTCTGGTGGGAAGCTGGCGCGCAGCCGCCGCAGCTGTTGGCGGATGGCGAAGTGGTGATGTCGACCGCCTATAACGGCCGTCTGTTTGCCGCAGCGATCGGCGAGGGCAAGCCGTTCCAGATTGTCTGGGATGGTCAGGTCTATGAGAACGAAATGTACGTCGTGCCGAAGGGTGCGCCGAACAAGGACGACGCCATGGACTTCATCAAGTTCGCGACCTCGACCGAGGGTCTGCGCGCTCAGGCCCAGAACATCTCGTATGGCCCGTCGCGCAAATCGTCGATGAAGGAAGAGCTGATCTACAAGGACGGCACCACGGTCATGGCGCCGCACCTGCCGACGGCTCCGGAAAACCTGACGAACGCGCTGCTGTCGAACTTTGAGTTCTGGGTCGACAAGGACGCCGAGCTGAACGAGCGTTTCAACGCCTGGCTGGCAAGCTGATCCCCAGCGGGGGGCCCAGGCGGCCCCCCGCATCCTGCTGACTGGAAAGAGCACGCCCCATGTCCGAGGCCGCAGTTTTGCTTACGACATCCGATGGCCGCCCGCTGAAGGCCGCCCTTGCCGCGGCGCAGTCACGGGCCAGACGGCGGGCCTTCGTGCTGGTGGCGCCGCTGCTCTTGTTCATCGTCATCACATTCATCATTCCGATCGGGCAGATGCTGCACCGGTCTGTCTACCACGACGGCCTTTCGGCCAATGCGCCACTGGTGGGGGCGTGGTTCGCCGCGAACCCTGCGGGAACCGAGCCGGACGAGGCCGCCTATGCCGCCTTGGCCGAAGATTTCAAGGCGATGAAGGCGAACAAGACCGCCGGGGTCGCGGGAACGCGGGTGAACTATACGATGCCCGAAACACGGTCGCTGTTCACGGCCACGGCGCGGGGGGCGGACAAGCTGGCGCCGCCCTACAAAGAGGCGTTTCTGGCGCTGGACGACAAATGGGGCGACCCGAATGTGTGGGAGGCGATGCGGTCAGCCTCATCCGCCTATACCACGGATTTCTATCTGATTTCGGTCGATATGGAGCGGGGGGCGGATGGCAGCATTCAGCGGGTGCCCGAGAATACGCGGATCTATGTCTATCTGTTCGTCAAGACGTTCCTGTTGTCTGGGCTGATCACGATATCCTGTCTTGTTCTGGCATTCCCTGTCGCGCATTTGCTGGCGGTTTTGCCGATGTCCAAGGCGAACCTGTTGATGATTTGCGTGCTGTTGCCGTTCTGGACCTCACTTTTGGTGCGGACGACCAGTTGGATCGTGGTCTTGCAGGGGCAGGGCGTGGTCAACAACACGCTGGTGGCGCTGGGCATCCTGTCGGACGATGGGCGGCTGGCGATGATGTACAACCAGACCGGCACGATCATCGTGATGACGCATGTGCTGCTGCCGTTCATGATATTGCCGCTGTATTCGGTGATGAAGACCATTCCGCCCAGCTATGCCCGTGCGGCGCGCAGTCTGGGCGCGACCAGTTGGACGACGTTCCGGCGGATTTACCTGCCGCAGACGCTGCCCGGCATCGGGGCGGGGGCGCTGCTCGTGTTCATTCTGGCCGTTGGCTATTACATCACGCCTGCGCTGGTCGGCGGGGCGGATGGCCAGCTGATTTCGAACTTCATCGACTTTCACATGGACAAGTCGAACTGGTCCCTGGCTGCGGCCCTGTCGGCGATGCTGCTGGCGGGGGTTTTGGTGCTGTATTGGCTGTATGACCGGCTGATCGGCATCGACAATCTGAAGCTGGGGTAGAGTGATGGCGCTTCCGATCTATGCAAGCCCGCTGGAGCGTGTCTGGCATTACAGCTATCTGGTGATCTGCACGGCCATCTTCATCTTTCTGGTGGCGCCGATCCTGGTGGTGCTGCCGTTGTCGTTCAACGTCGAGCCCTATTTCACCTTTACCGAAAAGATGCTGTCGCTGGACCCGGCGGGCTATTCGCTGCGCTGGTATGACAATCTGCTGACGGATGGGATGCTGGCGCCCGAGGGTCCGCGTGTGGGGGCGTGGTGGTCGGACATGTGGCAGAACGCGACCTGGGTGAAGGCGGCCAAGAATTCGCTGATCATCGGGTTCTGGTCGACGATCCTTGCGACCTGTCTGGGCACGCTGGCGGCGCTGGGCCTGTCGCGGCCGGAAA
>CAMBWO010000102.1 GCA_945871285.1 Pseudorhodobacter antarcticus | reverse complement strand
ATCCCCTCGCGCCGCAGATCGACCACGCGCTTTTCGGGGTGCAGCGAGATCGGCACCTCGGGATGGGCCGACCAGAACCCTTTCAGCCGCGGCATCAGCCACTGCGCCGCAAAGGCCGGGGTCAACGTCACCCGCACCGGGGCACCCGGCGCCGACTTGGCCACCTCGTCCACCGCAGCACCCAGGATGCGAAACCCCTCGGCCAGACCCTGCGCCAACCGCGCACCCTCGTCTGTCAGCGCCAGCCCCCGGCCCTGACGAAAGATCAACTCGCGCCCCAGATGCTCCTCCAACCCGCGCACTTGCTGGGCGACTGCCGCATGGGTCACATTCAGGTCGCGCGCCGCCAGGGAAAAGCTTTGCAGCCGCGCCGCAGCCTCAAATGCCCGCAATGAGGTCAGCGAGGGAAAGCTGTTCCACGTGATCGCCATCTGTAATCCTGCCTAACATCTGAAAATTTTCGCTGACTCGTATCTGGTGCTAAAATTCACTAAAAACAGTCTACGCACTTTGAAATACAGGAACAAGCCATGTTGAATATTCTTGCAGATGCCCTGCTGATCGCCACCGGAAATCGGCCGCAATCGCTGGGCCAGAACCGCAACCGCGACATCCACTGGAACGACCGTTTCCAGGCCCGCCCGTCGCAGGACGCCGACCGCACCAACCCCAAGCGTGACCCCAAGTGGTAGCTTACAGGGCGGCCAACAACTCGGAATGTCGCGCAATATAGTCCGCCCGCACCACAGCGGGCGGACGTAATCTTATCTCCAATCCCCGCAACACCGCCGAATCGGGCCGACCAAACAGCTTGTCCGCCTCGCCTTCGGTAAACCCCGCAATCTGCACCGCCTCCAACCAGGCCGACACCTTGTCCGCCGCCTTGATGGCCTTCTTGACCGCCACCGGCAAAACCGCCGGCAGGCCAAAGCGCAGATGCACCGCCGCCGTCAGCCGCAGATCCATCTCGCCATAGCCCGGCCCGACCGCAGATTTGACCGGGCTGATCATGTCGCCAATCACATATTCGGGCGCGTCATGCAGCAAGGCCGCCAACCGCCAGCGCGGCGCAGCCTCGCCACGGCCAAAGATCTGTTCCACCAGCAGCGAATGCTCGGCCACCGAATAGGGCCAATCCCCCCGCGTCTGCCCGTTCCAGCGCGCCACAAAGGCCAGCCCATGGGCGATGTCCGCAATTTCAACATCGACCGGCGTCGGGTCCAGCAGATCCAGCCGCCGCCCCGACAACATCCTCTGCCAGGCCCGCGGTTGCTTCATGTCTTGCCCGCAAACGCCTCGACATCACGGGTCGGCCCCGCCACGATCAGCAAATCACCCGGCCGCACCATGGTGTCAGGCTGGCCATAGGTGAAATCCTCACCCACACGTTTGATGCCGACGATCGTGACGTTATAGACCCGCCGCAGCGCGCTTTCGGCCAAGGTCTTGTTCAGCACGTCCGCCGGGGCGCGGGTCTTGGCAATCGCGAAATCATCGTCGAATTCGATGAAATCAATGATCTTGGACGTCACCAGATGCGCCACCCGCTCGCCCATCGTCTTTTCCGGATACACCACATGATGCGCCCCGGTGCGTCGCAAGATCTTGCCATGCCGCTCCGTCACCGCCTTGGCCCAGATATCCGGCACCCCCAGCTCCGACAGCGCCAGCACCGACAGGACCGAGCTTTCCAGATCACTGCCAATCGCCACGACCCCATGCTTGAAGTCACCAACGTTCAGCTGCCGCAACACCTCGACGCTGGTGCTGTTGGCCTGCACGACATGGGTCAGGATACCCGACATCTCCTGCACGATCTGCGGGCTTTCGTCGATGCCCAGCACCTCATGCCCGGTCTGCGCCAGACTTTCCGCCACCGCCCGGCCAAACCGGCCCAAGCCGATGACCACCACGGAATCCGCCTCGGCCGTGAATTTCCTACCCAACAATCGGTCGCTCCTCGGGATAACGATATTCGGTCCGGCGCGCGCGCAGGGCCAGCCCCGTCGCCACCGTGATGATGCCCACACGGCCGAGATACATCAACAAAATGATGATCCCCTGCGCCGAGGGCTGCAACTGAGGCGTCAACCCCATCGACAACCCCACATTGCCAAACGCACTGATCGCCTCAAAGATCAACGGGTTCAGCGGCAGATGGCTGGTCAGCCGCAACACCAGCACCGCCACCATCAGCACCGCCACCGACAGCGCCACCAGCACCAATGCCTCGCGCAGCACCGCCGGTGACAGCCGCCGCCCAAAGGCCTGCGTCTCGGCATCCCCCCGCATCTCCGACCACACCGCCAGCAGGATGATCATCAACGTCGACACCTTGATCCCGCCACCCATCCCCGCCGACCCCGCCCCCACCACCATCAAGGCATAGGTCGCCAGCATCGTCTCCTCGCGGATGGCGCCGGTATCAAAGACATTCAACCCCCCCGACCGCGTGTTCACCGAATGAAACATCGCCTGCATCACCTGATCGACCACCGGCTTGCCCCCCAGCGTGGCCGGGTTGTCCCATTCAAACCCCAGCGTCACCACCGCCCCCGCCAAAAACAGCACCGCCGTCCCCAGCAAGGTCATCCGCGCGTGCAACGACCAGCGGCCCTTTTCCCACTGCCGCACCTCATGCAACACCGGCAACCCCAGCCCGCCAATCACGATGGCGCCCATCATCACCGCCATGCTCAACCGATGGTCCGCCACCTGAACCGCGCCGCCCGGCAGGCTCATGAACCCCGCATTGGTGAAACTGGCCCCCGCCAGAAAGATGCCATGCCACAGCGCCTGATGGCTGGGCAAACCGGCCTGCAACAACTGCCCCGCGATGATCGCCGCAGCAATCCCCTCGACCACCGCCGCCACCCCCAGCACAAAGGTCAGAACCGACTTCACATCCCCCGGCGCGATCCCCTTGGCCTCGGCTTGCACAATCAACTGCCGCGTCAGCCCCATCTTACGGCTGACCACCATCCCCAGCAGCGTCGCCGCCGACATGATGCCGAACCCGCCCACATGAAACAGCAGGTAAATCACCGCCTGACCAAAGCCCGACCAATAGGTCGCCGTGTCCACCGTGCTCAACCCCGTCACCGCCGTGGCCGAGGTCGCCACGAACAGCGCCGTCATAAAGGGCGCCCCAATACCCTCGGGCCGGGCCACTGGCAGCATCAACGCCAGGGTTCCCACCAGAATGACCAGCGCAAAGGCCAGTGGCACCAAACGCGCCGGGTTCTTCAGGAAACCCTTCATGCACCCCCCAGTTTTACGAACGCTTAGCATCCCCACCCCACAAAGGCGAGGAGCACAAACCCCCACCATTGCCGCAAGGGCCTCCAGATGCTAGATGCACCCTAAATTCATAAGGTATGAGCAAGACACATGGACTATATCGTCAAAGATATCGCGTTGGCGGCCTTTGGCCGCAAGGAATTGGTGATCGCCGAAACCGAAATGCCCGGTCTGATGGCCTGCCGTGAGGAGTTTGGCACGACCAAACCGCTCACCGGCGCCCGCATCGTCGGTTCCTTGCACATGACCATCCAGACCGCCGCGCTGATCGAAACGCTGACCGCCCTTGGCGCCGATGTGCGCTGGGCGTCGTGCAACATCTTCTCGACCCAGGATCACGCCGCCGCCGCCATTGCCGCCGCCGGCGTCCCGGTGTTCGCGGTCAAGGGCCAGACCCTGACCGAACATTGGGATTACCTCGACCGCTCGTTCCAGTTCCCGCAAGGCGCGAACATGATCCTCGATGATGGCGGCGACGCCACGCTCTATGTCCTGCTCGGCGCCCGCGCCGAAGCCGGCGAAGAAATCATCCCCGTCCCCCAGTCCGAGGAGGAGGAGGTGATCAAGCTTCAGATCGCCAAGCGAATGGCGGAAACCCCCGGTTTCTTCACCAAAACCAAAGCCGCCATCAAGGGCGTGTCCGAAGAAACCACCACCGGCGTGCACCGTCTGTATGAACTGCACAAGACGGGCCAACTGCCCTTCCCCGCGATCAACGTGAACGATTCGGTCACCAAGTCGAAGTTCGACAACAAATACGGCTGCAAGGAATCGCTGGTTGACGGCATCCGCCGGGCCACCGACACCATGATGGCCGGCAAGGTCGCCGTGGTCTGCGGTTATGGCGACGTGGGCAAAGGCTCCGCCGCCTCGCTGCGCGGTGCGGGTGCCCGCGTCAAGGTCACCGAAGTTGACCCGATCTGCGCCCTTCAGGCCGCGATGGACGGCTATGAAGTCACCCTGCTCGAGGATGAGGTCGCCTCCGCCGACATCTTCATCACCACCACCGGCAACCGCGACGTCATCCGCATCGAGCATCTGCGCGAGATGAAGGACATGGCTATCGTCGGCAACATCGGCCACTTTGATAACGAAATTCAGGTCGCCAGCCTGCGCAACCACAAATGGACCAACATCAAGGAACAGGTGGACATGATCGAAATGCCCTCGGGCAATCGCATCATCCTTCTGTCCGAGGGGCGTTTGCTGAACCTTGGCAATGCCACCGGCCACCCGTCCTTCGTGATGTCGGCCTCGTTCACCAATCAGGTTCTGGCGCAGATCGAGCTTTGGACCAAGGGTCAGGACTATGCCCCCGGCGTCTACATCCTGCCCAAGGCGCTGGATGAAAAGGTCGCCCGCCTGCACCTGAAAAAGATCGGCGTGAAACTGACCGAACTGCGCCGCGATCAGGCCGACTATATCGGCGTGAACGTCGAAGGTCCGTTCAAGTCCGAACATTACCGCTACTGATCGCTCCCGGGGAAACCCCCCGCACTTTTCCCTTTGTCTGCGTGGCACGCTGTCCTAGTGTGCCACGCAACCCATCGGCCAATCGGGCCGGGGTGGCATTGTCAACCAACGAGGGAATGGAATGGGCAAGCGCGACGATCTGATTGTGAAATACGCCGACGATCTGAAAACCAAATGCAAGATGACGCCGGACCTGGCCTTGCTGACCAAGGTCACCATAGGCTGCGGCCCCTCGATCTATGACAACGACGCCTCGACCGTCGCCGGATCGGATGAGGGCGAGATGGAAACCATCAAGCGCAACTTCCTGATCAAAAAGCTTGGCCTGCCCGACAGCCCCAAACTGGCCGAGGCGATCAATGCCGTGATCGACACCTATGGCCGCTCGGACCGCAACAAATACCGCGCTGTGGTCTATTACATGCTGACCAAGCATTTCGGCAAAGAGGCCGTCTACAGCTAGGGTTCGGGGCGTCCAGATCTGGACGGTTCGGAAAACCCCGCCAAATCAAAGGTTTGGGTCTGCAGAATTAACCCCCCATCAAGGTTTCGGTAGGGTGCGTGATTTCACGCACCTTCCCCCCTCGCGCACCGCGAAAACCTTTCCATCTGGTTAATGAAAATCCGCAACCCGCTGATTAAAATCAATATAAAACTTTGTCCACGCGTGGACACATACCAGAACAGGCCAGCTTTGCCTCAAATCCAAGCAGCTTTCCCTTTGCGCGACTCGCGGGAAAATCCTATACCAAACTCACGGACATCATGTCCCGGACCTTTATCGAACACGTGTGGTGCTGAGGGAGCACGTGGGGTGGATGGGGGTCCCTTAGGGGTAGGGGGCCCCCGTTTTCCAAACCCCTAAAACAGCGCCAGGATCACCCCCATGATCCCGCACCCCACCACGGAATTCACACCATCAATCACGCTGAGCGACGGTTTCCGCATGGCAAAGGCATAGTTCATGGCAACCCAAGGCGTGATCAGAAACGCCCCGATCCCCAACCCGGCCACCAAACCGCCCCCGACCGTGACGATCCCGGATGAGGCGAAAATATGCCGCATCATCCCCGCCACCACCAGCATCGCCAGCAACCCCACAACGAACGGCATCATGCTGCCATTCCCCTGCGGCCGCCCCTTCGCATCGACCGGAATCCCCGCCGCCGCAATCCACGGCTTGGACATCGCGATATACCAGACCGCCCCAAAGGCAAACGCCCCCAAAGCCGCCGCCAGAACGTTGATGATTTCCATCTTCCCCTCCCCATGCCCGGCCCGGTGCCGGGTCGCTACAAATCCACCACACCGCCCAGATCGCAGATGATCTGCCATTCCTCGGGCGACACCGGCTGCACGGACAGCCGCGAATTGTTGATCAGGACCATCTTCTCCAACCCCGGCACATGCTTGCACCGCTCCAACCCGATGGGCGTGGTCAGCCGGGCGACGGGGCGAAAGTGGACGCAATCCCAGCGCGGGTCGGTGCCCTGACTTTCGGGGGCGCTGAGGCGCGTCACCTCGACCACGCCCACGATTTCCTTGCCGATGTTCGAGTGGTAAAAGAACGCCCGCTCGCCCAGCTGCATCAACCGCATGTTGTTGCGGGCGCCATAGTTGCGGATGCCGTGCCATTCCTCGTCGGCGGGCAGCTTGTCCACCAGGCTTTGAAAGCTGATGGCATCGGGTTCGGATTTGAACAGCCAGTAGGACATCAGCCGATCACCTTTTTCCATTCGCTAAGCGTGACATTGGCAAAAAGCCCGGCCTTGGCATAGGGGTCGCCAGCGGCCCAGCCCTCGGCCGCCTCCAGCGTATCGACCGACAGGATTATCAACGACCCGGTCATGTTGCCTGCTTCGTCCAGAAATGGTCCGGCCATTTCGACAACGCCGGTTGACTGGATATAGGCCAGATGCGCCGGGCGGTTGTCCATCCGGATTTGCAGGGCACCGGGTTTGTCGGTGCAGATAAGGGCCACGCGCATGATCACTCCTGTTTCAAGGGTCGGGACATCAGGCTGCGCACAGCCTGGTCTAGGGGGATGGTTCGGTCGATCAAACTGGCCACCATCTGCGTGACCGGCATGTCGATGGCTTTCAGGCGGGCGATTTTTGCCACCGCCTGCGCCGTGGCGACCCCCTCGACCGTGACAGTTGGGTCAAAGGCGGCACCTGAACCCAGGCAGATGCCATAACGCAGGTTGCGCGATTGCAGCGAGGTGCAGGTCAATATCAGATCGCCAAGGCCGGACAGGCCGGTCAGGGTATCGGCCCGTGCGCCCAAGGCGAGGGCAAAGCGCTGCATCTCGGCATAGCCGCGGGTCATCAAGGCCGCACGGGCGGAATCACCCAAGCCCGCCCCGACCACGATGCCGGCGGCGATGGCCATGACGTTCTTGAGTGCCCCACCCAGCTCGGCCCCGGTGATATCGGTGGTGAGGTACAGGCGCAGGGTCGCGGTGGACAGTTGGCGTTGCAGCGTATCGCCCTGCGGACTGTCGGTGGCGAGGGTCAGCGCGGTGGGCAGACCGGCGGCGATATCGGCGGCAAAGCTGGGGCCGGTCAGCACGCCGCAGTCTCTGTTCGGCAGATAGATCCTGATGACGGCGGTTGCCCCCTGCAGGGTTAGCAGATCAACACCCTTGCAGCAGGCGATGGCGGGGGCGGGCGGCAGGGTTGAAGCGTGCTGTTGCAGGAAAGGGCCCAAGGACTGCATGGGCATGGCCAGCAGCAGGATGTCGCAGGGTCCAAGGGCGACGAGGTCGGACAGGACTGTCACGCTGTCGGGCAGGGTCGCCTTGGGTAGATGGGCCAGGTTCTGGCGGGTGGCCTGCATCGCCCGGGCCTGCGCGGGGTCGCGGGCCCAAAGGCGGATATCGCGCCCCTCTTGCCCCAGGGCGATTGCCAAGGCGGTTCCGAAGGCACCGGCGCCGAGGATACCGATCACGCCTTGGCCCCCTTTTTGCCAGAGCCAATCATCGGGGCTGCGGTGGGGTCCAGGGGCCAGCGGGGGCGGGCGATCAGGTCCATGCCGTCGGTTCCACCGCTGCGGAAACGTTCCAGCCCGGCCCAGGCGATCATGGCGGCGTTGTCAGTGCAAAGCGCAAGGGGCGGAGCGAGGAAGCGGATGCCGGTTGTATAGCAGACCGATTGCAAGGCGGTACGGATGGCTGTGTTGGCGGCAACCCCGCCTGCAACAGCGAAGGTCGCGGGGCTGGGGGATTGGGCAAGGTGGTGATCCAGCGCACGGCGGGTCTTTTCGGCCAGAACGGCGGCGACGGCGGCCTGAAACCCGGCGGCAAGGTCGCGTCGGTCCTGCACAGTGATGCCGCTCTGACGGGAAATCAGGTCATCGCGGGCGCGCAGGACGGCCGTTTTCAGGCCGGAAAAGGACAGATCGCACCCGGGGCGGTCCAGCAGCGGGCGAGGAAAGCGGAAGCGTGTGGGGTCGCCATGGGCCGCCTCGGCCTCGATCGCGGGGCCACCGGGTTGGGGCAGGCCAAGGAGCTTGGCGACTTTGTCGAACGCCTCGCCTGGGGCATCGTCGATGGTGCCGCCAAGGCGTTCAAAGCGGTCAGGCGCGTGGACGATCAGGAATTGGCAATGGCCGCCCGAGACAAGGAGCATGAGGTAGGGAAAGGCGATGTCGTCAGTCAGGCGGGGGGTCAAGGCGTGGCCGGCGAGGTGGTTGACGCCGATCAGGGGCAGGCCGGTTGCGGCGGAAATACCCTTGGCCAGCATCACGCCGCTGAGGACGCCGCCGATCAGGCCGGGGCCCGCGGTGACAGCAACGGCATCCAACTGGCGCAAGGTCAGGCCCGCCTGCGCAAGGGCGCGTTCGACGCAATGATCCAGCCGTTCGGCATGGGCGCGGGCGGCGATTTCGGGGACGACGCCGCCAAAGGGGGCGTGCAGGGACGTCTGACCCTCGACCACAGACGACAGGATGGCGGCTCCGGTGACCGGATGATGGCACACGATGGCGGCGGCTGTGTCGTCACAACTGCTTTCGATGCCAAGAATGGTCAGACTTCCGCTCATCATCCGCCGTTGCCCAAAACCTGTCCCGCAGGTAACACCAAGGCCATGGCCATACAATCCCACACCCCAGTGATCTTGCTGACCCGGCCCGAAGCACAATCGGCCCGGATAGCCGCGGAATTGCGGACGAGGTTTCCGGAGGTGAGGGTGGTCGTGTCACCTTTGATCGAACCAAGGCTGATGGTTCCCGAGATTCCGGCGCGGGATTGGCAGGGGGTGATCTTTTCCTCGGAGACGGCGGTTATGTCGGCAAGGCGGATTGTCGCCGATGGGATGCGGTTGCCCGGCCGGGCGTTTTGTGTTGGGCGACAGACGGCGCGGCTCGCGGTGGAAGCGGGGTTTGACGCGATGTCGGCGGATGGGGATGCGGAGGACCTGATTGATCTTGTTCGGCGCAGTGCCCCCACTGGACCACTGCTTTATCTGCGCGGGGCTGAGGCGCGGGTGGATGTGGCGGAACGGCTGTCCATGGGCGGGTTAGACACTGTTTCGGCCGTGGTTTACACGCAGGAAGAACGGCCCTTGACCGCTGAAGCCGTGGCGGTGCTTGGTCAGGCAGATGTGGTGATTGCACCCGTGTTTTCGCCCCGGACCGGTGCCATTCTGGCGCGTGAGGTCAAGCGGATCGGGTCTCTTGGACCATTGGCTGTGGTCGCGATCAGTGCGGCGGCCGGGGAGGCGTTTGCGGCGGAGTCTGTCACCATTGCCCTGACGCCAGACGCCCCCGCGATGATTTCGGCCATTGCGTCGCGGTTGGCCATGCTGGCGCCACCTTGAACCGGAACCCCGGACGGCATTAGGTTACGGTCAGGCCCCGCTGCGCAGGAAGGACATCCCATGACCGATACTCCGGACCCGATTTCCGAGGTGGTGCAGGAGCCCGCCATCCCGCACCCCGAACCAGTCAAGCGGAGTTCGCCTGTGCTTCCGATTTTTGGCGGTGCGGTTGCGGCGCTGATCGGGTTCGGTGTGGCGCAGGTTGTTCCGAATGGCTGGCCCATCCGCGATACGACCGCGCTGGAAACGTCTTTGGCGGAACAGGCGCTGGAGGTGGCGGCGCTGAGGCAAGCGGTGGCGGAACCCGCCGCGCCGGACCCGGACATGGCGGCGCGCCTGCAGGCGATCGAGGAAAAGCTCGCCCTGATTGACCTGGCGCCGTTGGCGAGCAGGATCGACGCGGTGGAGCGGACCACGGCGGATTTGGCGCAGCGGCCGCAGACCGGGGGAACGGCGGACCCTGCGGCACTGGCGGCATTGCAGGCCAAGGTGGATGCGTTGCAGGCCGAGGGAATTCCTGCGGCGGTCTTGTCGCAGGCCACGGCGGCGGTGGATGCCAAGTTGGCTGAGGCTGATGCCAAGATCGAGGCGATCAAGCAAGAGGCTGAGGGGATTGCGAAATCGGCGGGCCGGCGGGCTGCGCTGGGCCAAATTCTGGCTGCGCTGGACAGTGGTGCGCCTTATGTGTCGGCCCTACCGAACCTGGGTGAGACCGAGGTGCCCGCCGCGATTTTGGCCCATGCCGAGACGGGACTGCCAAGCTTGCAATCGCTGCGCGACAGCTTTCCGGACTATGCGCGTCTAGCCCTGGAGGCTGCGCTGAGCGCGAATACGGGGCAAAGCTGGACCGAGCGTTTCACCACCTTCGTGCGCGGCCAGACGGGCGCGCGGTCGTTGGAGCTGCGCGAGGGCACGGACCCGGACGCCCTGTTGTCGCAGGCCGAAGCGGCCTTGGCCGCAGGTGACTTGGCGACGGCGCTGACCAAACTGGAGCAACTGCCGCCCGAGGCGCAGGCGGCGATGGCCGAATGGCGCGACCGGGCCATGGCACGCCAGACGGCGGCAGCGGCGGTGCAGGCCCTGCTTGCCGCGTCCGAAATGTAGGGGGGCGGTATGGTTTGGTCGTTGATAAAGATCGTTCTGTTCGTGGTTGTGGTCGCAGGGGCCACGCTGGGCATTGGGCTGTTGCTGGAGCAGGACGGCGTTGTGCGGATCGCCGTGGCTGGGTGGGAGTTCTCGTTGGGGCCGGTTCAACTGGTCGTTGCGGGTCTGGTTGCCATGGTGGTCATCTGGCTGGTGAACAAGGCGATTGGTCTGACGCTGGCCGTTTTGCGGTTTCTGAATGGTGATGAAACCGCTGTTTCGCGGTTTTTCGACCGCAACCGTGAGGCGCGCGGCTATCAGGCGCTGTCCGATGGCATGGTGGCACTGGCGGCGGGCGAGGGGCGGCTGGCGTTGATCAAGGCGCAGCGGGCGGAAGGCTATCTGGATCGCCCGGAGCTGACGAGCGTCCTGCTGGCACAGGCGGCCGAAGCCGCGGGCGATGGCAAGAAGGCAACCGCGGCCTACAAGGTGCTGCTGGGCGACCCGCGCACCCGGTTCATCGGTATCCGTGGCCTGTTGAAGCAAAAGCTGGCCGAGGGCGATACCGAAACGGCGCTGAAACTGGCCGAGCGGGCGTTCGAGATGAAGCCCCGCCATGCGGAATCGCAGGACATCCTGTTGAAATTGCAGTCTGAAACTGCCGACTGGAAGGGCGCGCGCACGACGCTGGGTGCGAAGCTGAAATCGGGCGCCCTGCCGAAAGAGGTTTACCGCAGACGCGACGCGGTCATGGCCCTGCAAGAAGCGCGTACAGTGTTCGACGAAAACGCCTCGATCGAGGCGCGGGAGGCGGCGATTGCGGCCAACCGTCTGTCACCGGATCTGATTCCGGCGGCGGCAATGGCGGCGCGGTCCTATCTGGACAAGGGTGACAAGAAACACGCGACCCGCGTCTTGAAAAAGGCCTGGGAGGCCAAGGCGCATCCCGATATTGCCGCCGCCTTTGCCGAGATCGAGCCGGACGAGACCCCGACACAGCGCCTGAAGCGGTTCAAGGCGCTGACGACCGTGCATCCTGACAACCCCGAAACGGCGATGCTGCTGGCCGAACTGCATATTGCTGACGAAGATTTTGGCGCGGCGCGCAGGGCGTTGGGGGATCTGCCGACGCGGCGACCGACGCAAAGGTCACTGGCCATCATGGCCGCGATTGAACGCGGCGAAGGCGCGGACGATGGTACGGTGCGAGCGTGGTTGTCCAAGGCGTTGACGGCACCGCGTGGGCCGCAATGGTGCTGTGACAAGTGCCAGGCCATTCACGCCAGCTGGGGGCCGATTTGCAGCAATTGCGGCGGGTTTGACACGCTGTCCTGGCGCGACCCGGTCGAGACAACGGGGCGCAGCGCGACAGGGGCGGAACTGCTGCCGCTGTTCGTTGGATCGCGGACTGAGACAGCGCGCGAGCCTGACGGGGATTCGACCTGACCGAGGGTAAAACTCACTGCGCGCCCTCTGGACAAGTTTGGCGGGGGCGTTTACATGGGCGCTGCGATGCCCCAATAGCTCAGCTGGTAGAGCACCTCATTCGTAATGAGGGGGTCGGCGGTTCGAGTCCGTCTTGGGGCACCATTTAATCACAACATTGATGCGGGCAGGCTTTTGGCCTGCCCTTTGCGTTTCAGCCCTGGGTGTTGGACGACACGCCAACCTGCGCCGGGCGCAACAGCCGGTCGTGCAGCAGGAAGCCCTCGGTCATCACCTGGATGATCTGGCCAGCCTTGGTTCCAGCCACGGGGGCCTCGAACATGGCCTGATGCTGTTGCGGGTCAAACTGGCTGCCAATGGCAGGCGAGATTGCCTTGACGCCGTGTTTGGTCATTACATTGGTCAATTCGCGCAGGGTCAGTACGACGCCCTCGGTGAAGGCTGACGCTTGGGTTTTCAGATCCTCGGGGACGGAATCGATCGCCCGGCGCAGGTTGTCGTAGACCGGCAACAGGTCACGGGCCAGACGGGTGGAGCCATATTGCTCGGCCTCGCGGCGATCCTTTTCGCCACGCTTGCGGGCATTCTCGGCGTCGGCGAGGGCCCGCATGAAACGGTCCTTCATCTCGTCGCGTTCAGCCTTGAGGGCGGCCACTTCCTCCGATTCCATGAAGGCGTCGATATCTTCGAGATCCAGGTCTTGGGGGATCGGGTTTTCGTTGGTCATGTCATTTCCTTGTCTTCACGCTTTAGCCCTTGGTCCGGTCAGCGACCATGCGCCCGACGAGTTGGGCGGTGTAGTCCACGATCGGAACGATGCGGCCGTAGTTCAGCCTGGTGGGACCAATGACGCCCACGGCGCCGATGATCTTTCGATCAGCGTTCATATAGGGAGACACGACGAGAGTGGAGCCCGAAAGTGAAAAAAGCTTGTTCTCGGACCCAATAAAGATGCGCACACCATCACCGGATTCGGCGAGATCGAGAAAATCGGCGATGTCGCGCTTGCGTTCAAGGTCATCGAACAGGGTGCGGATGCGGTCGAGGTTTTGCACCTCGGAGCTGTTGTCCAGCAGGTTGGACTGACCCCGCACGATGAGTCGTTCGCTGCGCTCGCCGGTGTTGACCCAATAGGCGAGGCCGGTTTCCACAAGGGCATGGGCGAGGGTGTCAATCTCTTGACGGCGGGCGGCGATTTCCGTGCCGATGCTGCGCGACAGTTCGGACAGGCGACGACCGTCGGCGATGGCGCTGAGGAAATTGGCCGCCTCGCGCATCGAGGCAGGGGTTTGGCCGGGCGGTGGGACAAAGACCCGATTCTCGACATGACCATCGGCGAAAACCAGCACAACCAGAGCACGCTCTGGGCTGAGGCTGACAAATTCGATATGCCGGATCGCGGATTCCTGATTCTTGGGGGCAAGGACAAGACTGGCAGAGCGCGTGATGCCCGACAAGGTCGCACTGACCTGATCCAGCACCGCGGCAACATCGCCGTCATTTTCATCGACCGAAGCCTCGATCTTTTTGCGGTCGTCGGTATCAACGGTGCCAAGTTCCAGCAGACCGTCAACGAACAGGCGAAGGCCCA
>CAMBWO010000101.1 GCA_945871285.1 Pseudorhodobacter antarcticus | reverse complement strand
CTGCTGAACTCGCTGGAGGGCAAGCGCGGCGTGGTCCGCGCCAAGCCGCCGCTGCCCGCGCTGGAAGGCTTCATGGGCAAGCCGACCGTGGTGAACAACGTGATTTCCTTGGCGACCGTGCCGGTGATCATGGAGCGGGGGGCGGCGTTTTATCAGGCGTTTGGTCTGGGCCGGTCACGCGGCACGATCCCGTTGCAGATTGCCGGAAACGTGCAGCATGGCGGGCTATATGAATGTGCGTTCGGGCTGACGCTGGGGCAGATCGTCGATGTGATCGGCGGCGGGACCTTGTCGGGCCAGCCGGTCAAGGCGGTGCAGGTCGGTGGGCCTTTGGGGGCCTATTTCCCGCGTGGCCTGTTTGATACGCCGTTCGGCTATGAGGAGTTTTCGGGCAAGGACGGGCTGATCGGCCATGCCGGGCTGACGGTGTTCGACACCTCGGCCGATATGCTGGCCCAGGCCAGATTTGCCATGGAGTTCTGCGCCATCGAGTCCTGCGGCAAATGCACCCCCTGCCGGATTGGCGCGGTGCGGGGCGTTGAAACGGTGGACCGGATTGCGCGGGGCGACGCCTCGGCCATTCCGCTGCTGACCGACCTGTGTGCGACGATGAAATCGGGGTCGCTGTGCGCGCTGGGCGGGTTCACCCCCTATCCGGTGCTGTCCGCGCTGACCCATTTTCCAGATGATTTTGCTGTGAAAGAGGCCGCTGAATGAAAGACTTCATCATCCCCGACCGCGATTTTGGCACCCCTGCGGCGAAATCCAAACAAATGGTCACATTGACCATCGACGGCTTTGCCGTGACCGTGCCCGAGGGCACCAGCATCATGCGGGCAGCGGCGGAAGCCGGGATTCAGGTCCCGAAACTGTGCGCGACGGACAGCATTGATGCCTTTGGGTCGTGCCGTTTGTGTCTGGTTGAAATCGAGGGGCGCAATGGCACCCCGGCGTCCTGCACCACCCCGGTGGCGGCAGGGCTGAAGGTCCACACCCAGAACGCCAAGCTGAAACAGCTGCGCCGTGGGGTGATGGAGCTGTATATCAGCGACCACCCGCTGGACTGTTTGACTTGTTCTGCGAATGGCGATTGCGAGTTGCAGGATATGGCGGGCGCGGTCGGCCTGCGCGATGTGCGGTATGAGGCGGTCGCGACCCATTTCAAGGCGCGCGACACCTCTGGCCGCGCCAACCCGCAGTATATTCCGCGTGATGATTCAAACCCTTACTTCAGCTATGACCCGCAAAAGTGCATCGTGTGCAGCCGCTGCGTGCGGGCGTGTGAGGAGGTGCAGGGCACCTTTGCGCTGACGATCGAGGGCCGTGGATTTGACAGCCGGGTGTCCTTTGGTGCGAAGTCGGACGATGCGCTGGCCTCGGATTGCGTGTCCTGTGGCGCCTGCGTTGCGGCCTGCCCGACGGCGACCTTGCAGGAAAAATCCATCATCGAGATCGGCACGCCGTCGCATTCGGTGGTGACGACCTGCGCCTATTGCGGCGTCGGGTGCAGCTTCAAGGCGGAAATGCGCGGCGATGAATTGGTCCGCATGGTGCCCTACAAGCACGGCAAGGCGAACCGCGGGCATTCCTGCGTCAAGGGGCGGTTTGCCTATGGCTATGCCAGCCACAAGGATCGCATCCTGAACCCGATGATCCGCGACAGCATCAACGACCCGTGGCAGGAAGTGTCCTGGCCCGAGGCGATGGCCTTTACCGCAGCGCGGATGCAGGGGATCATTGCCAAATATGGCCAGAAATCGGTGGGGGTTATTACCAGTTCCCGCTGCACCAACGAGGAGGCTTATCTGGTTCAAAAGCTGACCCGTGCAGTGTTCATGAACAACAATACCGATACCTGCGCGCGGGTGTGCCATTCGCCGACGGGCTATGGTCTGGGACAGACGCTGGGCACCAGCGCGGGCACGCAAGACTTTGATTCCGTGGAAGAAACCGATGTCGTCATCATCATCGGGGCGAACCCGACGGATGGGCACCCAGTGTTCGCCAGCCGTTTGAAAAAGCGGTTGCGCCAGGGGGCCAAGCTGATTGTGGTCGATCCGCGCCGGACCGATATGGTGGAAAGCCCGCATATCAAGGCGCAGCATCATCTGGCGCTGACGCCGGGCACGAATGTGGCCGTCGTGACCGCGCTGGCGCATGTGATCGTGACAGAAGGCATTTATAACGAAGCGTTCATTCGGGAACGCTGCGACTGGGACGAATTCCGCGACTATGCCGAGTTTGTGTCCTTGCCGCAGAACTCGCCCGAGGCGACCGAGTTGCTGACCGGTGTCAAGGCCGAGACGGTGCGCGAGGCGGCGCGCCTCTATGCGCTGGGTGGCAATGGGTCGATCTATTATGGGTTGGGTGTGACCGAGCACAGCCAGGGGTCCACCACCGTGATCGGCATTGCCAATCTGGCGATGATGACGGGCAATGTGGGCCGTCCGGGCGTGGGGGTGAACCCGCTGCGCGGACAGAACAACGTGCAGGGCTCTTGCGACATGGGGTCGTTCCCGCACGAATTGCCGGGCTATCGCCACGTCAAGGGCGAGGCGGTGCGCGATGTGTTCGAACGCGCCTGGGGGGTCAAGATTGATAACGAACCGGGGTTAAGGATCCCCAACATGCTGGACGCGGCGGTCGAAGGCACGTTCAAGGGCCTGTATTGCCAGGGTGAGGACATCCTGCAATCGGACCCCGACACCAAGCATGTCGCGGCCGGTCTGGCGGCGATGGAGTGCGTGATCGTCCATGACCTGTTCCTGAACGAGACGGCGAATTACGCCCATGTGTTCCTGCCCGGGTCCACGTTCCTGGAAAAGAACGGCACCTTTACCAATGCCGAACGCCGCATCAACCGGGTGCGCAAGGTGATGGCGCCGCGCAACGGCTATGAGGACTGGGAAGTCACCATGATGCTGGCCAACGAGATGGGGGCAGGGTGGACTTATACGCATCCCTCTCAAATTATGGACGAAATCGCGATGACGACGCCGTCCTTTGCCGGTGTCAATTATGAGAAGCTGGAGACGATGGGCTCGGTTCAATGGCCCTGCAACGAGGCGGCGCCGGAGGGCACGCCGTTGATGCATGTTGACGGTTTCGTGCGCGGCAAGGGCAAATTCATCAACACCGAATACATCGCGACCGATGAAAAGACCGGGCCACGGTTCCCGTTGCTGCTGACCACGGGGCGGATCCTGAGCCAGTATAACGTGGGCGCGCAGACGCGTCGGACGGCAAATGTGGTCTGGCACGATCAGGATGTGCTGGAGATTCACCCGCATGATGCCGAGGTTCGTGGCATCAAGGATGGCGATTGGGTGCGGTTGGCCAGTCGGTCGGGGGACACCACATTGCGGGCGGCGCTGACCGATCGGGTCAATCCGGGGGTGGTTTACACCACCTTCCACCATCCCGACACGCAGGCGAATGTCATTACCACCGATTATTCGGATTGGGCCACCAACTGCCCCGAATACAAGGTCACTGCCGTGCAGATTTCGCCTTCGAACGGTCCGTCGGAGTGGCAGGAAGACTATGCCGCGCAGGCGCGTCTGTCGCGGCGCATCCTTTCCGCGGCCGAGTGATGCAGGTCAGCCGCCCCGTTCAGCGCCTGTCCTTTGGGGCGGGCGCGGTCACTTCGGGCGGGCGCACCCTGCCCGAGGAGGTGGCGGTTGCCTTGTCGTTCAACGGGTCCACCCAGGCGGTGATGATGGCGACGCCGGAGGATCTGATTGATTTCGCTTATGGATTTGCGCTGACCGAGGGGATTGCGACGCCAGCCGAAATCGAGTCGGTCGAGGTGGTCGAACTGCCCAAGGGGGTGGACGTGCAGATCTGGCTGCAACCGCAGGCCGAGGCACGGTTGGCGCGGCGGCGGCGCACGATGACGGGTCCGGTGGGGTGCGGGCTCTGCGGCATCGACCGTCTGGACGAGGCGGTGCGCAAGATGGCCCCGGTTGCCAAGTCATCGTTCACGCTGGGCCCGTCTCAGGTGATTCAGGCGATTGCGGCGCTGCGGGATGCGCAGCCGCTGCATGACGCGACCCGCGCCGTCCATGCGGCGGGGTTCTGGTCGCACGGTTTGCTGGTCGCGCGCGAGGATGTCGGGCGGCACAACGCCCTGGACAAGCTGGTTGGGGCCATGGTGCGTACTGGCACACAGCCTGACGGCGCCATCCTGCTGACCTCGCGCGTGTCGATCGACATGGTGCAAAAGGTCGCCGCCCTTGGCGCGCCGATGCTGATTGCCGTGTCCGCCCCCACGGCCCATGCCGTGACCATGGCCGATGAGGCGGGCATCACCCTGATTGCGCTTGCCAAGCAAGACCGCTTTGAGGTTTTCACCCATTCTGACCGTCTGATCCCGGAGACCGCCGATGTCGCATGACCCCCATACCAAGCTGATCTACATGGCCAACCAGATTGCCCGGTTCATGGAAAGCAAGCCGCACGCCGAGGGGCTGGAGGGATTGTATTCGCATATCAATGACTTCTGGGAGCCGCGGATGCGCACGCATCTGTTTGAGGTGCTGGATGCCGGAGGGCAGGGCCTGCGCCCCCTGGTGGTTGAGGCGGCCAGCCATATCCGGCGGCCCGTCGCGGCGTGATTGCCGCAAACTGACCATCTTGGCGACACCTTGTTGCGTTACCCCGACCGCCACTGAGGTGGGAGACGGGCTTTGCAAAAGGGTATCCGGGCGCTGATGCTGCCGCTTAGGCGGCAGTTCTGGGTGATGTGCCTGATCATGATGGTGGGCGTCCTGGCGGCATTGGCCTATGGCGGGATGCAGCCGCCCCTGTATGAGGCAACGGCGGTGGTCCAGGTTCAGCCGGGTGTTGATACCGGGTTGGCCAGGGCCCGGCTTGCCAGCCCGCACAACCTGTTGGAAATGGTGATCCGGCATCGTCTGAACGGGACCGGGACCGAGGCAAGTCTGGGTCGCGCGGCCGTGATCCTGCGTCAGTCGATTGCGGTGCGGGACTTGACCTCGGACGCCGGGCGCACCTTGGGGCTGGATCCCGAGGTGGCGGGGATCGTGGTGTCGGTTTTGTTGCCGGATGCCGAAATGGCGGCGCGGATTGCGAATGATCTGGCACAGCAGGTGCTGGATGCGGGCAATGCCGACCAGTTGGGCGTGCAGCACGAGGCCCTGTCGTTCTATCGCCGCGAGGAAATGCGGCTTTGGCAGGAAAGCAGCGCCCTGCAAGCCGAGTTGGAGGCGGCGGCGCGCAGTGGTGCGGTGGATGACGGCGACACGGCGCTGATCGACCAGCGCCAACTGACCCTGATGCAGGACCAATACCTGGAGGTGCGCCGTCGTCTGGCGGCCTTCGAGATCGAGGCCCGTCTGACCCTTGCCACCGAAACCAACCAGATCAGCCTGCTGCACAGGGCAAGTCCGACCGAGGCGGTGTCGGTTCTGCGCAACTGGATGCTGGCGGGGGTGGCGGGCAGTTTGATGTTGGCTGTGGCGTCGGCCATCGTGCTGGACCGGCGCTATCCGCAAAACGTGATGGGACATCGGGTTTGGCGGGTGATCGACGACCCGGCGCGCCCGATTTTGGGGGTACCCCGGTTCGCGTTCCTCAGCGCGGTGGTGGTGTGCGGCCTGATCGGGCTTGCGACCTTGCTGCGTTAGGGCCGGTTTGGATCAATGCCTCCGGCCCGCGTTGGTCATTCGTTCAGGATGCTGGACAGATAGGTCCCATAGTCGTTCTTGCGGAACGTTTCGGCTCGTTTGGCCAGGGCGGCGCGGTCGATCCAGCCAGAGCGATAGGCGATTTCGTCCGGGCAACCAACCTGCAACCCCTGACGGGCCTGCAAGGTGCGCACGAAATTGCCGGCGTCCAGCAGACTGGCATGGGTGCCGGTGTCCAGCCAGGCAAAGCCGCGGCCCATGCGTTCCACCGTCAGGGTGCCCGATTGCAGATACAGCTCCAACAGATCGGCAATCTCCAACTCGCCCCGGACCGAGGGGCGAATCTGGGCTGCAAGGTCTGGCGCCTGACTGTCCAGGAAATAGAGGCCCGTCACGGCAAAGTTCGACGGCGGTTTGGCCGGTTTCTCGATGATGGCGCGGACCTGACCTGCGGCATCGAAATCGACCACGCCATACCGTTCGGGGTCTGACACGCGGTAGCCGAACACGGTGCCACCTGAGGTGCGGGCATTGGCGGCAGCCAGAATCTCGGGCAGGCCGTGGCCGAAAAAGATGTTGTCGCCCAGGACCATCGCCGAGGGCGCCCCATTCAGGAACTCACGCGCCAGAAGGTAGGCCTGCGCCAGACCATCGGGTGAGGGTTGCACGATGTAGGTCAGGCTCAGCCCCCATTGCGACCCATCGCCCAAAAGGCGCACAAAGCCCGGCTGATCCTCGGGCGTGGTGATGACCGCAACTTCGCGGATGCCGGACAGCATCAGCACGGTCAGCGGGTAATAGACCATCGGTTTGTCATAGATCGGCAGCAACTGTTTGGACACGCCCATGGTGATGGGCCAGAGCCGTGTGCCCGAGCCACCTGCGAGAAGGATGCCTTTGCGGTTCATGTCGACTCCAGATCATGCAGGATTTCGGGAAGGGCAGCGCGCCAGTCGGGTTGGGTCAGGCCAAAGCGGGCCAGGCTGGAACAGTCCAGCCGGGAATTGAGCGGGCGACGGGCCGGGGTGGGATAGGCCGAGGTGGGGATGTCGGTGATGACGCAGGGCAGGGCAGCGGCGGCCATGATGGCGCGGGCGAAATCGGCCCAGCTGGTGTCGGGGGTGCCCGCGAAATGGTGGATGCCGCCCGGCGCGCCCGCCACCATCGCAGCGGCGCAGGTATACAAGGCATCGGCAATCGCTGCGGCCGGGGTGGGGCCGCCGATCTGGTCGGCGACCACGTTCAGCGTCGGCCGTTCGGCCCCCAGCCGCAGCATGGTCTTGACGAAGTTCGCGCCATGCGACGACACAACCCAGGAGGTGCGCAGGATCAGGCTGTTGCCGCCAGCCGCCAGGGTCCCCCGTTCGCCTGCGCGTTTCGAGCGGCCATAGGCGCCCAAGGGGGCCGTCGGGTGGTCTGGCGCAAAGGGCTGTGTGCCCATGCCGTCAAAGACATAGTCGGTCGAGATGTGCAAAAAGGGCAGGCCACGGGTGGCGCAGGCGCGGGCCATTGCGGCGGGCGCGTCGCCGTTGACCAGGGTGGCGTCGGCCTCGTCCATCTCGGCCCGGTCGACGGCGGTCCAGGCGGCGGCGTTGATCACGGCATCGGCGTCAGCGGTCATGATGGCGGCGGCACAGGCGGCGGGGTCCATCAGGTCGGCCTTGGCCCGGCTGAGTTCCGTCAGAATGACATTGTCCGGCCGACGGCGGGCCAATTCGAGGGCGACCTGGCCGGTTTGGCCAAAGACCAGAATTCTCACGTCTTGACCCCCAAACGCTGTCCAACCCCGTGGCGGGCCTGCAAGGGCCGCCACCACGCCTCGTTGTCCAGATACCAGCGGACGGTTTTCCGCAGCCCCTCGTCCAGTGTGACCGAGGGGCGCCAGCCCAGTTCGGTGCGGATGCGGCTGGGGTCGATGGCATAGCGGGCGTCGTGGCCGGGGCGGTCGGTGACGAAGGTGATCAGATCGGCATGGGGGTGGGCAGTGGGGCGCATCTCGTCCAGCAGGGCGCAGATCTTGTGCACCAGGTCGATGTTGCACGCCTCATTTTCGCCGCCGATGTTGTAGCTGCGGCCGACTTGCCCGCGGGTGACGACGGTCAGCAGGGCGTCGGCGTGATCTTCGACATAGAGCCAATCCCGCACATTCAGACCAGCGCCGTAAACCGGGATCGGTTTTCCGGCTAGGGCGTTCAGGATCGCCACCGGGATCAGCTTTTCAGGAAAGTGGAAGGGGCCGTAGTTGTTGGAACAGTTGGTCATCACCACGGGCAAGCCGTAGGTTTCGGCCCAGGCGCGGACCAGATGGTCCGACGCGGCCTTGGAGGCGGAATAGGGGCTGCGCGGGTCGTAGGGGGTGGTTTCGGTGAACTGGCCGGTTGGGCCAAGCGAGCCAAACACCTCATCCGTCGAGATGTGGTGAAACCGGAAAGTTTCGGGTTTGCCTGTGCTGGTCCAGTGGGCGCGGGCGGCCTCCAGCATGTTGAAGGTGCCGGTGATGTTGGTGTCGATGAAATCGCCCGGCCCGTCGATGGACCGGTCCACATGGCTTTCGGCGGCAAGGTGCATCACGGCATCGGGGGCGTGCAGGGCAAAGATGCGGTCCAGGGCGGCGCGGTCGCGGATGTCGGCCTGTTCAAAGGCATAGAGGTTGGACCCCGCGACCGAGGCCACATTGTCCAGACAGGCCGCATAGGTCAGCGCATCCAGATTGACGACCTGATGGCCCTGCGCCACGGCCAGCCGCACCACGGCAGATCCGATGAACCCGGCCCCGCCGGTGACAAGCAGTTTCATGGGGCGCTCCAGTCAAACGGGCTGGCGAAATCGGCAAACAGCGGGGCGGCCTTGTCCTTGGCGGACAGGATGGGGTCGATGACCTGCCAGTCAATCGCAAGATCGGGATCGTCCCAGCGGATGCCGCCGTCGCAATCGGGGGCATAAAGGTCGGAACATTTATACTGCACCTCGGTGTCGAAGGTGCGGGTGACAAAGCCGTGCAGGAACCCCTTGGGCACGAACAACTGGCGGCCGTTTTCGGGGGTCAGGTCAACCCCCACCCATTTGCCATACTGGGGCGAGCCGCGCCGGATATCGACCGCCACGTCAAAGATCGCGCCCCGCGAACAGCGGACCAGTTTGTCCTGGGCATGGGGGGGCGACTGGAAATGCAATCCACGCAGGGTGCCGGGTTGGGCGGACAGCGAATGATTGTCCTGAACCCAGTCCATCGTCAGGCCCGCGGTGGCCATGCGGGCGGCGTTGAAGGTTTCGCTGAACCAGCCCCGGTCATCGCCAAAGCGGGCAGGGGTCAGGATCAATACATCGGGTAAGGTGGTCGGTTCGATTTTCATGATGCGCAGTCTTTAAGGGGTGGAGCCGATTTGCCAAGGCCATTGTGCATCCGATCTGTGGAAGAGTCCTTGCAAAATCCGCCGCCCCCTCTTGGCCTTTGGCTGACCTGCGCGCATATAGGGGCAGGTCATTCTACCTGATGAGGACGCGATGTTCGGAACTGCTGAAGCAACCAAAGCCCCCGCCGACCTGATCAAGGAGGGCACCGAGGCCACATTCATGGCCGATGTGATCGAAGCCAGCCAGACGGTGCCGGTGATCGTGGATTTCTGGGCCACCTGGTGCGGCCCGTGCAAGACGCTGGGCCCGGCGCTGGAGGCGGCCGTTCTGGCCGCCAAGGGCAAGGTCAAGATGGTCAAGATCGACGTGGACCGCGCGCAGGCGCTGTCGCAACAAATGCGCATCCAGTCGATCCCCACCGTCTATGCCTTTTTCGAGGGCAAGCCGGTTGATGGGTTTCAGGGCGCCATTCCGGGGTCGGAAATCAAGAAATTCGTTGAAAAGCTGGCCGCGATGGCCGGGGATGATGGCCTGGGCGAGGCGCTGATCGCCGCCGAGGAGATGCTGGCCGAGGGCGCTGCCGCCGACGCCGCCGAAACCTTTGCCGCCATTCTGGCCGAGGAGCCCGAGAATGCCGCCGCCTATGGCGGTCTGGTGCGGTCATACCTCGCCATCGGCGACATTGACCAGGCGCAGACGCTGGCCGATGCCGCGCCGGCCAAGATCGCCGGGTCAACCGAGGTGGTCGCGGCACGGGCGCAAATCGAACTCGCCCGTCAGGCCGCCAAGGCCGGCCCCGAGGATATCTTGCGCGCCGCCGTCGCCCGCGACCCCGGCGACCGTCAGGCGATGTTCGATCTGGCTGTGGCGCTGCACGCCTCGGGCAAGGTCGAGGAGGCGGTGGACATGCTCTTGGACCTGTTCAAGCTGGACCGCGACTGGAACGACGGTGCCGCCAAGGCGCAACTGTTCACCATTTTCGGGGCACTGAAACCGCAAGACCCGATCGTCCTGAAAGGACGGCGCCGATTGTCGTCGATGATCTTTGTCTAGCGCGAAAACTGCGCTAGCTTGGGAAAGATGATGAATCCAGCCGACTTGCCCGATACCCTGCCGCTGTTCCCGCTCTCGGGGGCCGTCTTGTTGCCACGCGCCCGCCTGCCCTTGCACATCTTCGAGCCGCGCTATCTGGCGATGATCGAGGATTGCCTGAAAAGCGAACGCCGCCTGATTGGCATGATCCAACCGCGGGGCGACACGAACGCCGCCCAGCCTGCCCTGACGACAGTGGGCTGTGCGGGCCGTCTGACTTCGTTTTCGGAAACCGACGACGGGCGGTTCATGGTCACCCTGACCGGGATCGCCCGCTTTGCCGTGACCGAGGAGGTGGCGGGGTTTCAGCCCTATCGCCGGTCGCGGGTGGATTTTGCGCCCTATCTGATGGACATGGACGGGCCGCAAACCGACCCCGGCCTGAACCGGCGCACTTTCCTCAAAGACCTGGCGCGATACTTGCAGGCCAGCAAGATGGGCACCGACTGGTCAAACCTGAAGGATGCCGATGACGAGATGCTGATCAACGTGCTGTCGATGCTGTGCCCCTTTGTGCCTGAGGAAAAGCAGGCCCTGCTGGAGGCGGCGACCCTGTCCGAACGGCGGCGCATCCTGGAAACCCTGATCGCCTTTGCCCTGCAGGGCCATGGGTCGGGCGATGAGACGATGCAATGACCGATGACCTCATCGAAGCCAACGCCGTTGTGGTGCCCATGCTGGACCGCAGAATGCTCGAGGCGCTGATCTGCCCGCAGACCCAGGGTCCCCTGCGCTATGATTCCGACCGGCAAGAGCTGATTTCCATGATGGCGAACCTGGCCTTCCCGATCCGCGACGGCATCCCGATCATGCTGCTCAGCGAGGCGCGGGCGCTGGAATAGCACGGCTTTTTGACCACTCCCCCGGCGATAACGCCGTCCAAGGGCTTGACGTCGGCGCTGGTCGTCGTCTTGGTGAATCGGGATGCTTGCTGGACAGGACGGAATCGTGATCAGACTTCTTACTCAATGCGCGGCGCTGGGCCTTGTGGGTTTGCTCGCCGCTTGCGGTGGGCCAAGCAGCCCGAGGAACGCAACCTTCACGGTCGTGGCCCCTCCGGGCTATGAAGCGGTGCAGGATGGCGAGTTTCTGATCCCGGCGGTTGAGCCGCATCTCTTCTATGAGGGCGCCGCCAAGGCCGAGGTGCCCTATAACGGCGATGAAGAGCCCGGCACTATCGTGGTCGATACCTTTGCCCGCCGCCTGTATCTGGTGCAAGAGGGCGGCATGGCGATGCGCTATGCCATCGCGGTGGGCCGCGAGGGGATTTCGTTCAAGGGGTCGGGCGTGATCGGGCGCAAGGCCGAATGGCCGAACTGGACACCCACCGCCAACATGGTCCGCACAAGGCCCGACCTTTATGCCGAATATGCCGGCGGTCTGTCCGGCGGTCTGGACAACCCGCTGGGGGCGCGGGCGCTTTATATCTATCGCGGCGGGCGGGACAGCAATTTCCGCATCCATGGCACGATCGAGAATGCCTCGATTGGCCACGCCACCTCGGCGGGGTGCATCCGGCTCTACAATCAGGACGCCATTGACCTGTACAACCGGGTCGAGAATGGCACCCGCGTTCGCGTTCGCACGCTGGAGGAAAGCGTTGAACTGGAGGGCGTCTACATGGATGACGCCTATGGCCGCGCCGTTCCGGACACGCCCGAAAACCGCGCGCAAAAGCTGATCGACGAAGAACGTATCGCCCAGCGCGAGGCTCTGGACCCCGAACTTGCCGCCTATGACGCCGCTGCCCGCGCGGCGGACGAGGCTGCCGCACGACAGGCTGCCGGGGGCTGAGCGTAGGGTGTGCCTTCAGGCGCACCTTTGCCTCAGGTCAGGATCACATAATCCTTCAACGTCGGCTCGACCACGGCCCAGGTCCCGGCAAAACCGGGCCGGATGACATAGCTGTCTCCCGCCCGCAGCGTGGTTTTGGTGCCATCGGTGGCCGTCAGCACCGAAACCCCCTCAAGGATATGCACATATTCCCACTCGGAATAGCTGCACTGCCATTCGCCCACCGTCGAATGCCACATCCCGGCGAACAGCCCGCCGCGCTCCTCCAGGTTCCAGGTGGTATGCACGGGGTCGCCGGCAATCACCTTGGCCGGGTCTGGCCGTGTGACTTCGGGCACCGTGCCCTCTCGCGTGACGCGCAACAGATTGCTCATTCGACTCTCCCTTTTCCCGCAGGATGGTTCAGCCATGCGGCCCGCGCAAGGCTGTCAGTCGGCCTGCGAAACGCAAGTTTCTTGTCGCGGTCGTTTGCATGTGGCCTTATAGACGACGGACACCCCGCTGCGGAGCCTGAAAAATGAGCGCCACCTCTGCCCTGCGCCCCGTTCTGCCGCCCGACATCCGCGCCCGCAAGGGCCAGGTCCCTCTGGTGGTGTTGACCGCCTACACCACGCCCATGGCCCGTCTGGTCGACGCCCATTGCGACATCGCGTTGGTGGGTGATTCGGTGGGGATGGTGCTGCATGGCCTGCCCTCGACCCTGGGTGTGACGATGGAGATGATGATCCTGCATGGCCGCGCCGTGGTGCGGGGCCTGACGCGGGCCATGGCGGTGGTGGACATGCCCTTCGGCTCCTATGAGGAGGGCCCCGCCCAGGCCTATCGCAACGCCGTCCGTCTGATGGTGGAAACCGGCGCCCCTGCGGTCAAGCTCGAGGGTGGGGTGCATATGGCCGAAACGATTGCCTTTCTGACCCGTCGCGGCGTGCCGGTGATGGCGCATATCGGGCTGACCCCGCAGGCCGTGAACACCCTTGGCGGCTACAAGGTGGTGGGCCGCGATGCCGAAGCCGCGGGCGTGATGGCCGATGCCGAGGCGGTGCAGGCCGCAGGCGCCTTTGCCGTCGTGCTGGAAAAGGTGCCGGTCAGCCTGTCGGCCCGCATCACCCAAACCCTTGCCATCCCGACCATCGGCATCGGGGCCGGGGCGCACTGCGACGGGCAGGTTCTGGTCGTCGATGACATGCTGGGCATCTTCACCGATTTCCGGCCCAAATTCGTGAAACGCTACGGCGAGTTGGGCACCGCCGCCGATCAGGCGATTGCCGCCTATGCGCAGGACGTGCGCGCCCGCCGCTTCCCCGGACCGGAGCACGGCTTTGCCGATGAGGCCCCCAAGGGACCCCAGTCTTGACCCCAATCCTGCGGACCGTGGCCGAGATGCGCCAAGTCGCGCGCGGCTGGAAGGCGGCGGGCGCTGTGGTTGGCGTGGTGCCCACCATGGGGGCGCTGCATGAGGGGCATTTGCGCCTGGCGCGGGCGGCCAAAGCCGAATGTGACCGGGTGATCGTGACCATTTTCGTCAACCCCAAACAGTTCAACAACCCCGACGATCTGAAGAAATACCCCCGCACCGAAGAGGCCGACGCCACCCTTTTGGCCAGTGTCGGCGTGGACACCATCTTTGCCCCCTTGCCCGATGAGGTTTACCCCGACGGCTTTGCCACCACGGTCAGCGTGGCCGGCGTGGCCGAACCCTTGGAGGGCGCGCTGCGGCCCGGCCATTTTGATGGGGTTGCTACGGTTGTCACCAAGTTGTTCGGCATGACTCTGGCCGACCGGGGCTATTTCGGTCAAAAGGATTGGCAGCAGTTGCGCGTGGTCAACCGCCTCGTGCGCGATCTGAACCTGCCTGTCTGGATTGTGGGATGCGAGACGGTCCGCGAAAGCGACGGGTTGGCGATGTCCTCGCGCAACGCCCGCCTTGAC
>CAMBWO010000100.1 GCA_945871285.1 Pseudorhodobacter antarcticus | reverse complement strand
CCCTCGTCCAGCAACCGCCGCGCAAAGGCCACGTCCAGCACCAGCGTCCCCACCGGCACCCCCGCCGCGATCAACCGCTTGGCGACCGGCATGATCAGCGCCCAGACGTCCTCATGCATCGCCTGCCCCAGCATCCCCATGTCGGCGGCAATGTCGGACGGGCCAAAGAACACGCCCGAACAGCCATCGACCGCGCCAATCGCCTCGGCCGCCTGCACCGCCGCCACGGTTTCCACCTGCAACAGCACCGCCGTTTCGTCCTCGATCCGAGTAAAATAGTCGCTTACCCGGTTATACTGGTTGGCCCGCGTCAGCGACGACACGCCCCTCATGCCCCGCGGCGGATAGCGCGTCGCCGCCACCGCCCGCTTGGCCTCCTCCACCGATTGCACCATCGGGAACAGCAACCCCGGCGCGCCCAGATCCAGCAACTGCTTGACCTTGACCGCGTCGTTCCAGTCCGGTCGCACAATGGCCGTGGTCTGATACCCCGCAAACACCTGCAACTGCCCCAGAACCGAGGTCATGTCATTGGGCGCATGTTCCATGTCGATCAGCGCCCAGTCAAAACCCGCCCCCGCCACAATCTCGGCGGCAAAGGGGCTGCACAGCGAAATCCATATGCCCAATTGCGGACGGCCCGCCCGCAGGGCCGCCAGAAAGGGGTTGCTTGCCAGTTTCATATGATTGCCTTTTCCAGATAGGCGCGCCCTTGCGCGATGCGGTCAAATCCCAGCGGTGACAGGTCCAAGCTGCGATAGGCCCCATAGGTCAGCCACTCCGCCGTGCCGCGCCCCATGGCGGGCGATTGCTGCAAGCCATGGCCCGAGAACCCGTTCAGGAACAGAAAATTCTCCACCAAGGAATGCGGCCCCACGATGGCGTTCTGATCCAGCGCGTTGAAATCATAATGCCCGACCCATTCGCGCTGCACCTTGACCGCCTCGAACTGCGGGATGCGGGTGGCGATGGTGGGCCAGATGTGGTCCTGCCAGATGCCATGATCCATCTCGAAATCGTCAAAGGCAACCTCAGGGTCGTCGTCAGTATGCCCGCCGATCATATAGGTCGTGCGCCCGTCCTGCCGCATATGCACGCCCGAGGGGTCAATCGTCAGCGGCAAGTCCCGCTCCAGCGGCTGCTCGGCACTGATCACCCAGGTGAACCGCTTGCGCGGCGCAATCGGAATCGCAATCCCCGCCATCGCCGCCGTCCTGGCCCCCCGCGTTCCGCTGGCGTTCACCACCTGCCCGCAGGCCAACACCTGACCCGAGGCCAACGTGACACTCTCCACCCGCGTTCCCGCCGCATTGCGGGTCAGCGCGACCACCTCATTCGCCAGATACTCGACGCCCTTTGCCCGCGCCTGACGGCGGAACCAGTCAAACAAGGTGATGCCGTCAAAATACCCCTCGTCCACCGTGTTGATCGACCCCAGCACCAGATCGTCCACGGTGTAAAAAGGATAGGCCGCCTTGATCTCCTCCGGCGTCAACAGCCGCGTCCCCGCGCCCGCCGCCACCTGCACAGCCTGCGCTTCGCGCAGCGACGCGGCGAAACTCTCGTTATCCGCCAGATACATATAACCAAAGTTCTGAATCTTCAGCTTGGGCGCCTCGGCCCCCATGAAGCGCGGCAGGTCTTGCACAAACTCCGCCCCGAACTGCGATATCCGCACGTTCAATGCGCTGGAAAACTGCTGGCGGATGCAGGAATTGGTGTGGCTGGTGGCGGCGAAGGCGTAGCTGGGGTCACGCTCCACCACCAGAACCGAGCCTTGGAAATCCGGGTTATCCGCCAGAAACCAAGCGGTTGCCGAGCCCAGCATCGCCCCGCCGATGATCACCACATCATAAGACGCCCGCTGCGGTGCGTCCTGCCTCAATTCGCCCATGCCATCCCCCCGACCGATGGCCGCACCATAGCCAGCGGCTGGGGCGAAGGCCAGACTACTCCGCCACCGGGGCCGCACCCTTGGTGACCCGCCAGACGCCATCGGCCGCCAGCGGCGTCCAGCCCATGACAGACCCATCCGGCCAAACCACCCGCACCTCGGCCCCCTCGGCGACCCCCAGCCCGAAATGCTGCACCCCCAGGGACCCGCTCATATGCCCGCCCCCCACCGTCGTCTCACGCAGCCAACGCCGGTCGCCGGCCCGCATCTCGATCCGCGCTCCAATCGCATCGGGATTTGTGCCGTCCTGATGCAGCCTGACCCCCACCCAATGCCCGCCCGCCGTGGTATTGCGCCAAACCTGCGCCCCCTCGCGCCGGTTCACCACCACCAGATCCAGCAACCCATCGCGGTTCAAATCCACCAACTGCCCGCCCCGCGCCGACCGCATCGAGGCGACGCCCGCCTTGTCCGCCACCTCGACAAACGTCCCATCCGCCTGCTGCAGCATCAGGTTGTTGGGGTCATGCAACGCGAAATCCGGCATCCGGTCCACGTTCCCCTTGGCCACGAACAAATCCGCCAGCCCGTCATTGTTCACATCGCCAAACTGCGCATGCCACGCGGTCGAGGGGTTCAGGTCCTCGCCCATAAAGGGCCGATGCGCCGTCACCCCCCGCTTGAACGCGATGTCCGCAAACTTCGGCACCAACGGCTCCTGCGCCACCGCCTTTTGCAGTTTGTTATCCGCCATCGAGGTCAGAAAATACTCCGGCAACCCGTCGCCATCCAGATCATCCGTGGCAATCCCCATGCCCCAGATCCGCAACCGCGCCCAACCCTCGGCCTCGGTGTAAAGCCGAGGCTCCCCCTCAATATGCCACAACTGCTCCTGCCCGCCCTTGTAGTATTCGCGGTCATTCGACACCCTCAGCGCAACCTGCCCCGAATTGTTCCAGTCCGTGAACAGCATGGACAGCGCGCAATAACTCGGGGTCAACTCCACCGGCGGGGCAAAGCCCCCCTCCCCCGGCCGGTGCAACCAGTTCGGCGTGCACGACCCCCAGGGAAACGCCTCCTCCTTGCGGTTCACATAATTCCCCACCGCAATCGTCGGCCACTCCGCCCCGCGTTCAAACGTCGCGGCCAGTGCGGTCGACCAGCCATCGCCGCCGTCAAACCCCCAGGCCTCATTCGCCCGCTCGAACCGACACGCGCCCAAACCCCGCATCACGACATTCTCGCCCACCCGCAGCACGATCAGGTCGGCCACGCCATCGCTGTCAATGTCCATCGGATAGGCCCCGGTAACCCCGGTCATCTCGACCCCCGACACCGCCTTTTCAAAGCGCAACGCCGCCCCAGACCGATTGACCCAGACACTCGCCGCGCCCTCACCCCCCGCCAGCACCAGATCGGGCAGAAGGTCGGCGTTACAGTCAAACGCCGATACCCCGCCGCCCACCATATACTGCCAATCCCCGGCATAGACCGACGCCAGCCCCGAACCCACCGTCTCATCCACAAAAACCGGCGTGTCCGCCCAGGCCGGAAAGGCCACGAAAACCGCCCACAGGCCCCTCATGGCAGCGTCCGCAGCGCGACAGTATAGCCCCCGATGCACGCACCCTGCGCCAAGCCCGCCTCATTGGCGGCACGGAAATGGATGCCACCATAAAGCCGTGACACCGCCGCCTCCTCGGCTGCCACGCGGAAACTGGCAAAGGGCCGCGCCGCGATGCCGTCCTCCTCATGCGTCGGGTCGTCAAAGGCATAGTCCGCGCCAAACACCGCCGACAGCACCGCCGCCGCCGCCCCCGATTGCGTGGAATGACCCGACGGATACTCCGGAAACGGCGGGGTGATCAGCAACGGCTCCCATTTAGGATCAATCAGCGCCTTGATCACCGTCACGGGCCGGACCGTGTCATATTCGAACTTGCCCCACCAGCAGCCGATGAACCCATCCGCCACCCCCACGCCCACCCGCATCAGCGCGTCGGCGGTGCGGGGCGTGTCCAACCCCTCGCGGTCCACCAGCGTCAGCACCAGCGCCACCCAATGGCCGGGCGGTGTGGGCGACAGCATCGGGTCATCCGACCAGAACCGGGCGATGGTCTTTTGCTCATCGGTCAGGGCTTTGGAAACGTCATAGACCTCTTGCGCCTGCGTCATGAATGCCGACTCCGGGTCTTCGGAATAGGCGGGCGGCGGCGGCAGATCGCAGGTTGACCCCGCAGGCATCGCAAAGGGCCGGTTTTGCCCCCAGCCCGGCAACAACGGCGCCTGCTGCTGGGCCACCAGCGATGTCGGAACCCAACGCCCCGGCGCACCACTCACCACCCACTCCCGCGGAAAGCCCATATTCTCGACCACCGCCCCGCCATCACTGGCCGACCAGTCCAGAATGTGCTGCGCAATCCGTTGACCTAATTCCGTGCTGCGCTGCACCACATCGGGCGGCACACCCTCGGCCACCTGCGCGGCCAGCACAGCCTCCATCCGGTCCATCGCCTGCTGACCGCTGGGCCCGGTGTTGCCAAAGAACGCCCGCACCGACAGCGCCATCGCCGCCTGCATCACCACCGCCTCGTCATAAACCATGCGGGGCCGGCGCGGCAGCGCGGTCAACCCGTTCAACTGCCCGGCCAGACTGGTCAGCCCCGGCGTGCCGTTTGCCACCACCTCATACCCCGTCACCCCAAGATAGGCGAAGGACCGGCTGGCGACCGGCGGCGAATAGGTCGGCGTGTGGCGCACCAACTCCAGCACCAGACGGTACCACTGCCGCATCACCGGCCCCGCCTCGCCCGCCTGCACCATGGCAGGCGACAGGGCGAAAACCAACGCGAACACCAGATTGCGCAGCATCGCCGCCCCCCGCTCAGGCCGCCTTGGCGGGCTGCTTGCCCAGGATGATCATGCTCAGGATATCCTCATCCGTCACATCCGCCACGTTCACCGTGCCGACCAACTGGCCGTTCTTCATCACGGACGCCCGGTCGCACAGCTTCATCACGTTGTGGATGTCATGCTCGATCAGGAAAATCCCCAAGCCCTGCGCCTTCAACTCCTGAATCAACCGCGACACCGTCTCGGTTTCCTCCGGGCCCAGCGCCGCCGTCGGCTCGTCCATGATCAGGATCTTGGCGTTGAAATAAACCGCCCGCGCAATGGCGACCGACTGCCGCTGACCGCCCGACAGCGCCGACACCGGCACGTTGAACTTGCGGAAGTTGGGGTTCAGACGGCCCATGATCTTGCGCGTCTCGGCCTCCATGCGGCTTTCGTCGACAAACCCCATGGAATTGACGATCTCGCGCCCCAAAAACAGGTTCGACGCGGCATCCAGATTGTCGGCCAGGGCCAGCGTCTGGTAAATCGTTTCGATGTTTTCGGCGCGGGCGTCGCGCGGGTTGTTGATCTCGACCCGCGTGCCGTTGATGAACACATCGCCACTGTCGGCCTTGTAGGCGCCCGACAAACACTTGATCAGCGTCGATTTTCCGGCGCCGTTGTGGCCCAGCAGGCCCACAACCTCACCCGGATACAGATCGACCGTCACATGATCGACCGCCTTGATCCCGCCAAACGCGATGGAAATGTCGCGCAATTCGACAAGCGGCGTGCCTTTGTTCGGATTGGTCATGCTCGCCCCCCTATTTGATGCGCTTGCGGTAAACGATATCCAGATACACGGCCAGAACCAGCGCCACCCCGATCACGATCTTGCGGTAAGACCCGTCGCCAAAGCCGATCAGAACCATGCCGGTCTGCAAACTGACCAGGATCAACGCGCCAATGATCGCCCCCGAAATCGTGCCCACGCCCCCCGCCAGCGACGTGCCGCCGACAACCGCCGCCGCAATGACCAGCAACTCGTCCAGATCACCCAGCGCGTTCGTGGCACTGTTCAACCGGGCCGAGGCGATCACCGCCGCAATCCCGGCCAGCCCGCCCATCAGCGCGAAAATCTTGACCGTCATGGCCCGCGTGTTGATGCCCGACAGCGTGGCCGCCTCGGGGTTGCCGCCGATGGCAAAGACATAACGGCCAAACCGCGTCCGCGTCATCAGGATCGTCATCGCAATCGTGACCGCCGCCAGAATCAGCACCGGAATGGCAAAGCCATGGGCCACAAACGCGCCCTCGGGCACCTCTTGCCCCAGCGTGGCATAGTAATCCTTCAAGATGCCCTTGGGCCAGCCATAGGAATTGACGACCAGCGTGGCGATCAGGATCACCCCGCAATTGATCGCCGCCACCGTGTATTCCGCCCACATCGGGCGCAGCGCAAAGCTGTGCCGCTTGCGCGCCGCCCGGCCCTGCATCATCATCCAGACCACGGCCGCACAGGCCAGCACACAGACAATCCAGCTGCCCATGGCCCCGACCGACCCATAAGGCCCGCCACCAATCAGCGCGAAGGTCGGGTCCACCGGCGAAATCGTCCGGCCATCCGAGGCCAGAAACGCCACGCCGCGCCAGACCAGCAGGCCGCCCAGCGTGACAATGAACGACGGGATCGACAGGAACGCGATCAGCGTGCCATGCAACGCCCCGATCAGCGCGCCCAGCACGATGCCGAACACCACCGCAATGATCCACAGCGCCGGATGCCCGAGGCCCATGAACGGCGGCAACCACTCCACCTGCAACAGCCCGGCATACATGCCGACCACACCCACGATGGACCCGACCGACAGGTCGATGTTGCGGGTGATGATGACCAGCACCATCCCCGTCGCCATGATCCCGATCGAAGCCGTCTGCACCGACAGGTTCCACAGGTTGCGCGGGGTCAGAAACGTGCCGCCATCCAGCAGGATCGCACCATAAAGATGAAAGATCACCCAGATCAGCAGCAGTGCGCCGACCATGCCCAACAGCCGGGGGTCAATCTCGGTCGCCCGCAGGAACCGGCCAAAGGCGCTGTCCGGGGTCGATTTGGTCGCAGGGGAATGGGATGTGTTGCTCATGACCTCGTCCAGCAAACTGAGGGATGTGGTCGGGCCGGACCGGACTCGCAGGCCATCCGGTTGCGCCATCACAACAGGCGCGCCACCCACCACCAAAGGAAAACCGGCGCCACCCTGAGGGGCAGCGCCGGCAGATCAGGTCAGATCACTGGCACGCCGCGACGTCGGGCAGTGCACCCTCGCAGGCCATTTCTTTCGAAATGTGGCCAGCGTCGATCGCCAGGTTCAGCGTGTCCTTGGTGATCGGCGTCGGGTTCAGCAGGATTGCGTTCATTTCAACGCCCTTCTCCCCGCCCGAGAACTTGCCGGCACCCGGGATCGCGTCCAGCGCCACACCGTCAGCCAGGGCCGAGGCGATTTCGCCAGCCGACTTGCCCAGATCACGCGCGTTCTTCCAGACCGAAACGGTCTGGGTGCCGCGTGCAACCCGGTTGATCGCCGCCATGTCGCCGTCCTGGCCACCCAGCGGAACGTTCAGGCCCTGTGCAGCCAGCGCAGCAGCCGCACCACCCGCCATGCCATCGTTCTGCGACAGAACGGCGTCAACGGCATTGTTGTTGGCGGTCAGGATCTGCTCCATGTTCTTTTGCGCATTCTCGGGCTTCCAGCCGTCCGAATTCGCTTCGCCAACGATCACGATGTCGCCCGAGGCGACAGCCGCGCCGATGACTTCTTCCATGCCCTGACGCAGGAAGCCGACGTTCGGGTCACCCGGATCCCCCTTGATGATCGCATAGTTGCCCTTGGGGGCGACCGCGAACACCGATTCCGCAATGATCCGGCCCACGCCGACGTTGTCGAAGGTCAGATAGAAGGTGCGCGCATCTTCGATCAGACGGTCATAACCCACAACCGGAACGCCCTCGGCCGCTGCCTTTTCGATGGCCGGCCCGATCGCGTCCTTGTCCCAGGCGTTGATGATCAGGGCGTCCACGCCCTGCGCCAGCAGCGCGTCGATGTCCGACAACTGCTTTTCAGCCGAGGCTTGCGCGTCAGCCGAGACATACTCGTTGCCCGCCGCTTCGATCGCCGCCTTCATGGCCGCTTCGTCGATCTTCCAGCGCTCTTCCTGGAACTGAGCCCACGAAACGCCGATTTTCTTGCCTTCTGCCAGCGCCGCAGTCGACATGCCAGTAGCCGCGATAACCGCGGCCAAAAGTACCTTACGCATTATATCCTCCCTATGGATCAGGTCAGCGTATGACCAGTCCGACAGATTCGCCAGACCAGTTTCCGATGTGCCGCGATTAAATTCAGTTGTCAAAATAAAAGTGATGGATCATGCTGGGATTCCGAGGTGCGACCGCAGAAAATATCGCTGCATCGCAGTAATGCGGTCAAAATTCGGGTGAGTGCGGCAAAAAGCACCGCTCTTTCCTTCGGAGGGTGAATTAATGCCGGTCATGCAGTTGCAGCAAACCCGCCCGGTCGCCCATGCCGGCTGCGGCCCGCTGATCGCGCCGTTGACTGATTCGCTGCGGCCGATGCGGCAGCAGGTGTTCGACCGGGTCCGCGCCGCGGGGCTGATCTCGCGGGCGCAGATCGCCAAGGATCTGAGCGTCAGCCCGGCCTCCGTCACCGCCGTCACCGCCGAACTGCTGGACGAAGGCCTGATCACCGAGGTCGCCATCCCCCGCGAAGGTGAACATGGCCGGGGTCGCCCCGCCGTAGCCCTTGGCGTGCGCGGGCCGGCCCATCTGGTGGCGGGCCTGAAACTCTCCGACCGCGAACACACCGCCGTCATCACCGATTTCGCCGGCCGCAAATTGGCCGAGGAAACCATCAGCCGCGACACCCAGGCCTCCTCCTTGCCCGAAATGCTGGATGCGGTGGAACGGCTGCTGGACCGGGTCTGCCAAAAGGCCAATATTTCCCGGCGGGGGCTGTCGGGCATCGGCATCGGCCTGCCCGGCTTTGTCGACCATAACGAGGGGATGGTGCTGTGGTCCTCGGTTCTGTCCGACCGCGACGTTGCCCTCGCCGCCGCCTTGCAGACCCGTCTTGGCCTGCCCGTCGCCATCGACAACGACGCCAATCTGGTGGCCCTGGCGGAACTCTGGTTCGGCACCGGGCGCAGCCTGCCAGACTTTGCCGTCGTCACCATCGAACACGGGTTGGGCATGGGCTTTGTGATGAACCACCACATCTACCGCGGCGCGCAGCGTCTGGGGATGGAGTTGGGCCACACCAAGGTGCAGCTGGATGGCGCGCTCTGCCGCTGCGGTCAGCGCGGCTGTCTTGAGGCTTACGTTGCCGATTATGCCCTTGCGCGCGAGGCGGTAACGGCCCTTGGCCTCAACAGCCGCCTGACCCCCTCGGTGCCCGTGCTGCTGGAAACCCTGTTCCAAAGCGCCCGCGAGGGCAACCCGACCGCCCGTGCCATATTCCGCCGCGCCGGGCGCTATCTGGCGCTGGGGCTGGCCAATGTCGTCAATCTGTTCGACCCCGCGCTGATCATCCTGTCGGGCGAGCGGATGCGCTATGACTATCTCTACGCCGAGGAAACCCTGGCCGAAATGGCCGACCTGGTCATCAATTCCGGCCGCCCCTGCCCCCCGGTCGAGATTCACGCCTGGGGCGACATGCTCTGGGCCCAGGGTGCCGCCGCCCTGGCGCTCGGCATGTTGTCCGACCGCGTCCTCGCCCCACATCGCAAGTCTGCCGCAGCCGATTTCTGAAACCAGAAATCATCACGGGGTTTCCCGGAAAACTCCGCCGCCTCGCCACCGTCGCACCTCAGGCCGCCCGGTCCACCGGTGCAGCCTTTGCCGCTTTCCCGCCGCGCAGCAGCACCAACCGTGGCCGCCGGTCCAGTTTGACCGGCCACAAGACGGCCAGCGCCACCTCAACCCCGCCCACCGCCAGCGCCAGAGGGCCGGGCGCCGCCGCATAGCGAACCTGCCACTTGGGCGCAAAGGCCGCCTTGAACTGCCCCAGCCCCAACCGCCGGTCCATCACCCGCGCAATCAGGTGGCCCAGCGGCCCCGGCAGGCCAAACCCCGGCTCCGGCACCGCCGCTAGCGACAGCCGCACCACCCCCTCCGCCCGCGCCAGATCCAGCGCACAGGCCAGCATGGCATAGGTGGTGCCATCCGGCGTGCCGGGACGGAACCGGACCAGATCCAGCGTCCAATCCGCCTCGGATGCGTGAAAGCTCACAAACGCCAGCAGCACCCCCGCGGCCGACCGCGCCGCGATCACCCGCTGCCCCGCGACATACTCCGCCTGCCAGCGCCCCATCGAAAACCCGCGCTCCCGGCCATGCACCGCCGTCCAATCCGTCACCACCGCTTCCGCCTCGATGGGGTCCAGACACTCCGCCCCGACGACCACCCCCGCCTTGCGCGCATGGGCCAGCTTGCGTCGCAGCCGCGCCTTGTCCGGCCCACCTTGGGTAAACTGTTGCGGGTCCAGCACCGCCTCGCGCGCCATCCGCACCACGGCATAGCCCCGCGTCCTTGCCACCGCCGCCATCCGTGCGTCCACCTTATAGGCCATCGGCACCCGCCCCTCGACCCGCGCCATCCGCTCCAGCACCGCCAGCGCCGCCGCGCCCCCGCCCGACAGCACCGGCCCGAGCCCCACCCGTGTATGGTTCAACCGCCCGCTCAGCCACACAGGTTCCGGGTCACACAGCAGCGTCAGCGCGCCCTGCCTTATCAGCTGCGCCTCGGACGGCAACGCCCGCAACCCCATCAGCGCCATATGGCGCATCTCGCCTGGCACCGCCGCCGCCACCTCAGAACCCGCCCCGCGCAGCGCCCAAACCGCCCCGCACAGCGCCGGCATCAGATAGGCCAGCACCCGAAACGCAATGATCCCCGCAACCAACCCCTCGGCATGGCCCGGCACCAGGGCCAGCATCGCCGCCTCGAACGGCCCCACGCCCCCCGGACTGCCCGAGGCGATGCCCACCCCCAGCGCCACCAGGAACACCGGCCACAGCACCCAAAACGCCGGCGCATCCGGCAGCACCAGCCACAGCGCCAGCGCCAGCGCCGTCAAATCCACCGTCAGCCAGCCCAGAAAACGCCCCAGCACCAAAAGGTTAGGCCGCCGCAGCCCCGACCAGCCCAGCACCGCCACCACGGCCAGCGCCAGCGCCCCCTGCGCCCAACCCTGATGCGGCATCCCCGGCACCAGCGCCGCCGCCGCCAGCGCCAACAGCCCGATCCCGCCGAAAAACCCCACCGTCATGCAGGCCGACACCGCAAAGCTTTGCGCCATCGTCAGGTCCGGCAGCAACCGCCGCCGCACGATGGCGCCGACCACCGGCCCAAACCCCGCCGTCTGCGACACCGCCGCCGCCGCCATCGCAGCCCCTGCCCCCCGCGCCACCGGCAGCGCCAGACAGGCCAGCGCCGCCCGCTCCTGCCCCGCCACCGCGACAAAGGCCGTGGCCACCGCCAGCAACGCCAACCCGATCTGCCCTGCCGACAGTACCCGCAAATCCTGCCCCGCCTGCGCCCAGGCAAAGCCCTGCAACCGGTGCGCAATGAACAGCCCCGACGCCACCAGCACCAGCCCGATCAGGCCAGCCCGCAGCATCAGGCGCATCGTGGGTGACAGGCATCGGTCCAGAACACATCCTCCGCTTTCCCCAAACCCTACCCGCCAACCGTCACCAAATCGTTACGCCGCCCCTTCCGACATCGCCCAAAATTCCGGCACGTCGCCGCTTTTTCACCCGCCCCACCCGACAAACCCCGCCAAAACCCCCACCACGCCGCCCTCCCCTTGGCATCCCGCCCCCCAGATCGCAAAACTGCCCGCAGGGGGACACCATGCTCGACGGATCAGACCTGCCAGCATTGCAGCGCAGCAAAGGCCGCGCCGCCATCAGCTTTGGCCGCAGCCGCGATGCGGTGCGCCTGATCGACCTGCACCAGTCCGGGTCGGCCAAGATTCTGCTGCCCCGCACCGCCGGCCCGGTGCCCGAGGTGGTTTTCCTCAACACCTCCGGCGGCTTGACCGATGGCGACCGGCTGGACTTCAACCTCACCCTCGGCCCCCAGACCCGCGTCCTGGCCACCACCCAGACGGCCGAACGCGCCTATGCCACCCGCCACGCCTCGGCCCATGTCCGCATCACGGCCACCGTCGGCGCGGGCAGCCGGCTCGACTGGCTCCCGCAGGAAACCATCCTGTTTCAAACCTCGCACCTGACCCGCCACACCGACATCGACCTTGCGCCCGATGCCCAATGCCTCATGTCCGAAACCATCATCCTGGGCCGTCACGCGATGGGCGAAACCCTGACCCACGCCCGCCTGACCGACCACCGCATGGTCCGCCGCCAGGGCCGCCCGGTCTGGGCCGAAACCCTGCACCTGACCCCCGACACGCTGGCCACCGACGGCCCCGCCCTGCTCAACGGCGCCCGCGCCTTCGCCGTGGTCTGCCTGATCGCCCAAGGGGCCGAGGATGCCGTGGCCCCCCTGCGCGCCGCCCTCCCCGGCCTTGCCGTTTCCGGTTGGGACGGCAAATGCATCGCCCGCCTGACCGCCCCCGACGGCTGGCCCCTCAAAACCCAGCTCGCCCAAATCCTGCACATCCTGACCGGACGCAACCTGCCCCGCGTCTGGGCCAACGGAGCCCAAATATGAACCTGACCCCGCGTGAAAAAGACAAACTCCTCATCAGCCTGGCCGCCATGGTCGCCCGGGGCCGCCTGGCCCGCGGCGTCAAGCTGAACCACCCCGAGGCCATTGCCCTCATCACCGATTTCGTGGTCGAGGGCGCCCGCGACGGCCGCATGGTGTCCGACCTGATGCAGGCCGGCGCCCATGTCATCACCGCCGACCAATGCATGCCCGGCATCCCCGAGATGATCCATTCGGTTCAGGTCGAGGCGACCTTTCCCGATGGCACCAAACTCGTCACCGTCCACCACCCCATCCGCTAAAGGGACCCCATGAACCGCATCCTCCCCCTCGCCCTGCTGACCCCCACCGCCGCCTTCGCCCACCCCTGGGGCCATGACGGGTTCACCGTGGCCACCCTCCTCAACCACTTCGCCACAAACCCCGACCACGCCGCGCTGATCCTCGCAGCCCTCGGCTTTGTCGTCTGGCGCCTCTGGGTCCGCACATGATCCCCGGCGAGGTCTTTCCGGCAGATGGCCACATCACCCTGAACGCGGGCAGCCCCCAGATCACCCTGATGGTCGCCAACACCGGCGACCGGCCCATTCAGGTCGGTTCCCACTATCATTTCGCCGAAACCAACCCCGGCCTGTCCTTTGACCGCGCCGCCGCCCACGGCCACCGCCTCGACATCGCTGCCGGCACCGCCGTGCGCTTTGAACCGGGCCAGACCCGCGAGGTGCACCTTGTCCCCTATGGCGGCCTGCGCCGGGTGTATGGCTTCAACGGCAAAGTGATGGGCGCGCTGTGAACGCGGGTCGGCCTTACGCGTTCAGGTTGCGCCGGGCATCCCGCCCCGCCGCACAGGAACCTTCCGCATGACCCGCCGCCTCACCGCCCTTTGGCGCACCAACATGGCCGCGCTCTCCCTCACCGCCGAGGCGCAATCCGTCATCACCCTGCGCACCCTGGGGATGCTGGGCCTGTGGAACACCGGCCCGACCGAAAACCAGCGCATGATCAGCGAAAAGACCGACGCCTTTGCCAAATCCGCCCGCGCCAGCGCCGCCGCCCTTGCCCGTGGCGCCCGCCCCGACCAGATCGCCCTCGCCGCCCTCAAACCGCTGCGCCAGAAAACCCGCCCCAACCTCGCCCGCCTGACCAAGGCCGGCCCCAAACTCCCCTAAGGTCAAGAGGCCCCCATGCCCACCCGCATCTCCCGCCCCGATTATGCCGCCATGTATGGCCCCACCACCGGCGACCGCGTCCGCCTGGGTGATACCGACCTCATCATCGAGGTGGAACGCGACCTGACCACCTATGGCGAAGAGGTCAAATTCGGCGGCGGCAAGGTTATTCGCGACGGCATGGGCCAAAG
>CAMBWO010000099.1 GCA_945871285.1 Pseudorhodobacter antarcticus | reverse complement strand
AGGCGCAGGATGTTGGCGTTGGGGGTGACGATGGCCAGACGTGATCGTTTGTCCCCGTTTTCCACGACTGCGCCGTTGATCAGCACCCGTTCGTGCGGCCCAAGCTTCAGGACAAGGCCGCTCATGACCCGCCCCCTTCGCCGCGAAGGCCGCGCATGACGGCGGTGTTGATGTCCACCAAAACCTCGACCGAACCCTTCTGGTCAAGGACAGACCGAGTGTGACCGGCGGTGAATTCATAAAGATAGAACAGTTGCGCCCGCAGCGGTGCGGGCAGGCCATTCCCCGCCTCGGCCACATCGGCGGCAAGGGCGGACCACAATTGCAGGTTTTCGGTCAGGGCGACGGCGAGGGCGGGAAAATCCTCTTTCCTCCGCGACCAGGCCATGGCGAGGCGCTGTGTGCAGCGTGCCAACAGGTCGTATTCGTGGGAACGGTTGGTGCGAACGGGGGCCTCGCGCTGGCCATAGGCCGCACGGGCAATATTGGTGGCGACGGTCAAGATTTTTCCTTCCGGGGATGTGCCTGGGGTTCAGCATCACGCGGTCAGGGGGCTTTGCCCCCTGACCTGTTGGCTTACCGGAACAAGGACAACAGCGATTGCGGCTGCTGGTTGGCGATGGACAGGGCCTGGGTGGACAGCTGCTGCTGCACCTGCAAGGCCTGCAACCGCGCCGACGCCTCCTCCATGTCGGCATCGACCATGGACCCGATCCCCGCCTTCATCGAATCGGTCAGCTTGCTGACAAAGTCTTTCTGGATGTCGACCCGCGTCTGGACCGAACCAAACGAGGCCGCAGCGTCGATTGCCGTTTGCATCATAGCCTCGATGTTGCCCAAAGCCGCGGTTGCCCCAGCACTGTTCGAAACGTCGATCGAGGACAGTGCCCCAAGCCCGCCGGACCCGGCGTTCTTGAACTGCGCCGACACCGAAAGGTCGGCCGTGCCGCCATTGGTGAACACCAGCGTTCCCGCGGTGCCGGAGTCGTAATCCACCGTCAACCCCGAGATGCCCAGCGATTCCACAGCCTTTTTCAGCCCGACGGCCACCAGATCAGAGGCGGTGGTCGAGGCCACATCCTCGGCCGTAACGGTATAGTTCGCCGTCTTGCCCCCAATGCTGAGCGAGACCGAATCACCGGCGGCGAAGGGGGCTGCGCTGTCATCGATCACAATCGTGCCGGTGCCAGCGGCATCAATCGCAAAGCCTGCCGTATCCGCCGCGGTCGACACGCCGTCCGACCCCGCCAGCACACCCTTGGCCGCATAGGCCCCGATCGACAGATCCTGCGCCGTCACCGGGATCGAGGAAGCAGTCACCGAGGTGCCGCTTCGGTCCAGCGAAGCAAGAACGTCAATCGAGGTTTGCGAGCCGTCCACGAGGTTCAAGCCGTTGAACTGCGCCGCACCCACGACCGAATCGATCTGGTTGCGCAGGGCGACGATATCGGTCTGGATCTTGCCCCGGTCCACGTTCGATTCCTGCGCCGCGACGATCTTGCCCTTGACCTGGGTCAGCAGGCTGGTGATCGTTTCTGACGCCTGCCGCGCAACGGCGATGGTCGAGGACCCCAGCGCCAGGCTGTCGGAAATGCCCTTGAACCCCTGCACGTCGGATTCCATCACCTTCGAGATGGCCCAGACGGCAGCATTGTCCTTGGCCGTGGCGACGGTCTTTCCGGTCGAGATGTCGGCAGTGGTCTTGGCCAGGTTGGTGCTGATCGATCTCATTGTCTGCAAGGCAACCATTGCAGAGCTGTTGGTCAGAATGGACGACATTTTCGTTTCCTTTGCGGTCGGCTGACGCTTTGCGCACAGCTTTGGGCGCCATCACCAAAGATGGCCGTTTGGGCGTTCTTTCCAATGCGGCCGGACGACCCGGGGCGCGCCACCCCACCTGGGATGCAAGGCCCATAACACCGCCTAAAACATAAAAGAGTGCTAACCGCCCCAGACCCAATGCGCGCGATTTGAATGAAACGCTCACAGCCTTTGCGCCAGGTTGCGGCTGTCGCTGTGCTCCGCCCGGCGGCCGCTGCGGTCATAGGTGACAAGCGACCCCGACGCTGCGCGCACATCCGCCAGCCGGCGCCGCGCCGCCTTGATTCCGCGCTGAGCGGCCAGAAGAACGGCTCCGTTGCGGTCGGCCTTGCGCCGGATCATCTGCACCTCGGCCTCGGTCAGGGGCGGGCCTTGCAAGACAGCCTCCAGCCGCGCGCCAAGTGCCGGCAGCGCGGCATAGTCGGACCGCAGCATCGCCTCATAGACCTGATCCAGCAACTGCGCGGCCAGGGGCATCCTGGCGGGGTCATTCGGACGCATGATCGTGCCGTGCCAGCGACTGGAACAGCTTTTCCGCCAGTCCGATTCCCCCATGATCAACCATCGCCCGCGCTTGGGCATCGCGCAGGAACGAGGCAAACTGATCCTCCCCCACACCGCCGGAAAACGCACCCTCTGGCGCATCAACCCCGGCATAAGACAGCATTTCGGACAGGAACGCCGACTCCAGCGCCTTGGCCTTTTCCATCAAGACCGCACGCCGGTCGGTTGGCGGGGCGGCCGTCGGGGCCGTCGGGGCCGTCGGGGCCGTCGGGGCCGTCGGGGCCGTCGGGGCCGTCGGGGCCGTCGGGGCCGTCGGGGCCGTCGGGGATAGCTGCATGAGGATTCTCCAGTTGCAACGGATTTTCGTCACTATGCGCTTGGCCGGTAAACAGATGGTAATCAGTTGCGGGGAAAGATCGGGTCAGAACGGCAGAAGTCGGAACACATGATTGCACTTATTCCCCAGACGATGGTCGCGGCAGGACCAGTGCCCGCCACGGCCCAGCCCGACGGCACCCCGATCACGGTCGCGGAAGGCGTGGCCTTCGGCGAACTGGTTGAACTGCCCGCACAGATGACACCGTCAGATACCGTCCCTGCTCCACCTCCCGCCATTGTGACGGGTGATCTGGTCGTGCCGACCCCGCCCGATCCCGCTTGGGTGCTTTCGCCGTCGATGGACTTTTTGGGGCCGCTGGCACCTATTCCGCCCACCCTCGCCACATCCGATCTGGCGGCAGCCGATGTCGAAACTGTGCAGGCCGCCGAGACCGCGCCCCCGCCGCCCGTCGACCAGGCTTCGCCGGCACCCTCGATCCTTGCGGCAGTCCTCCCCGATACACCCCGGCCACCTGTCAGCCTGCCGACTGCCTCCGTGACGACCCCCAGCAACCCGCCACCGGCCACCATCCCTGCCCACCCGCCCCAAACCCAACCCTCGCCGCAAACAGCGGCAGCGCCCCACGATTCAGCCGCCGCAGACCTGACGACTTTGCCCACCTCCCGGTCAAGCGGCCACCCCTCGCACCGGATGCAACCCCAGGATGGCAAAACCCCGCCGTCGCGTGACGGCAGGGTGATCCTTCCCAACGGGACGACCCCACCCCCGCCACCAACGATCCAGACCGCAGCCTCACCCCCAAAGGCCGTGGCACCCCCGTCACGCCCGGCGACGCCAACAGGTTCGGCAGCACCGACATCCCAAACCGTGCCACACCCCCCCGCCGTTGCCGTATCACCTGCCACGCCGTTACCCGATGGGCCGACATGGCACGACCAAACCCCGACGCCGTCGCGTGAGGCGGGGCATCAACGCCAGATTCCCATGCCGCCCGATCTGCCGCGCGACACCCGGCCGCGCCACCCGCTCGCGGCGCCTCCAGCCACCCCAGCGGCGGCCCCTTTGCCTGCACCCCTTCAGACGGACCTGCGGCCTCAGGACACGCCCCGCACGCCAGACGGCACATTGCGGGCAAGGGTCCGCATTCCGGCAGGTGACGTCTCACCCCGACCGGCGCCGTCCACAACGATGACAGATATCCCGCCAGAACCGCAGGGGGCCCTCACAACCCCGCCACGCCGCGCCATCCCCGAACCGATGCCAGCCACCCCAACCGTCTCGCCCCCCGGCGCTTCAGTCATCCACCCACCTCCGGCGGCCTTGACCGCCACCTCCCCAGCCGTCCAGGACGTGCGGGTGCCGCCTGCCCGGCCCGCGACCGACCTCCACCTCACCGCCCCTTGGGTGATCCACCAGACTGCGGACCGCCCCACCCTGCAACCCGAACCGACCGTGCCACGGGCGCCTATGGTCACGATCACGCCCAACTCCCCTCCCGACCCAGGCGCGCCACCTGCGCATTCCGGGCTGCCCCCCCTCCCGCTTTTCCAAAAGCCCCTGCTAACAGCGTGGGACCGCGCCTCAGCCGCGCAGGCGGCCACTCCACTGGACCGACCGACACCACCCCAACCTGCCGCCCAGCAACCGGTGCCAGCGCCCGCTGGCTGGGCAGGCAGCCCGCCATTCTGGCCGCAGCTTCTGCCCGCCCTGCCAGAACGCACCGCCAACCCCTCCGCCGAAGGCAACACCGCCCGACCCGAATCACAGCCCGATCCGCGCCCAGCCGATGCAGCCCCCCCTCAGCCCCTCCTTGCGGACCGGCCACCACCAGACCCGATCCCACTCCCCTTGAACCCCACGGCCGCACCCGATCACCGCCCAACCCTCGGGTCCATCCCCCCCGGCGGCGTCGCCCCGCCCGACCCTGCGCCCCCTGCGCCCCAACACGCCCCCCACAGCCTGCCCCCCAAGGTGGCGGGCACCCTGACCGACGTGGCCAAACGCATCGCCAAGGACGACCCGATCGAGCTGCTGCTCGACCCGGTCGAACTGGGCAAGGTGCGCTTTGAAATGACCACGACGGGCGACCGGGTGCAGGTCAACCTCAGCGTCGAACGCCCCGAAACGCTGGATTTGCTGCGCCGCAACATGGATTCGCTGCGCAGCGAACTCAGCGCAGCGGGGTTTGATGCCTCGACCCTCAGCTTTGGCGATTGGGGCCATCGGCGCGACGACGCAACACCCGACACAGCCCCGCCGATGACCTTTGGCGACGACCCCGCCGACCTGCCCACCGCCACCCCCACCAACCGCAGCCCCCAGGATCAGGGGCTTGACCTGCGCCTTTGAAAGGACCCGCCATGGATGTCACTGCCCTGACCACCTCCCCCGCGACCACCGCCCGCACCGCCAAACCCGCGCCCTCGAACTATGAGACGTTCTTGAAACTGCTGACCGCTCAAATCACCAACCAGGACCCGCTCAGCCCGATGAGTTCGGATGATTTCGCGGTCCAGTTGGCCACCTTTTCGGGCGTCGAGCAGCAGACCAAGACCAACGACCTTCTGGAACAGCAGCTGGTGCAAAATGCCCAAGGCTCGTTGGCGCAGATGGTCGGCTGGGTCGGCAAACAGGCGCGCATCGCGGCACCTGTGCATTTTGACGGCACAACGCCGGTGGTCTTGTCACCCAACCCCGGCCTTGATGCCGACAAGGCGGTTCTGGTCGTCAGGAACGTCACCGGAGCCGAGATGTCGCGCACCGAAATTCCCGTGACCTCGGCCGATTATGAGTGGTTGGGTCTGGATTCGTCGGGCAATCCCCTGCCCGAGGGGGTTTATGACCTGACCCTAGAAAGCTTCAAGGGTGACGATCTGCTGGGCAAGACCGGCGTCGAATACTTTGGCATGATCGAAGAAATCCGCAGCAGCACCGCCGGCGTGACCGCCCTGTTCGCCGGCGGGGTCGAGGTGTCCACCGCGCTGATCACGGCCCTGCGCGACGGCTAAAGTGGATCGCCTTCAATCTGATCCAGATTGAAGGCGATACGCTCTAAAGCAACCGCCCAAGCCACAGCCCAGCCGCCAGCACAACCACCGCCCCCAGTCCGGCCCAGACCAGCGGCACCCCCCGCCGCTGCGGCAGCGGGGCGGGCAGTTCGGCCTGCCGGATCAGCAGATCCTCCATCATGCGCGGCAGTTTCGGGCCAAACCGCGCCAGAACCCGCGCCGTCCGCCCCAGGTCCCGCAACAGCGCCAGGGGGCCCAGGTTTTGGCTGATATAGCTTTGCACCACCGGCTGGGCGACCTGCCAGATGTTGATATTGGGGTCCAATGACCGTGCCACGCCTTCGACCACGACCATGGTGCGTTGCAACAGGATCAGTTCCGTCCGCGTCTCCATCCCGAAGCGTTCGGTGACGTCGAACAGATAGGACAGCAGTTTCGCCATCGAGATGTGGTTCGCCTCCATCCCGAATATCGGCTCGCCCACCGCCCGCAGGGCAGAAGCAAAGGCGTCGATGTCGCGGTCGGGCGGGACATAGCCCGCCTCGAAATGCACCTCGGCCACGCGACGGTAATCGCGCTGGATAAAGCCCATCAGAATCTCGGCATAGACGCGGCGGGTGTATTCGTCGATGCGGCCCATGATGCCGAAATCAAAGGCGATGATGTCACCATTGGCCGCGACCTTCAGGTTGCCCTGATGCATGTCGCCATGAAACAGCCCATCGCGCAGGGCGTGCGACAGGAACAGCTGCAACACCCGCGCCCCCAACGCCTTGCGATCATGGCCCGCCGCGTCGATCGCGGCGTTGTCGGACATGTTCACGCCCTCGGCCCAGTCCAGCGTCATGATCTGCCGCCCCGACAGACGCCAGATCGGCTGGGGCACCTGAAATCCCGCATCCGCCTTGGTGTTGACCGCGAACTCCGACGCCGCAGCCGATTCCAGCCGCAGGTCCAACTCGCCATTCACCACGCCTTCGAAATGCGTGATCACATCCATCGGCCGCAGGCGGCGGGCAAAGGGGGCCAGGATTTCGATGGTGCGGGCGGCGAAGTAAAAGGCGTCGATGTCCTTGCGGAACGCCTTTTCGATGCCGGGGCGCAGCACCTTGACCGCAACCTGTTTGTCGCTGTCGCGCAACCGCGCCCTGTGGACCTGCGCGATCGAGGCCGCCGCCACGGGTTCGGAAAACTCTGAAAACACCTGATCGACGGTCAGACCCAGTTCCGCCTCGATCATCGCCTTGGCTTGGGCAATCGGAAAGGGCGGCAACTGGTCTTGCAGGTATTTCAACTGCTCGGCCATTTCCGGGCCCACAATGTCGGGGCGGGTCGACAGGGTCTGGCCGAACTTGATATAGGCCGGGCCCAGCGCCGTCAGCGCCCGCGTGACCGGCGGCAAGGCGGGATCACCGCGCAGGCCCAGCCATTTGAACGGCCAACCCAGCATCCTTGCGGCAAACCGCTGGCCCGGCCCTGCGCCAAACCCCTCCAGCGCAATCGCCATCGCCCCCGTGCGTTCGAACGTTGCCCCGGTGCGGATCAGCCGCCAGATGTTGTGCGGTCCCCTCAAATCTTCCAACCCGAATGCAGGGCGGCGATGCCCATGGTCAGGTTGCGGTATCTGACCTGATCAAACCCGGCGCGGCGGATCATGCTGGCAAACGTCTCCTGACCCGGAAACTTGCGAATGGATTCCACCAGATACTGATAGCTGTCCCGGTCCCCCGCCACGACCTGCCCCATCACCGGAATGACGTTGAAGGAATACAGGTCATAGGCCTTTTGCAGCAAATCATTCGGAATCTGCGAAAACTCCAGCACCATCAACCGCCCACCGGGTCGCAGCACGCGAAACGCCTCGCGCAGCGCGTCCTCGATCCGGGTGACATTCCTTATGCCAAAGCTGATCGTGTAGACGTCAAAACTCGCATCGGCAAAGGGCAGCGCCATCGCGTCGCCCACGATCCATTCCAGCCGGTCGGCCCTCTGGTCCGCCTCGGCCCGCTTGCGCCCCGCGATCAGCATCCCCTCGGTCATGTCGCACACCACCGCAGGCCCGCCACCCCGGCCCAGAAACCGGAACGCCACATCCCCCGTGCCGCCCGCCACATCCAGCAGGCGCTGGCCCGGACGGGGCGCCAGCCAGTCCATCATCGCCTCTTTCCACAGCCGGTGCATGCCGCCCGACATCAGATCGTTCATCACGTCATACTTGCTGGCCACGCGGGTAAAGACGCCATGCACCATCCCGGCCTTGTCGGCCTCGGGCACGGTTTGATAGCCGAAATGGGTGGTCTCGCTCATGATCTCTTGCCGTTCCCTGACTTTGCACCCTTATAGACCGCAACGCGATAGCTGCAATGCGCCCAACTGTCCCGGAGCCGCCATGCCCGAACTGCCCGAAGTCGAAACCGTGCGCCGTGGCCTGCTGCCCGTGATGGAGGGGCAGCGCATCCTGCGCGCCGACATCAACCGCCCCGACCTGCGCTTTCCCCTGCCCGCCCGCATGTCAGATAGGCTGCAAGGCGCGGTGGTCCAGTCCCTGCGGCGGCGCAGCAAATACATTCTGGCCGATCTGTCCACCGGGGAAACCTTGCTGATCCATCTGGGCATGTCGGGGCGCATCCTGATTTCGGGGCAGATGGTGGGCGAATTTCACCATGACCACCCTGCCCCGCAAAAGCATGACCATGTCGTGCTGCACATGGAAAACGGGGCGCGGATCACCTTTAACGATGCCCGGCGGTTCGGGGCGATGGACCTGATGGACACCGCAACCGCCCCCAGCCACCCGCTGATGGTGGCGCTGGGGCCGGAGCCTTTGGGCAACGATTTCAACGAGGTCTATCTGACCGGTCGCCTCAGGGGCCGCCTGACGCCGATCAAATCCGCCCTGCTGGATCAGCACAATATCGCGGGTCTGGGCAATATATATGTCAGCGAGGTTCTGTTTCGCGCCGGTGTCCACCCCGCCCGACAGGCCGCCGATACCGATGCCCCGCCGCTGGTGCCCATCATCCGCGCCGTTCTGACCGAGGCGATCGAGGCGGGCGGGTCCTCCCTGCGCGATTACCGCCAGACCGATGGCGAGTTGGGCTATTTCCAGCACCGCTTTCAGGTTTACGACCGCAGGGGCGACCCCTGCCTGACCTGCGCGGCGCCCATCGAACGCCTTGTGCAATCGGGCCGTTCGTCGTTTTATTGCCCGAATTGCCAGAGGTAGCGCCATGTCCGACCTGATCCTGTCCGAAACCCATGGCCCCGTTCTGGTGCTGCGCCTGAACCGACCCGAGGCGCTGAACGCGCTGAACCTGGCCTTGATGCAGGCGCTGGCCGCTGCATTGGCCGCCGCCGATGCCGACCCTGCCGTGCGCTGCGTCGTGTTGACGGGGTCCGACAAGGCCTTTGCCGCCGGGGCGGATGTGCGGGAAATGCAGGGCAAGACCTATGCTCAGGTCTTTGCCGAGGATATCTTTGGCCCAGAAGCCGCCGCGATTGCCCGCATCCGCAAACCCCTCATCGCCGCCGTGTCAGGCTATTGCCTCGGCGGGGGCTGCGAATTGGCGATGCTGTGCGATTTCATCCTGTGCGCCGATACCGCCCGATTCGGTCAACCCGAGGTCAACCTGGGCATCATCCCCGGCATGGGCGGCAGTCAGCGTCTGACGCGGGCGGTCGGCAAATCCAAGGCGATGGAGATGGTCCTGACTGGCCGCATGATGGACGCCGCCGAGGCGGAACGCGCCGGTCTGGTGTCGCGGGTGGTGCCCATGGCCGACCTGATGGCCGAGGCGGTGAAAACTGCCACGACCATTGCCGCCAAATCGGCGCTGGCCGTTATGGCCGCCAAAGAGGCGGTGAACCGGTCCCAGGAAACCGCGCTGGCCGAGGGGCTGCTGTTTGAACGCCGCCAGTTTCACGCGCTGTTCGGCACGCAGGATCAGAAAGAGGGCATGGCCGCCTTTATCGCCAAGCGCCCAGTCCAGTTCAGCGACAGATAGCCCAAGATTTCTGTTTCCTTTCCCCGCGCCCTCGCCTATATGCCCGGCAACATGCGCGTGGGCCCGCTTAAGGCATATGATTCCCGTCACCGATAATCCGGCGGGGGCTTTGGGTATTGCGTGCAACGGATAGAAACGCAAAACCCCAAAGGTAACACCCATGGCAAATACCGCCCAGTCCAAGAAACGCGCCCGCCAGTCCGAGGCGCGCTATGCCGTGAACAAGGCCCGCCGCTCGCGGATCCGCACCTTCCTGCGCAAAGTCGAAGAGGCGCTGGCCGCCGGCAACCAGGACGCCGCTGCCGTGGCCCTGAAAGCCGTGCAGCCGGAACTGGATCGTGGCGTGTCCAAAGGCGTTCTGCACAAGAACACCGTTGCGCGCAAAATGTCCCGCCTGACCCATCGGGTCAAAGTGCTGGGCGACGCCGCAACCGTCTGATTCTCATAAACTTTCTACCCTGCAAGGCGCGCCCCCAACCGGGCGCGCCTTTTGCTGTTGTGCACAGGATTCCGGCGCCAGCGTTGCTCATTTGCACTGCCCAGAGATTCGATTCAGATAGCCCCGTGTCAAGCCCGAAGTTCGATTGCCCTTCCCCGTCAGGGCTTGCTAGCTTCCCCAAGCGATTCACGACGACTTGGGGGACAACCGCGATCCAGAACCAGAACACCGCGCTGTCCGCACTGCCAAACGGACAAGATAACGGCGGGAAACCAGTTTTGGATCCATGAAATGCCAGTGCTGCGCCCAGTGATTCTGGCGCGTTTGGCTTGCGTGGCTGGGCTGGGATGATTCCCCGGTCCGGCTGCTGGATGTCTTGCGGGTGCGTAAACTGGGCTGGCGGGGCAAGACTCCGCTGGACAAGGTTTGCCACTCCGTCCCCCGAGGCGCCGCGATAGCAGGGAAATGGGGTGGGTGTTTGGTTCGTCGGTGACGGGCGGCGCTCTGATACGGAATAAAAGATGACACATGAGACTTGGGGACTGGTTCGCGAACAGCTTGCCGTGCGCATTGGCAAGAACAACTACACGACCTGGATCGAACCCCTGAAGCTGACCACCCTGGCCAATGGCGTGGCCCATTTCGAGGTGCCTACGACCTTTTTCGGCAACTGGGTGTCGCGCAACTATTCCGACCACATCCTGAACCATCTGCAATCCTCGGGGGCCGAAGTGGGCCGGGTCGAGTTTTCGGTGGTCCGCCCGACCGAGGCCGAGGCGAAACCTGCCCCCCGCCCGGTGGCAAAACCCGTGGCCCGCGGGTCCGATGACCTGCCCGGCTCGCCGCTGGATGCGCGGTTCACCTTTGACAGCTTTGTCGTGGGCAAGCCCAACGAACTGGCCCATGCCGCCGCCCGCCGGGTGGCCGAAGGAGGGCCGGTCACGTTCAACCCGTTGTTCCTGTATGGCGGCGTCGGCTTGGGCAAGACCCACCTGATGCACGCCATCGCCCATGAATTGCAGATCCGTCAGCCCCATCTGCGCGTGCTGTATCTGTCGGCCGAACAGTTCATGTACCGTTTTGTCCAGGCTCTGCGCGAACGGCAGATCATGGATTTCAAGGAAATCTTCCGCTCGGTCGATGTGCTGATGGTCGATGACGTGCAGTTCATCGCCGGCAAGGACAGCACGCAAGAGGAGTTCTTTCACACCTTCAACGTGCTGGTCGATCAGAACAAACAGATCGTCATCTCCGCCGACCGCGCACCGGGCGAGATCAAGGATCTGGAAGATCGCATCAAATCCCGCCTGCAATGCGGGCTGGTGGTGGACCTGCACCCGACCGATTACGAACTGCGCCTGGGCATCTTGCAGACCAAGGCGGAATACTACCGCAGCCAATACAAGGGCCTGCAAATGGCCACCGGCGTGCTGGAATTTCTTGCCCACCGCATCACCACCAATGTCCGCGTGCTGGAAGGCGCGCTGACTCGCCTGTTCGCCTTTGCCAGCTTGGTGGGCCGCGAAATCACGCTGGAACTGACCCAGGATTGCTTGGCCGACATCCTGCGCGCCTCCGACCGCAAGCTGACGATCGAGGAGATCCAGCGCAAGGTGGCCGAACACTACAACATCCGCCTGGCCGACATGATCGGCCCCAAGCGGTTGCGCAACATCGCCCGCCCGCGTCAGGTCGCGATGTATCTGGCCAAACAGCTGACCCTGCGGTCCCTGCCCGAAATCGGCCGACGCTTTGGCGGGCGGGATCATACGACCATCATGCATGGCGTGAAGCGGATCGAGGAGTTGATGTCGACCGACAGTCAATTGTCGGACGACGTGACGCTGCTGCGCCGTCTGTTGCAGGGCTGAGGAAGATGGGCAAACCCCCCGCTTCGGCAGGCCGAACCGGGGGAACTGCCCATCCTACAAGGTTCGTCCGTCTTTTGACCTCTTGATAATCCAACCAAAGCCGTTAACGTCGCGTTCCCCGACCGGGGTTCAAAAAAGGGCCTTATTCATGAAACTCAGCATCGAACGCGCAATCCTGCTCAAGGCGCTGGCCCAGGCCCAATCCGTGGTGGAACGCCGCAACACGATCCCGATCCTGGCCAACGTCCTGATCGAGGCCGAGGGCGCGCAGGTGTCTTTGCGGGCCACCGATCTGGACATCGAAGTGGTGGACCGCGCCCCTGCGATGGTGGAACGCGCCGGCTCGACCACGGTGTCGGCGGTGATGCTGCACGAGATCGTGCGCAAGCTGCCCGATGGGGCGCTGGTATCGCTGACCGAGGATGCCGCCTCGGGCCGTTTGACCATTGCGGCGGGACGGTCAACCTTTTCACTGGCCACCCTGCCGCGTGAGGATTTTCCGGTTATGGCCTCGTCGGAATACGCCACGAACTTCAAGGCCCCCGCGCCCCTGCTGCGCCGCCTGTTCGACAAGGCGAAGTTCGCAATTTCGACCGAGGAAACAAGGTATTACCTGAACGGCGTCTACATGCATGTCGCCAAGAACGCCGATGGCCCGACGCTGCGCTGTGTGGCAACCGATGGCCACCGTCTGGCGCAGATCGACGCGCCCTTGCCCGAGGGGGCCGCTGGAATGCCGGGCGTGATCGTGCCACGCAAGACCGTGAACGAACTGCGCAAGCTGCTGGACGATGACGAGGCGCTGATCGACGTGTCGGTGTCGGAGACCAAGGTGCGCTTTGCCACCCCGGCAATCCAGCTGACCTCCAAGGTCATCGACGGCACCTTCCCCGATTACACCCGCGTCATCCCCACCGGCAACACCCGCCGGCTGGAGGTGGACGCGACCGAGTTTGCCAAGGCGGTGGACCGCGTGGCGACCGTGTCATCCGAACGGTCACGGGCGGTGAAACTGTCGCTGGACGAGGACAGGCTGATCCTGTCGGTCAACGCCCCGGATTCGGGCGCGGCCGAGGAAGAACTGGCCGTTGCCTATAGCGATGAGCATCTGGAAATTGGCTTTAACGCCAAGTACCTTTTGGAAATCGCCAGCCAGGTTGACCGTGAGAATGCGGTGTTCCTGTTCAACTCCTCGGGTGATCCGACCTTGATGCGCGAGGGCAATGACATGTCGGCGATCTATGTCGTCATGCCGATGCGGGTGTAACCGTCATTCGGGGGTTTCACACCCCCGCGACTCAATGGTTCAAGAACCATTGAGTCTTCCCCCGTGGAGTATTTGAACCAAAGTGAAAGGGCAGGGGTTGAGCGGGTTCGCCATCACATCGCTGACCTTGTCGCATTTTCGCAGCCACCGCGCCGTCGAGTTGCAGTTTGACTGGCGGCCGGTGGCGATTGTGGGGCCGAATGGCGCGGGCAAGACCAATATCCTGGAGGCGGTGTCGCTGCTGTCGCCCGGTCGCGGGTTTCGCCGGGCGCCGTCGGACGAGATCGCGCGTCGGCCCGAGAGTCTGGGCTGGAAGGTTCGTGCCGATCTGACCTCGGGGCATCAGGTCGAAACCTGGGCCGAGGCGGCGGAGGCGCGTCAGGTCCGCATTGACGGCAAGGCCGCCACGCAAACCGCGCTGGGGCGGCTGATGCGGGTGTTGTGGCTGGTGCCCGCGATGGACCGGCTGTGGATCGAAGCGGCCGAGGGCCGCAGGCGGTTTCTGGACCGGATGACCTTCAGCTTTTTCCCCGACCATGCCGAGGCGGTGCTGAGCTACGAAAAGGCGATGCGCGACCGCAATCGGTTGCTGAAGGATCAGGTG
>CAMBWO010000098.1 GCA_945871285.1 Pseudorhodobacter antarcticus | reverse complement strand
TTGACGGTGATATTCTCGGCAATCTCAGCCAGTTTGCGGCCTTCGGCGATCATCTCGTCGGCGGTCAGGGCGACGACTTCGGCCGAGACGGGGCCGGAGACGATGGAACAGATCTCGCGGGTGACCTCGATGATGTCGCGGCCGGCTTTCAGGATCAGGGACGGGTTGGTGGTGACGCCGTCCACCATGCCAAGGTCGTTCAGTTCCTTGATGGCGGCGACGTCGGCGGTATCGACAAAGAATTTCATGGGCGCGGTCCTTCAACGGGTTGCGATAGGGCTAGGGCGGGTTTACCCCAAACGGGGTGCAGGGGAAAGTCCTATGGTCGAGCGGGTGTATGAGGCGGGCGATCTGGTCGGGGTTCTGACCGCCGAACCGCTGGGCCGTTTGCTGGACTACCGATCACCCGAGGGGGGCTGCGGCACGGGGGATTTCGTCGAGGTTCCGCTGGGTCCGCGCCGGGTGTTGGGGGTTGTCTGGGGATCGGGTGAGGGCAAATTTGACCCGGCAAAAATCCGCCCGGTGACGCGGGTGCTGGACGCCGAGCCGATGCGGGCCGAGTTGCGCGCCTTTTTGCAGCGGGCGGCCGAATACACCCTGACGCCTTTGTCCGCGATGCTGCGGCTGGCCACCCGTGCGCCGGGTCTGGGCGATCCGCCGTCGATGAAGCGGGTTTACCGGCTTGGGCCGACGGTACCCAATTCCCTGACCGATGCCCGCCACCGCGTGGTCGAGGCGCTGCGGGCCTATGGTGGGGCGCCGGTCACCCTGTCCGAACTGGCCGAGGCGGCTGCCTGTGGCCCTGCAGTGGTCAAGGGGTTGGTCAAGCTGGGTGTGGTGCTGGAGGAGGACGCGCCGCGCGATCTGCCCTATCCGCCGATGGACCCACGGAGCCCGTCAGGTTTTCTGGGGCCGCATCTGGTGGGCGATCAGGTTGCCGCAGGGGATGCTTTGGTCGCCACGGTGGCGCAGGGCAGTTATTCCACCACGCTGCTGAAGGGCGTCACCGGGTCTGGCAAGACCGAGGTGTATCTGGAGGCCGTCGCCGAGACGCTGCGGCAGGGGCGGCAGGCGTTGGTTCTGCTGCCCGAGATTGCGTTGACCGGCGATTTTCTGGCGCGGGTCGAGGGGCGGTTTACCGCCCGGCCCGCCGAATGGCATTCGGGCGTGACGATGACCGAGCGGCGGCGGTTGTGGCGCATGGTGGGGCAGGGCCAGGCGCAGCTGGTGGTGGGGGCGCGGTCGGCGCTGTTCCTGCCGTTCCGCGATCTGGGTCTGATCGTGGTGGATGAGGAGCATGACACCTCCTACAAGCAGGAGGAGGGGGTTTTGTATCACGCCCGCGACATGGCCGTGTTGCGCGCCGCGATTGCGGGGTTTCCGGTTGTGCTGTCCTCGGCCACGCCCAGTTTGGAAACCTGGGCCAATGTGGACAGCGGCAAGTATGCGCGGCTGGACCTGTCCTCGCGCTATGGCCCCGCCGTGATGCCGCAGATGGCCGCGCTGGACATGCGCGAGGAAAAGCTGCCGGCCGACCGCTGGATTTCCGAACGCCTGGCCCGCGCCGTGCAGGCCCGGATTGACCGGCAGGAGCAGGCGCTGTTGTTCCTGAACCGGCGGGGTTATGCGCCGATCACGATCTGCCGGGCCTGTGGGCATCAGGTGGGTTGTGACGATTGCGATGCGCGGATGGTCGAGCATCGGTTTCTGAAACGTCTGGTCTGCCACCAATGCGGGGCGACCAAACCCATCCCGACCGAATGCCCGTCTTGCAAGGTCGAGGGGCGCATGGCCCCCGTCGGGCCGGGGGTGGAGCGGTTGGCCGAGGAGGTTGCCAAACGCTTTCCCGAGGCTCGCCTTGCCGTGCTGTCGTCCGACCTGTTCGGGTCGGCGCGGGCGCTGAAAGACCAGATCAAGCTGATTGCCGACGGTGGGGCGGATATCATCATCGGGACGCAGATCGTGGCGAAGGGCCACAACTTTCCGCTGCTGACGCTGGTGGGGGTGATTGACGCCGATCTGGGGTTGCAGGGGTCCGACCTGCGGGCGGCCGAGCGGACGTTTCAGCTGATGCGTCAGGTGGCGGGCCGGGCAGGGCGGGCGGACAAACCCGGCACGGCCCTGCTGCAAACCTATCAGCCGGAACATCTGGTGATCCGCGCCATTCTGGGGGGGGATGAGGAGGCGTTCTGGAAGGCCGAAGCCGCCGAGCGCCGCATGGCCGGCGTGCCGCCCTATGGCCGCATGGCCGGCATCATCCTATCCAGCCCCGATGTGGCGCAGGTCTTTGATTTCGGCGCCGACCTCGCCCGACGCATCGACCCGTTGCTGCGCATCGGCGCGCAGGTCTTTGGCCCCGCCCCGGCCCCCATCGCCCGCGTCCGGGGCCGCCACCGGGTGCGCCTGTTGATCAAGGCTGAGAAATCCGCGCCGCTGCAGGCCGCGATTGCCGAATGGCTGGCACAGTTCAAGATCCCCACCAACCTGCGCTTGAGCGTCGATATTGACCCGCAGAGCTTTTACTGAGGCGGGGAAGATGGGCAAACCTGTCGCCGCGGCAGGCCGCCACGCCAGAACTGCCCATCCTACAAGTCATTCCTCCGGTTTCAGGTCTGGGCCATACTTGTAGGATGGGCAGTCCTCGACTTCCGCCTTGCGGAAGGCGGGGTTTGCCCATCTTTGCCACCCGGTTACCCTGCGACCGGGCTTTGGGGATGCAGCCGGCCCACCACCGCCTGACGCATCTGGATGGCCAGCGGATCGTGGAAAATCTCCAGCCGCGCCTCGGGATCATTGGCGGTCAACCAGCCCTCGGCCAGACGCCAATGGCGAAAGAACAGCCAGTCCAGATCGTGCTGACGGCGAAACATCAGACTGCGTCGCGCCGCGTCTGGCGTCAATGCTGCCCCGATCCGGGCCCTGGGGCCATATTTCGCCCGCGCCGCAGCGCAGGCGGCCGCGGATTGGCCCACAGCCCCGGCCACATCTGCATCCCCGATCACGACCAACCGTGCCATCTGCCCTGCGATATCGCCCGGCACCGTTGCCACAGCCCGCTGAACCGCCGCAGCAAACCGCACATCCCCCGTCACCTGCAACCTCCAGGTGCGCGGCTGGCACCGCCAGAGCACCGTTTCCGCCTCGGGCCGCCAGCGCTCGTCCTGCACGAGACCCAAGGCCCCCAACAGCGCCAGCACAGCTTCGCTTGCCAAGGCCGGACCCGTCCCGATCCCGCCTGCGATATTGGGCGGTGGGGGCGGCGGGGCGTTCAGCAGGCGGAAGGCAAAACCGACTTGGCGCGGCGGCTCGGGGTTGCCATCCATCTGTCGCCAGCCAAGTTCGCTCCGCTGCTGGGCCAACCAAAGCACCGCCACGCAGATGTCATCCCAGCGCGGCAGAACCGCAGGCAGGCGCGGTGCGGGCAAGGGCGCCGCCCCAATCTCGGGCCTCGGCCTGGCCAAGGGCGATCAGAGCCTCGCAGCCGATCTGAAAGGCGGTCGAGGCATGGTCTTACCACCCCTCCTCCTCCCACGGCAGGCGCCCTTTCAGAAACCCCGCCACCGCCACCGCCGCTGCACGCCCCAACCCATGCCCCGCCATTCCGGCCCCTTGTAGGATGGGCAATCTGCCCATCTTCCCCGCCTGATTGTTACAGCCCCCTCACTTCCCCGCCACCCCCCTATGCGCGGGGCCTGCGCCGCCCTATATGCTCCCCCACACCCAAAGGAGGCCGCATGTCCCTGTTCAGTGCCAAGAAAACCGAAATGGTCCGCCCCGAAAACGCCCTTCCGGGCCGTCCCGAGCCGCTGCCCACCGCCGAGATGCATTTCCTGTCGGGCTTGCCCCTGAAATCCGCCGTCCCTGCCGGTATGGCCGAGGCGATGTTCGGAATGGGCTGTTTCTGGGGGGTCGAGCGCAAGTTCTACAACCTGCCGGGCGTATACCTGACCATGACCGGCTATGCCGCAGGCTTTACCCCCAACCCGACCTACAAGGAGACCTGCACCCAGCTGACCGGGCATAACGAGGTGGTGCGGGTGATCTATGACCCCGCCGTCATCAGCTATGACCAGCTTCTGAAAACCTTCTGGGAGGGGCACGACCCCACCACGGGGATGCGGCAGGGCAATGACATCGGCTCGACCTACCGTTCGGGCATTTATACCTATACGCCGGAACAGGCCGAGGCCGCCCGCGCCACCAAGGCCGCCTATCAGGCCGCGCTGACCGCCAAGGGGTATGGCACGATCACCACCGAGATCATTCCCGCCCCGGTGTTTTACTATGCCGAGGATTACCACCAGCAATACCTGGAAAAGAACCCCGGCGGCTATTGCGGCATCGGGGGCACGGGCGTGACCTGCCCGATCGGCCTGATGGCGCAAGCTTGACCTGACCCCGAGGTGGGCATAGGGACCCGTGAAACTACCGGAGAACCCCATGCCCACCTTCACCGCCCTGACCACCCTGCCCGGCGAAGACCCCGCCAACGCCCTTGCCGCAGCACTGGAGCGGATGGTGCCCGAGCCGATGGGCGTGGGTGTGTTCGAGATCGAGGATGATTCTGGGCTGTGGGAGGTTGGCGTCTATTTCCTGGAACAGCCCGACGAGGTGGTGCTGGATGTGCTGGCGCTGGCGTTCGGTGCCAAGCCCTTTGCCATTTCCGAACTGCCCGAAATCGACTGGGTCGCCAAGGTCAAGCGCGAGTTGTCCCCGGTCGAGGCGGGGCGGTTTTTCGTTTATGGCAGCCATGATGCCGACAAGGTGCCCGAAGGCCGGGTCGCCCTGATGATCGAGGCGACGGTCGCCTTTGGCACCGGGCATCACGGCACCACGCTGGGTTGCCTGCGCGCCTTTGACCGGCTGTATGAGGGCGGCTTTCGTCCGGCCCGTGTCGCCGACATCGGCTGCGGCACTGCCGTTCTGGCGATGGCCGCCGCTGCCGTTCTGCCTGACGCCCTGATCATTGCGTCCGATATCGACGAGGTTGCGGTGGACGTGGCCGAGGCGAATGTCGCCGTCAACAACCTGGCGGGCCGCATCGAGTGTCTGGAGGCCGCGGGTTTTGCCAACCCACGTCTGGCCGCCGCCGCCCCCTATGATCTGGTTTTTGCCAACATCCTGAAGGGCCCGCTGATCGAACTGGCCCCGTCGATGGCCGCCCATACCACGACGGGCAGCCTTGTCATCCTGTCCGGCCTGCTGGTCGTTCAGGCCGAGGCGGTGACGGCGGCCTATGTCGCGGCCGGGTTCACCCCCGACACGCGCGACGATATTGGCGAGTGGTCGACGCTGGTTCTGCGTCGAAACTAGGGCAATCTGGTCGAGCGGCCCAACTTTCGCCACATTTCTACCTTAACAAAGTCTGCGGTGGGGGTCGGACTCGTTGGAGATTGGGATGACCGACCCGAATTTGAAAGACTTTTACGGCCGGGTGGCGCGCCTTCAGAAGGCGCGTGCCAAGGGCTATGGTTTTGAGGCGGCGGGAACATTGGGCCGTTCCTATTATACGCGTCCGGCGTCAACGCGCCGGTCGATCCTTGGCCCCATCCTGTTCTTGCTGCTGTGCACGGTCCTGCTCAAGGGCATCATCCATCATTCCATCGGCCCCCAGTCCTATGATGAGCGGGTCGCTGCCCTGAGGGCGGGGGACGGGATCGAACGCGCCGGTGGTTGGCTGATGCAGGCCGAACCTGCGACGCTGTTTGTGGCCGATCAGATTGCGCTGGTTCTGGCGCGGATGAAATAGGCGGCCCTTTGGTCGGACAAAGAAAAGGACCGCTGTCCCAACGGACAACGGCCCCACCTGCGATCATGTTTTCACGGAACGGCGGCCCAAGGGCCGCCTTGCCGATGGTCAGCGGCCGATCTGGTCAATGTCACCGCGGCACAGGCCGATATCGTCCAGCTCGCGATTGCTGAGCCGCGACAGGGCCTTGCGGGTCACGCGGGCCGAGTTCCAGGCCTGGAACGTGGCTGCAACAGTGCCGACCGACTGAACCAGCCGGAAAACGGTGATGGCGCCGAGCGGCGCCGTGCGGGACGTCTCGTAAGTCGCCATGGCGGTAGTCCTTTCAAAATTGCATAGAGAAGAAGCGTTTGTCGCGTCTTGATGCGCAGGATTTAGACGTGCTGCACATGCAAAGCAATCCAGCCCACGGCAACGCCGCCTTGCACGGCACGCATAGCTGCCCCCCTTGATTTCGCCTTATTTTGTTGGTCGTCGCCCGGTGTTCACGGAAGAGGTCGGTTTTGGCGGGTCGGGTGCCGCTTTCTGCATGTGCGAAATGGTTAATCCGTCCCGGCCCGCCGACCGCAATTCAGCTTGGCGGGTGTTCTCTTTTCGTGCTAATTCTAGCGAAACCAAGAAAAGGGGCAGGGATGCGCGTTTTGGGGATAGATCCGGGTCTGCGCAACCTTGGCTGGGGGGTGATCGACGTGCAAGCGTCGCGAATCGCTCATGTGGCGAATGGCATCTGCCATTCGGCGCCGGGCGATCTGGATGGCGACCTCGCGCTGCGGCTGGTGTCGCTGTTTGACCAGTTGACTGCCGTGCTGCGCCAGTATGCGCCGGATGAGGCGGCGGTGGAGCATACCTTTGTCAACAAGGACGCCGTGGCCACCCTGAAACTGGGTCAGGCGCGGGGCATTGCGCTGCTGGTTCCGGCGCAGGCGGGCATCACGGTGGGTGAATACGCCCCCAATGCCGTCAAGAAAACCGTGGTGGGCGTCGGCCATGCCGACAAGGGCCAGGTCGACCACATGGTCCGCATCCTGCTGCCCGGCGTGCAGATTGTGGGGGCCGATGCCGCCGATGCCCTTGCCATTGCGATCTGCCACGCGCACCACTTGCAATCGGCGGGCCGCTTGCAGGCGGCGCTGCGAAAGGCGGCGGGATGATCGGGAAACTCTCGGGGCGGCTGGACTGGCGCGGGGCGGATCAGGTGCTGATCGACGTGCGCGGTGTGGGCTATATCGTCCATGTCAACGACCGCACCCTGTCGCAGATGCCCGCCATCGGCGATCCGGTGGCGCTGTATACCGACCTGCTGGTGCGCGAGGATTTGTTGCAACTGTTCGGCTTTCCCACCCTGCTGGACAAGGAGTGGCACAAGCTGCTGACGACGGTGCAGGGCGTGGGCGCCAAGGCGTCGATGTCGATTTTGGGCGCCTTGGGGGCCGAGGGCACGGCGCGGGCGATTGCGCTGGGCGATGCGCGGGCGATCCAGTCGGCCAACGGGGTTGGCCCCAAACTGGCGCAGCGCATCATTCTGGAGCTGAAGGCCAAGGCGCCGGGTCTGATGGCGGCGGGGGTTTCCCTGTCGGCCACGGCTGAGGCCGATGACACGGTGATCGAGGCGGCACCCGCGCCCCGCCGCCCTGCGGCCCCGCCGTCGGCCCAGACGTCGCGGGCGGGGTTCACGGCGGATGCGCTGTCGGCGCTGATGAACCTGGGCTATGGGCAAGGTGATGCGGCCTCGGCGGTGGCCACGGTCAGCGCCGAACAGCCCGAGGCCAACACGCCCACCCTGATCCGCGCCGCGCTGAAACTGCTGGCCCCAAAGTGACGATGCAGGCCCTCTACCTTACCCATCCGCAGGTCGACATCGATCCATCCCGCCCGGTGCCCGCCTGGGGCCTGAACGCCCAGGGCCGCGCCCGGTTGGCCGCTGTGGCCCCCCGCCCCTGGGTTGCCGGCATCACCAAGGTGTTCAGCAGCACCGAAGCCAAGGCGCTGCAAACCGCCGCCCTGCTGCGCCCCGACCTGACCGCCGAGGCCCATGCCGACCTGGGCGAGAATGACCGCAGTGCCACGGGCTATCTGCCCGGACCGGACTTCGAAGCCGCCGCGGATGCGTTTTTCGCCCATCCTGACACCAGCTTTCGCGGTTGGGAAACCGCCCGTGCCGCGCAGACCCGCATCGTGGCTGCCGTGCGGCGTTGTCTGTCGGGGCAGACCGGCGCGGTCTTGCTTGTGGGTCACGGCGCCGTCGGCACCCTGTTGCGGCAGGCGCTGACGGGCGGGGCCATCTCGCGCCGGGGTGACCAGCCTGCTGGCGGGGGCAATCTGTTCGCCTTTCGGCTGGACGATCCCGTCATCACCGGCTGGACCGCGATGGAGGCCTGGCAATGACCCCCGACCGCCCGGTTTCCCCCGCCCGCCAGCCCGAGGATATGGACCGCGCCCTGCGGCCGCAAAGCCTGGCCGAATTCACGGGGCAGGCCGAGGCCCGCGCCAATCTGGCCATTTTCATCGAAAGTGCCAAGATGCGCGGCGAGGCGATGGACCACACGTTGTTCCACGGCCCGCCCGGTCTGGGCAAGACGACGCTGGCGCAGATCTTGGCGCGCGAATTGGGCGTGGGGTTTCGCATGACAAGCGGCCCGGTGCTGGCCAAGCCGGGCGATCTGGCCGCGATCCTGACCAATCTGGAACCGCGTGACGTGCTGTTCATCGACGAGATTCATCGGCTGAGTCCGGTGGTTGAGGAGGTGCTGTATCCCGCGCTGGAGGATTTCGCGCTGGATCTGGTGATTGGCGAGGGGCCTGCTGCCCGGACGGTGCGGATCGAGTTGCAGCCGTTTACGCTGGTGGGCGCGACGACTCGTCTGGGCCTGCTGACCACGCCCCTGCGCGACCGTTTCGGCATCCCGACCCGGCTGGAGTTCTATACCGAGGATGAGTTGGACCTGATCGTGACCCGTGGGGCGCGGCTGTTGGGGGTGACGGCGGACCCTTTGGGCACGCGGGAGATTGCCAAGCGGGCGCGGGGCACGCCGCGGATTGCGGGGCGTCTGCTGCGGCGGGTGGTGGATTTCGTGACGGTTGAGGGCAATGGTCGGCTGACCAAGGAGATTGCCGACAACGCCCTGACCCGGCTGGGGGTCGATCATCTGGGGCTGGACAGCAACGACCGCCGGTATATGCAACTGCTGGCCGATCACTATGGCGGCGGGCCGGTGGGGGTGGAGACGATTGCGGCGGCGCTGTCCGAGGCGCGGGATGCGATCGAGGAGGTGATCGAGCCTTACCTTTTGCAGCAGGGCCTGATCCTGCGCACCCCGCGGGGCCGGATGCTGGGCCAGCGGGCCTGGCGGCATCTGGGGGTGGAGCCGCCGAAGACGCCGGGGCAGACGGATTTGTTCGAGGGGTGACGGCGATTTGCGCAGCATCGCCAAAATCCTTCGAAGGATTTTGCAAATTTCTTCGAAGAAATTTGGTCTGCTTCAGTCTGCCTTGGCCTGTGTGACTGGCCGACTTGTCACCCGGTCCGCCGCCACCGCCCGACCTGCCTGCGACGCGACGACCAGCAGCAGCACGGCAAGAATGGCATAGGTGGGCCGGTAGCCGATGGTGAGCGCCGCATAGCCGATGCCGGTGGGCGCCAGCAGGATGCCCGAATAGCCCATCATCGTCACGGTGGCGATACCCGCCCCCGGCCCCATGCCCGGTACATTGCCCGCCGCCGAAAACAGGATCGGCACCATGTTGGCGACGCCCAGACCGGCAAAGGCAAAGCCGGCAATCGCAATCGTGTCCGTCGGCGCAACCGCCGCCGCCATGATGCCCGCTGCCGCAATCACGCCCGACACGCGCAGCGTCCGCACGGCGCCAAAGCGGTCGCGGACCCGGTCGCCCAGAAATCGCATGATGGCCATGGTGCCCGAGAAGAAACCAAAGGCCAGACCGGCGCGGTCAAGGCCAGTCTCCATCGTGCGGATGAGGTAGAGGGCGGCCCAATCGAGCACGCCGCCTTCGGCGATCATGGTAAAGAGGGCAAGGCTGCCCAGAATGTACAGGGCAGGCACGCGGGGCAGCAAGACGGTTTTGGGGGCGGCCCCGGCCGCCGGGGCGGGTGCAGCGGCATCGGCAATCAGAAAGGGGGCAGCGGAGGCCAGAACGGCCAAGGCCAGCACGGCCACGCCAATCGCCTGCGCCTGCGGTCCGAAACGGGCGATGGCGAGGCCCCCGATGGCGCCGCCAGCAAAGCCGCCCACACTCCAGAACCCGTGCGAGGCGGACATGATGGCGCGGCCGAGGCGGCGTTCCACCTCGACCGCATTGGCGTTCATCGACACGTCCATGCAGCCCAGGGTGGCCCCGAACAGCACCATGAAGGGGGCGAGGATCCAAAGGTTGGGTGCCAGCACCACAAAGGGCAACACCGGCACGGCAAGGGCCGCGAACAGGATCGCCATGCGGCGCGAGCCATGGGCCGCGATCAGTTTGCCGGCAAAGAGCATGGCCCCAACGGCACCAATGCCGATGAGCAGGATCATCAGGCCCAGCGTCGCCTCGGTGATGTCATGGCGGGGCAGGAGAAGCGGGATCTGCGGCGCCCAGGCCCCCATGATCACGCCGTTCACAAAGAACATCGCCGCCACGGCCCACCGTCCGCGCTGTGCCTGTATGTCCATGGTCATCCTTGGTCCCTCGCTTGGTTGCGGCCCTCTTACGGGGTCAGGTCGTGGGGCGAAAGGGTGGGGTGATCAAACTTGGTGACCAATTGTTACCGCTCACATCATTTCCTGGCGGGGGAGCTGCCGATCCAGCTGGCGGTCTGGGCGGGGCGGGGCGTGGCGCTGCGGCAGGGTCAGAAGGTGAGCGCGAGGCGAGTGCCCTGGTCGATGGCGCGTTTGGCGTCCAACTCGCCGGCGCGGTCGGCGCCGCCGATGACATGGGGGGTGAGGCCGATGGCCAGCAGGGCATCGGCGAGGGAACGTTCGGGCAGTTGGCCGGCGCACAGGACGACGGTGTCGACAGGGAGCAGCTCGGGTATGCCGTTGCGGGTGATGGTCAGGCCCTGGTCGGTGATGGTGTCATAGCTGACGCCGCCCAGCATCAGCACGCCCTTGGCCTGAAGGGCGGCGCGGTGGATCCAGCCGGTGGTTTTGCCTAAAGCGCGGCCCGGCTTTTCGGCCTTGCGTTGCAGGAGCCAGACCTGGCGGGCGGGGGGTTCGGGGGTGGGCGGGGTCAGGCCACCGGGGGTTTCGGCGGGGTCGCCGATGCCCCATTCGCGGCGCCAGAGGGCAGGGTCAAGGGTGGGGCTGGGGGCGGTTTGGGTCAGGAATTCGGCCACGTCAAAGCCGATCCCCCCGGCGCCGATGATGGCGACGCGGTTGCCGACGGGGGCGCCATTCAGCACGTCGATATAGCTGAGCGCCCGCTCCTGACCGGGCAGGGCGGGGTCGCGGGGGGTGACGCCGGTGGCGATGACGACCTGATCATAGCCGGCCAGGTCGGCTTGGGTGGCGGTTTGGGGACGCAGGGTGACGCCGGTGCGGGCGAGCATGGTGTGATACCAGTCGACGAGGGTGGTGAATTCCTCTTTGCCCGGCACCTGGCGGGCGAGATTCAGTTGGCCGCCGACGGGGGCTTTGTCAAATAGGGTGACCTGGTGGCCACGGGTGGCGGCGGTGATGGCGCAGGCGAGGCCGGCGGGGCCTGCGCCGACCACGGCGATGCGTTTGGGCGGGGTTTGGGGGGCGGTGAATTCGGCCTCATGACAGGCGGCGGGGTTCACAAGGCAGGAGGTGAGTTTGCCCGCGAAGGTGTGGTCCAGGCAGGCCTGGTTGCAGGCGATGCAGGGGGCGATTTCGGTGGCGCGGCCGGAGGCGGCTTTGGCGACGAAATCGGGGTCGGCCAGGAAGGGGCGGGCCATGGAGACCATGTCGGCCTGGCCCCCGGCGAGGATGGCCTCGGCCACTTCGGGGGTGTTGATCCGGTTGGAGGCGATGACGGGGATGGTGACTTCGCAGCGGAGGCGGGCGGTCAGCCAGGCGAAGGCGGCGCGGGGGACCGAGGTGGCGATGGTGGGGACCCGCGCCTCGTGCCAGCCGATGCCGGAGTTGAGGGCGTCGGCCCCGGCGGATTGGATGGCGCGGGCGAGGGTGGCGATGTCGTCCCAGGATTGGCCATTGGGGACGAGGTCGATCAGGCTGATGCGGTAGATCAGCAGGAAATCGGGGCCCACGGCGGCGCGGATGCGGCGCACCACCTCGACCGGCAGGCGCATCCGGTTTTCGGCGCTGCCACCCCAGGCGTCGGTGCGGTGGTTGGTGTGAGGGGCGAGGAACTGGTTCAGGAAATAGCCTTCCGAGCCCATCACCTCGACCCCGTCATAGCCCGCCTCCTGGGCGCGGGTGGCGGCGGTGACCATGGCGGTGATTTGCGCCTCGATCCCCGCCTCGTCCAGGGCGCGGGGGGCAAAGGGGCTGATCGGGGATTTGAGCGCGGAGGCCGAGACGCAATCGCGGCCATAGGCATAGCGTCCGGCGTGCAGGATCTGCATGGCGATGCGGCCGCCAGCCTCATGGACGCGGGTGGTGACGGTGCGGTGGTTGGCGATGTCGGCGGCGGTGTAAAGGCCCGCGGCACCAGGGAAAACCCCGCCCTCGCGGTTGGGGGCCATGCCGCCCGTCACCATGAGCCCGACGCCACCCTGGGCGCGGCGGGCGTAGAAGGTGGCGACGCGGTTCCAGTCGCCCAACTCCTCAAGCCCCGTGTGCATCGACCCCATCAGCACGCGGTTGGGCAGGGTGGTGCGGCCGAGGGTGAGGGGCGACAGCAGGGTGGGGTAGGGCATCGGGTCCTCCGGGTTTTGGTGATCCTGCAACATGGGGTGGGGGTTGTCACCTGCGACCGTGCGTCGGGGGGGTTGACGGGTGGGGCGGCGTGGATTACCATTTGGATATATAACCAGAGGGCAATACACGTGACCGACCCGCTTTCCCTGACGCTTGGCGCCCTGGCCGACCCGACGCGGCGGGCCATGCTGCTGCGGCTGTCGCAGGGGGTGGCCACCGTCAGCGATCTGGGCGCGCCCTTTGCCCTGAGCCAGCCCGCCATTTCCAAGCATATCAAGGTGTTGGAGCGGGCCGGGCTGATCTCACGCTCCAAGGCCGCGCAGTTCCGGCCCTGTCGGCTGGAACGGGCACCGCTGGCGCAACTGACCGACTTCATGGCCCATTTTGCCCAAGTGACCGAGGGCCAATTGGACCAGCTGGAAACCTATCTTGCCACATTGCAACCCAAAGGAGCCCCCACATGACCACTGCCCCGCTAACCGTATCCCGTGTGTTCAAGGCGCCGCTGGCCCTGCTGTGGCAGGTTCAGACCGAGCCTGCGCACATGGCCAAATGGCTGAGCCCCGACAACCCGGCCGCCTTCATCTCGCGCATGGATTTCCGCGAGGGGGGCACGCATTTTTATGGCAGTCCCATGCCGGACGGGTCGATCATGTATGGCATCGTGACCTACCGCGAGATCGTGCCGATGCAGCGGATCGTGCATGTCCAGTCCTTTGCCGACAAGGATGGCAACATCACCCCGCACCCGATGGCCCCGACTTGGCCGCGCGAAATGCTGGCCACGACGACCTATGAGGATCTGGGCGACGGCACATCCCGGCTGTCGATCACATGGGTGCCGCTGAATGCGACCGAGGTGGAGGAAGCCACCTTTGACGGCGCCCGCGCCGGAATGCAGGGCGGCTGGGACCACCAGTTCGGCCAGATCGAGACCTATCTGGCGGGGCTTTGACGCTGGTCGTTTGTGGGTAGGGTGCGTGATTTCACGCACCTTCGGGTGCGGTGCGTGAGATCACGCACCCTACCCCTCATGTTCCCCTTGGTTTTGCCTTCAGGGTCGGCTCGGCCTCGGTCGGGTCTTCGGGCCAGGGGTGGCGGGGGTACTGGCCGCGCATGTCCTTGCGCACATCGGCATAGGAGGATTTCCAGAAGCCGGGGATGTCCATCGTGACCTGGATGGTCTTTTGCCCCGGTGACAGCAGCGTCACGCGCAGGGGCAGGCGGTCTGCGCCGACGACAGGGTGGGTGGTGACGCCGAACATCTCTTGCAACCTGATTTCGATGCCGGGGCGGTCGTCGTCATA
>CAMBWO010000097.1 GCA_945871285.1 Pseudorhodobacter antarcticus | reverse complement strand
CAGGCGGGGCTGACCGGGCAGCGGCGGTTGCGGATCTATGCGTCGGCGCAGACCCATTCCTCGGTCGACAAGGCGGTGCGGGTGGCGGGGATTGGTCAGGACAATCTGGTCAAGGTGCCAACCGATGCCAGCCTGTCGATGGACCCGGCAGCCCTGCGGGCGGCGATTGCGGCGGACCTTGCGGCCGGGTTCCTGCCCTGCGGGGTGGTATTGTGCGTGGGCGGCACCTCGGTTGGGGCGTTTGACCGGGTGGGCGACTGCATCGCGGTGGCGCGGGCGTTCGATTTGCCCGTGCATGTCGATGCGGCCTGGGCGGGGTCTGCGATGATCTGCCCCGAGTTCCGGCATTTGTGGGCGGGGATCGAGGGGGCGGATTCGGTGGTCTTCAACCCGCACAAATGGCTGGGCGCGCAGTTTGACTGTGCGGTGCAGTTTCTGGCGGACCCGACGCCGCAGGTGAAAACCCTGGGCCTGCGGCCCGCCTATCTGGAGACGGCGGGGCGCGAGGAGGTGGTGAATTTCAACGAATGGACGGTGCCCTTGGGGCGGCGGTTCCGGGCGTTGAAGCTGTGGTTCACCCTGCGGGCCTACGGCCTGGAGGGGCTGCGGGGACGGATACGCAACCATGTGCTGTGGGCGGGCGAGTTGGCGGAGGTGTTGGCGGCGATGCCGGGGGTCGAGGTTGTGACAGGACCGGCGCTTTCCTTGTTCACCTTTGCGCTGCGGGATGATGCGGCGACCGAGGCGTTGCTGACGGCGATCAATGATGAGGGGCGGGTGTATCTGACGCAGACGCGGCATGAGGGACGCTATCTGATCCGGGTGCAGGTCGGGCAGTTCGATTGCACCCGCGAGGATGTGATGGAAGTGGCGGCGGCGGTTCGGAGATTGATGTAATGCCCTTGCAGAACCGGGTTTTGCCGACAGGGGAGATTGTGGCGGACCCCGCGCGCGGGATGTTCACCGGCAACCGGGGCTGTCTGCATGACGATCAGCGGCAGTTGGGGCGGGCGCGGTGGAAGGGCCGGGCCTGGATCATCTGCGCGTTGGACTACAAGGGGTGGCGACGGGTGGTGATGACGCCGCGCACATGGACCGAGTTGTTTTTCCTCGATGAGGCGGTGGCGCTGGCAGCGGGGCATCGGCCCTGTGCGCTGTGCCGCAGGGCCGCGTTTTTGGCGTTTCAGGCCGGGTTCGGCGGGCTGAAAGCGCCGCAGATGGATGCGGTTTTGCATGGCGCGCGGTTGGAGGGGCGCGGGCAGAGGCGGCATCAGGCACCGCTGGAGGGGTTGCCGGATGGCGTGTTCGTGGATCACGGCGGGCCGCATCTGGTGCGGGGGGCGGGGTTGTGGCCCTATGCCCCTGCTGGCTATGGGACCCCGGTGGCGCGGTTCGAGGGCGAGGTCACGGTGTTGACCCCTGCCCCCACGGTCGCGGTCTTGCGGGCCGGATACCGGCCCGTCATGGCCTAGAGCGTAACTCGTTCACAGGTGGTTCCAGTCTTGGACTTCCCTCAATCTAAATCAGAGTGAGGGAAATCCGCCCTAGGCGTCGTCGCGAGCGGCGAGGGCCATCCATTCCTCTTCGGCGGCGGTCAGTTGGGCCTGACGGTCGGCCATGCCTTCGGATGCCTTGCGGAATTTGGCGGGGTCGCGGGTGAAAAGTTCTGGCGTTTCAAGGTATTCGGCGAGTTTGTTAATCTCGGATTCCAGTCGGTCGATGGTGCCGGGCAGTTCGTTCAGGCGTTTGCGTTCGGTGAAAGACAGGGCGACGACCTTGGGTTTGGCGGTGCGGGTGTCGGCGGATTTGCCGGGCGCACGGTCGGCGGTTTCAACGCCAACCTCAGGCCGCTGACGGATGTAATCGGACCAGCCGCCGGGATAGACGGAGGCGGTGCCGTTGCCCTCCAAAGCGATGGTGGAGGTGGCGACGCGGTCGATGAAATCGCGGTCGTGCGAGACGAGGAGAACGGTGCCGTCGAAATCGCCGACGATGTCTTGCAACAGGTCCAGGGTTTCGACGTCAAGGTCGTTGGTGGGTTCGTCGAGGATCAGCAGGTTCGACGGCTTGGCCATCAGTTTGGCCAGCAAAAGCCGGGCCTTTTCGCCGCCGGACAGCGATTTCACCGGGGCGCGGGCCTGGCGTTCGTCGAACAGGAAATCCTTGAGGTAGGCGACGACGTGTTTGGGGACGCCGCGCACCATGACCTGATCGGAATTGCCCGAGACGGCCATGGTGGGATCGCCGGTGAGGTTATCCCACAAGGACGCCTCGCCATCCAGTTGGGCGCGGGTCTGGTCGAAGGTGGCAATCTCAAGGTTGGTGCCGAGGATGATGGTGCCGGCGTCGGGGGCCACCTCGCCCAGCAGCATTTTCAGAAGGGTGGTCTTGCCCGCGCCGTTGGGGCCGACAAAGGCGACGCGGTCGCCGCGCAGGACGCGCAGGTCGAAGTTTTTCACGATGGATTTATCGCCAAAGGATTTGAAGACGCCCCGCGCCTCGATCACGCGCTTGCCGGAGGTGTTGGAGGATTCGAGTTCCAGTGCGGCGGTGCCCTGGCGGCGAATTTGCGAGGAGCGTTCATCGCGCAGGACGTTCAGGGCGCGGACGCGGCCCTGGTTGCGTTTGCGGCGGGCCGAGATGCCCTCGACGGCCCATTTCGACTCGGCCTTGATCTTGCGGTCCAGTTTGTGGCGGGCGTCGTCTTCCTCGGCCCAGATGGTGTCGCGCCAATCCTCAAATCCGTCAAAGCCCGATTCGCGGCGGCGGACCTGGGCGCGGTCGATCCAGAGGGTGGCGCGGGAGAGCGAGCGCAGGAAGGCACGGTCGTGGGAGATCATCACAAAGGCCGCGCGGGTGGAGAGGAGTTCGGCCTCGAGCCAGAGGATGGCCTGGATGTCGAGGTGGTTGGTGGGCTCGTCCAGCAGCATCAACTCGGGCGCCTCGGCCATCAGTTTGGCGAGGGCGGCGCGGCGGCGTTCGCCACCGGAGGCGGTGCTGACCGGCGTGTCGGGGTTGAAGCGCAGGCCCTCGGCGGCCATCATCACGCGGTAGGTTTCATCCTCGGGGAGGCGGGAGGCGGCGTAATCGCCAAGGGTGGCAAAGCCGGTCAGGTCGGGGTCCTGTTCCATATAGCCCACGGTCACGCCGGGCGAGACGACGCGGGTGCCCTTGTCGGCTTCGGACAGGCCGGCCATCACCTTCATCAGGGTGGATTTGCCTGAGCCGTTGCGGCCGACCAGGGCCACACGGTCGCCGGGCTGGATGTTCATGTCCAATCCGTCAAACAGGGGATTGCCGCCGAAGGTCAGCGAGATTTGCGAAAGCTGGAGGAGGGGTGCGCGTGCCATGGCGCGCAAGTAAGGCGGCTGGCGGGCGGGGTCAACTGCCTGCGTTGGGGAAATCGGCCAGGGCGCGCAGGGCGCGGGCGCGGGCGGGGGGCACGGCGGCCACGTCAAGGGCGGTCAGGACGTGCAGGGTGTTCAGGTCGCGGTCGATCACGGCATGGTCGGAGACCCAGCCGCCCATGGCGAGATAGGTGCGCAGCAGGGGCGGCAGCGCAGGGGGGCGGTCGGGCGCGAAGGCGGCCAGCGGGGCAAGGGCGATGTGGTCGGCGCTGCGGGCCGCGACGGGGTGCAGGTGGTTCCGGGCGAGCCAGGCGAGGGCCGGGCGGTGCAAGGCGGGATCGGCGCCGTCAAAGCTGGTGCAGCCGAACAGGAGGCGGGCCCTGTCGGCATCCACCAGACGGGTGAGCAGGCCCCAGACCAGGCGCAGGATATCGGGATCGGGGTGGTCGGGGTGCAGGCAGAAGCGGCCCAGTTCGACGATGGGGTCGGGGATTTGGTGCAGGGGGGTCAGGTCATAGAATTGGGCGGAATAGCTGTTTTGGACGACCGCGCCCGAGGTCAGGCGCAGGACGCGGCAGCAGGCGACGAGGGTGCCGTGGGGCGTGGTGACAAGGATGTGGTCGCAGGCGGTGTCATAGGCATCGGCGTCCGAGGTGTCGGGCAATCCGCGCCGGGTGCGGAACACCAGTTGGCGCAGGGTTAGCGCGGCGGCGATGTCGGCATCCGACCGGGCCAGATGGGCGGTATAGAGGCCACGGATCAGCGGTTGCACATCATCTCCTCGTGTCGGGCCTTGGCCTTGGGGCGGCGGGGCCCTAAGTCTGGGTGCAACTTGAATGAGGAGAGACGGATGGACAAGGTGGTAAAGACTGACGCGGAATGGCGGGCGATGCTGGACGATCTGGCCTATAAGGTCACGCGCCAGCATGGCACCGAGCGGGCGTTCAGCCATGACAATTTCCCCAAGGAGCCGGGAGTATATACCTGTGTCTGTTGCGGGGCACCTGTGTTTGACCAGGCAACCAAGTTTGACAGCGGCACGGGCTGGCCGTCGTTCTATGCGCCGCTGGACGCCGAAATGGTGGGTGAAAAGGTCGATCGCGGGTTTTTCATGACCCGGACCGAGGTGCATTGCAACCGCTGCGAGGCGCATCTGGGGCATGTGTTCCCCGATGGTCCGCGCCCGACCGGGCTGCGTTATTGCATCAACGGGGTGGCGTTGAAGTTTGAACCGGAGGCCTGATTACTCGAACAGGCCGTCGGTGTTCAGGCGGCCTATGTTGCCGAAGATCTGCGCCAGAACACCCTTGCCTCGAATGTTGGTGGTGGTGATTCGGCGTGAGATCGGCACGATGCGGCCCTGTTCCAGCCCGAAACGTTCGATATTCTCGATCAGACCCGAGGTGCCAAAGGTGATCGCCACCACCTCGCGGTCAGTCTCGACCGGTTCGGCGGCCCCGACGGTGCGCCAGGTGGACTGGATGTAATACCACGCCTCGTCGCCCAAAAGACCCGAGGCGGCGGGGCGGCCAATGGTGGCGCCGACCGAATCGCGGGTGTCGACACCCACCTGCAGCAGGGCCAGATCCTCATCCGTGGGGATATAACCGTGATTGCGCTGGATCGGCATGCAGGCGGACAACAAAAGCAGCAATCCACCGATCACCGAGACAAGCCAAATCGGGCCGGTTTTCAGACCCCGCCCCTGTGCCGCGCCGAACGCCATGAATACCCCTGCCCCGTTTTTTTGGGCCCATGTCCTGAGGGCCCTGAGCAAACGATTACAGAAGGATGCCCGTTTGTTCAAGAAAGGAACGCTTGACGGGCCGCAGGTGGCGGTACAAAGCCAAATCAAGGAGAACGACCATGACCATTGACCCCCTGCCGAGCCTGCCGTTTCGCGTGGTTTCCATCGCCGGACGCAGTGCGACGCATTTCAAATTCATGCCCGATGTGGCGGCGCGCAAGGCGATTGCGGCCTCGCTGGACCTGATCGACCTGCCGCAGTTGGTGTTTGAGGGCGACATCAGGCCCAGCGGCAAACGCGACATGGTGCTGACGGCCAAGCTGTCGGCGTTGGCCATTCAGCCCTGCTCGGTGACGCTGGACCCGGTGCGCACCCGGATCAACGAGGTGGTGCTGCGGCAGTATCTGGCCGATTTCGAGACGCCCAAGGGCGAGGAAGTCGAAATCCCCGAGGACGATTCGGTCGAGGCGCTGGGTGAGGTGATCGATGCGGCCGCGGTGGCGATCGAGGCGCTGGCGCTGGCGCTGCCGTTGTATCCGCGGGCCGAGGGGGTGGAGTTGGGCGAGGTGGTGGTTGCACCGCCCGATGTGGCCCCGTTGCGCGATGCGGACCTGAAACCCTTTGCGGGGCTTGCCAAACTGATCGGGAAGGCCGACAAGGCAGGCAGTGAAGACTGAGGCCGAGACGTGACGAAAAGGACTTGCACACAGCGCAAATCCGGTTATGTTCCGCGCTTCATTCTCAGGCCGAAACTGGGGTGATCCGCGACGCGGACATCCTGAAAAGGCCAGACAAATCAGGGGCATGTCCCCACAACACCAGGTGAGACATGGCTGTCCCTCAGAATCGCACGACCTCTTCCAAAACCGGTATGCGCCGCGCACATGACGCGCTGGTTGCGGCAAACCCGGGTGAATGCCCGAACTGCGGCGAGTTGAAGCGCCCGCACCACGTCTGTGGTGCCTGCGGTCACTATGACGCCCGCGAAGTGGTTGCGTCGGTCAAGGCCACGGACCTCGACGAGGACGCGGCGTAAGCCGCCCTCAGGCATCCTGTCAGATGAGCGCGAGCGACGGTTCAACCGCCCCCAGCCGCCCCTCTGACCTTGCCATGACATTGATTATTTCGGTCGACGCCATGGGCGGCGACCGTGGGCCGGCAGCCGTGGTTGCCGGTCTTGCCATTTGCATCCCCGCGATGCCCGACACCCAGTTCATCCTGCATGGCGACGAGGTTGAACTGGCGGGTTTGCTGGCCCAGCAGCCAAGCCTGGCAGGCCGGGTGCAGGTGCGCCATGCGCCGCGGGTCGTGATGATGACGGACAAGCCGGCGCAGGTGATGCGGCATGGCGCGGGCACCTCGATGTGGTCGGCGATTGAGTCGGTGCGGGGGGGTGAAGCCTCGGTTGCGGTCAGTTGCGGCAACACCGGCGCGCTGATGGCGGTGGCGATGATCCGGTTGCGCAAATTGCCAGGGATTAACCGCCCGGCGATTGCCTGCCTGTGGCCGTCGCGCAATCCGGGCGGGTTCAACCTGATGCTGGACGCCGGCGCAGACATCAAGGCCGATGCGGGCGATCTGCTGCAATATGCGATGATGGGGGCGTCTTATGCCCGCAACGGCATGGCGATCAAGCGGCCACGTCTGGGCCTGCTGAACGTGGGCACCGAGGAACACAAGGGCAGCGCCGAGTTGAAGACGGCGTTTGACCAGATTGCGGCCTCGGCGGCGGCGGGGGATTACGAGTTTGTGGGCTATGTCGAGGGGGTCGATCTGCCGTCCGACCGGGTCGATGTGATCGTGACGGACGGGTTTACCGGCAATGTCGCCCTGAAAACCGCCGAGGGCACGGCGCGGCTGATTGGCGATTTCCTGCGTGAGGCGTTCAATGCCTCGATCTGGTCCAAGGTTGCAGCCGTTCTGGCGCTGAGTTCGCTGAACCGGTTGCGGCGGCGCATGGACCCGCGCCGGTCGAATGGCGGGGTATTTCTGGGGCTGAACGGGATTGTCGTGAAATCGCATGGCTCGGCGGATGCGACGGGCGTCGCCTCGGCGGTGACGATGGCACATCAGCTGGCCAAGTCGGGCTTTCATGCCCGGCTTGCGGCGCGGGTTGCATCTGCCATGGGTGCGGGGCAGAGTGCCCAAGGGGTGGAGACCGATACGTCGGGAACAGGGGCGGGACAGCCGGAATGACATTGCGCGCCGTAGTCAAGGGCGTCGGGCATTATCTGCCCGACCGCGTTGTCCCCAATGCCGAATTGAGTGCCCTGGTCGAGACATCGGATGAGTGGATCCGCAGCCGGTCTGGCATCGAGCGGCGGCATTTCGCGGCCGAGGGGCAGACGACATCCGATCTGGCGACCCATGCCGCCGAGGCGGCGTTGCGCGATGCGGGGCTGGTGGCGGCGGATATCGACGTGATCGTGCTGGCGACATCGACCGCCGATCTGACATTCCCATCGGCCGCAACGATGGTGCAGGCCAAGCTGGGCATGACGGGCGGCTTTGCCTTTGATTTGCAGGCGGTTTGCGCCGGTTATGTCTATGCGCTGACCGTGGCCAATTCGCTGATTCTGGGAGGGTCGGCCCGGCGTGTGCTGGTGATCGGCGCCGAGACGTTTTCCAAGCTGATGGACTGGACCGACCGCAGCACCTGTGTGCTGTTTGGCGATGGGGCCGGGGCACTGGTGCTGGAGGGGGTCGAGCAGGCGGGCACGTCGGACGACCGGGGCATCCTGTCGACCGATCTGCACAGCGACGGGCAGTTCAAGGACCTGCTTTATGTCGATGGCGGGGTGTCCACGGGCAGCACGGGCAAGTTGCGGATGGAGGGGCGCGAGGTGTTCCGCCATGCCGTCGAGAAGCTGGCCGAAACCGCCCATGCCGCGCTGGACAAGGCCGGGCTGACGGCGGACGACGTGGACTGGATCGTGCCGCATCAGGCCAACATCCGCATCATCGAGGCGACCGCCAAGCGGATGCAGGTGGCGATGGACCGGGTGGTGGTCACGGTGCAGGACCATGGCAACACCTCGGCCGCGTCGATTCCCCTGGCGCTGTCGGTGGGCAAGCAGCGCGGCCAGATCAAGCAGGGCGACCTGCTGGTGACCGAGGCGATTGGTGGCGGATTGGCCTGGGGGTCGGTCGTCCTGCGCTGGTAATTGCGAGTTTAGGCAATTATCGCGACGAGATTCGGTGGAAATAACGCTTTCCAAGCCCCTGTTATTGACTCGCAATTTTATCCCGCGCATGTTTGCGAAAAGCCCGGGGGAATATGATGAGTGAAAAGACTTTGACGCGCATGGACCTGAGTGAATCGGTGTTTCGCGAGGTAGGCCTGTCGCGAAACGAATCGGCGGCGCTGGTGGAAAGCGTTTTGCAGCACGTGTCGGACGCATTGGCCGCCGGTGAGACCGTCAAGATTTCGTCCTTTGGCACCTTCTCTTTGCGGTCCAAGACTGCACGTGTCGGGCGCAACCCCAAGACCGGCGACGAGGTTCCAATCTCGCCCCGCCGGGTTTTGACATTTCGGCCGTCGCATCTGATGAAGGATCGCGTAGCAGCAGGCAAGAAGAAGTAAGCGGTGGACACGCGGATGGACAAGTCGCCCGAAGCCTTCCGCACGATATCCGAAGTGGCCGAAAGCCTGGAAACGCCTGCCCATGTCCTGCGGTTCTGGGAGAGCCGGTTTCCGCAGATCAAACCGGTCAAGCGCGCGGGGGGGCGACGGTATTACCGCCCTGCCGATGTGGCGCTGCTGGGCGGCATCCGGCATTTGCTGCATGACGAGGGGATGACGATCCGGGGCGTGCAGAAGATCCTGCGCGAACAGGGGGTTCGCCATGTCGCGGCCATGGCCGCCGGCAGTGAGGGGATCGAGTTCGACAGCGATCTGCTGGAGGACGAGGACTTTGCGCCGACGGAGGAGGCCGAGCCCGAGACGGCGCAGATCTTTGCGCTGGACCCCGTATCGCGCCCAGCGTCGCCACCCCCGGCCATGCCTGCGGAAGTGGTGCGTTTGCGCGCCGTGCCGGAGCCTGCTAGCCCTGTGGTCCCCGAAGAGGTGCCGGAGGCTGGCCATGTCTGGGTCGAGGATGAGCCGGAAATGGAGCTTGCCCCCCCTGCCCCGCTGTTCGCCACCCGCCCGCCGGAGTTTGCACTGGGTCCGGATGTGCGCACCGTGGAGCCGGGACAGGACCTGTCCGAGGGCTTTGTCGTGCGGGGAGCCCTGCGGCCTGCCCTGCCCATGGGTGATATGCCCGTCGGGACCGTGCCCGCTGATTCTGTGGACGACGCCGGGCGTGAGGCGCTGCAACTGTCGGGAATTGCGGCGCGTCTGCGCGCCCTGGCCCAACCGATCAGCCCCGAAGCGGCCTTTGCAATGCTGGAATTGCACAGCCGATTGGGATTGCTGCACGCCCAGATGGCCGAAGCGCAGCGGCTGCGCAGATAGCCGGGATTTCATGCACTTCTCCACTTGTCCCGGCCCGGAATATCGTTATGTATCCGGGCATTCGTCGGGCCGTAGCGCAGCCTGGTTAGCGCGTCCGTCTGGGGGGCGGGAGGTCGAGAGTTCAAATCTCTCCGGCCCGACCAATACAAAACCGCCCGCATGGTTCGCGCCGTGCGGGCGGTTTCGTTTTCAGGGGATGAGATGATGAGTGGCGTACTGCCGGCCCAGGCCATCAAGCGAATGATTGCAGCGGGGGCGATTGCAGCGGTGCCTGCGGTGCTGCCGGAACAGGTGCAGCCGGCGAGCCTGGATTTGCGGCTGGGAACGGTCGCCTACCGCGTCAGGGCATCGTTCCTGACGGGGGCTGGCCGCACGGTGGCCGAGCGGCTGGACGAGTTCACCATGCACCGGGTCGATCTGACGGGCGGGGCGGTGCTGGAAAAGGGCTGCGTCTATCTGGTGCCGCTGATGGAGCGGTTGGCGCTGCCGTTGGGGATGACGGCGGTTGCGAATGCCAAATCCTCGACCGGCCGGCTGGATTTGCTGACGCGCACGATCACCGATGGCGGGACGGAATTTGACCGCATCCCTGAGGGGTATACGGGGCCGCTTTATGCCGAGGTGTGCCCGAGGTCGTTTTCGGTGCTGGTGCGGGCGGGGCAGCGGTTGAACCAGATCCGGTTCCGGTCGGGTCATGCCGTGCTGTCGGATGCCGATCTGGTGGCGCTGAACGCGCGCGAGCCGCTGGTCACGGGGGCGGCGGTCATCTCCGAGGGGTTGGGGTTTTCGGTGGACCTGCGGCCCGAGGTGGGCGATTTGCTGGGCTACCGCGCCAAACCGCATACCGGGGTGATTGATCTGGACCGGATCGGGTTTTATCCGGCGCGGGATTTCTGGGAGGAGGTGCGGTCCTCGGACGGGCAGATCATTCTGGACCCCGGGGCATTCTATATCCTGGTCAGCCGCGAGGCGGTGACGATACCGCCCGATTATGCCGCTGAAATGGCGCCTTATCTCGCGATGGTGGGCGAGTTTCGGGTGCATTATGCGGGGTTCTTTGACCCCGGTTTCGGCTATGCCGCAGCCGGGGGGGCCGGGTCGCGCGGGGTGTTGGAAGTGCGCTGCCACGAGGCGCCCTTCGTGCTGGAACATGGGCAGGTCGTGGGCCGGCTGGTCTATGAGCGCATGGCCGAACGGCCCGAAACGCTGTATGGTGTGGGGATCGCGTCGAACTATCAGGGGCAGGGTTTGAAATTGGCCAAGCAGTTCAAACTGGGCTGAGCCATGGGGTGGCGGGGCGTTGTCCTGTCGCTGTGCCTGCTGCCGCAAGGGGCGCTGAGTGATGTGCTGACCTTTGGCATCTTTCCCAGTTCGGACCCTGCGGCGAGTGTGTCGTGCCGGATCGAGTTGCGCGCCGGGCAGATCAATGTGGTCGAGGTGCGGGGGGTGGGGATGCCGCCCCGGTCACCCTATCGCTGGCCGGCGCGGCGGGCCGAGGAAGTGGCGTTGCTGCGGGCGTTGCAGGCCATGATCAGCGGGGATTTGCCGGGGGTCGAGGCCTATACGTCACGCAACCCTGCCGCGCCGTATTTGACCATCGCCTGGTCATCGCAGGTCAATGGGCAGCGGGTGACGGGGCTGTATCAGCAGGCGGGCATCACCCTGCCCGAGGTCATGGCGACGCTGCTGGATACGGTGATGCCGGGCAGCGGGTGTGGGGCGCGCTAGCGGCCCAGACGTTTGGCCAGATTGGCGGCCTGGCGGGCGCGTCTGGCGAGGGCATTGGCGTCCTGTGATTGGGCGCGTTCCTCGGGGCTTAGGGCCGAGGCGGGTTTGCCGCCACGGGTGGCATAGTCGATGCCGGACCTGACGCCCCGGTTGACCAGCTGGCGCAGCACGGCGTTGATGATCATCTGGATTATTCTGTCCATCGCTCAATCCTCGAATAGTTCGGTTTGGCCGTCCAACTCTTCATCTGGGGTCGCATCGGCGCCAGGCAAGGGGCGGCTGTCCAAAAGTCCGGCGGCGCGCAGTTCTTTCAGACCGGGCAGGTCGCGCGTGGTCTCCAGCCCGAAATGATCCAGGAAGTGGTCGGTGACGACGAAGGTGACGGGCCGCCCCGGTGTCATGCGACGGCGGCCAAAGCGGATCCAGTCAAGTTCAATCAATTGGTCCACAGTGCCACGGGACACGGCCACGCCCCTGATTTCCTCGATCTCGGCACGGGTGACGGGTTGGTGATAGGCGACGATGGCCAGGGTTTCGATGGCGGCGCGGGACAGTTTGCGCGTCTCGACGGATTCCTTGTGCATCAGGTGGCCCAGATCGGCGGCGGTGCGAAAGGCATAGGCGTTGCCGACTTTGACGATGTTGACGCCCCGCCCCTCATACCGGCGGCGCAGGGTCACAAGCGCCTCGGCCGGGTCGCTGCCTTCGGGCAGGCGCTGGGTCAGTTCGGCCAGGGTGACGGGTTCGGCCGAGGCAAAAAGCACCGCCTCGACCATGCGTTCCTGCTCGGCCATGGGGGGGGCGGCGAACAGGCTGGGTTCGGTGGGGTCGCTCACGGCTCTCTCCGGCGGATTTCAAGGGCGGCGAAGGTGTCCGATTGGCGCAGGTGGACCTGACCGCGTTTGGCGAGTTCCAGAACGGCCGCGAAATGGGCGGCGGTGGCCGAGCGGCGGCGGGCGGGGGTCAGGTCCCAGCCATCGGGCAGAAACGAGGTCAGGTCGGCCCAGTTGCCGGCATAGCCGATCAGGCTGCGCAAGCGGTCCAGCGCCTGTTCCATGGTGAACACATTCTCGCGGTCCAGCGCAAAGGGGCGGAAGTCGTCGCGGGTGCGGATGCGGGCATAGGCGCGCATCAGGTCCAGCAGGGTCGCTTCATAGCGGATGTCGCGGCGGCGGGAGACTTCCTCGGGGATGCCGCGGGCAAAGACGTTGCGGCCAAGCTGGTCGAGCGCCATCAGGCGCGAGGCCGCCTCGCGCATGGCGGCCAGACGTTCCAGCTGGAAGGACAAGTGGGCGGCAAGGTCGGCGGCGGTGGGGCCAAGCTCGCCGGGTTCGGGGGGCAGCAGCAGGCGGGATTTGAGATAGGCGAGCCAGGCGGCCATCACCAGATAATCGGCGGCGAGTTCAATGCGCAACTGGTAGGCTTGGGACACGAAGGTCAGGTATTGTTCGGCCAGTTGCAGGACCGAGATCTTGCGCAGATCGACCTTTTGGCTGCGCGACAGGGTCAGGAGGAGGTCGAGGGGGCCTTCGTATCCGTCAACGTCGACGATCAGCGCCTCGGCTGCCATGCGGTCGGACGGGGCAAGCCGGTCGGCCTGATCCCAGGTTTCAGCCATGGTTGTGTTCCGCCATCATGGCGGAAAGGTCGCTTTGAAGCTGGGCAATGTCAACCGGGTCGGGGGTGCAGCGGGCGGCAAGGGCGGCGGCGGCGCGGGATTGGGTGGCGGCGGTCATGTCGCCTGCGGCGCCGGCCACGGCCAGCATTTCGGCCATGTCGCCCTTGCAATGCAGAGCCAGATCGCAGCCAGCGGCAAGCGAGCGGGCGGTGCGGTCGGCAAGGGTGCCGGACAGGGCCTGCATGTTCAGATCGTCGGTCATGAGAAGCCCGGTGAAGCCGATGTCGCGGCGAATGACGTCTATCATGATGGGCGACTGGGTCGTGGGGCGGCTGTCATAGGCGGAAAAGACCATATGACCGGTCATGGCCATCGGCATGTCTGCCAGGGCGCGGAAGGGGGCAAAGTCGTGGGTGGCGAGGTGGTCGCGGCTGGCGTTCACGGAGGGCAGGTCGTGGTGCGCGTCAACTTCGGTGGCGCCATGTCCCGGCATATGTTTGGGAACAGGCAAGACGCCTTCGGCCAAATAGCCCAGCGCCACGGCGCGGGCAATCGCGGAAACCTGCGCCGGATCAGCGCCATAGCAGCGGTTCTTAAGGAAAGGGTGGGTGGTGGGGGTGATCAGGTCACCCACCGGGCCGCAGTTGCCGTCGATGCCAACGGCCAACAGTTCGCGGGCGATCAGGCGGGACCGAAGGCCCATCGCGGCCACGGCATGGCGGCCTGCGGCCTGCACGAAATCCAGGGGTGGGGTCCATTCGTGCCAGTGCGGGGCGCGCAGGCGTTGGACGCGGCCGCCTTCTTGATCAACCAGAATGGGGGCGTGGCGACCCACGCTGGCGCGCAGGTCGGCAGTCAGGCGGCGGACCTGATCGGGGGTTTCAACGTTGCGGGCGAAGAGGATGAAGCCGAAGGGCTGGAAATCGGCAAAAAAGGCCGCCTCGTCCGGGGTCAGATGGGGTCCGGCGCAGCCAAAGATGGCTGCCCCCTTGCCCACGCTCATCTTTGCGCGACCGGGATGCAGTCGGTGCTGTCAGCCTGAAGGGTGGCGCAGAAGCGGCGGGCCTCGTCATCGCCGGGGAAGCCGTGGGCGCGCAGGCGGTAGAAGGTGCGCCCGCCCGATTGGGCTGCCTGGATGACCATCGC
>CAMBWO010000096.1 GCA_945871285.1 Pseudorhodobacter antarcticus | reverse complement strand
GCGAAAGAACATCTCGGCCGAAATCACCGAAACCTCCGTATCCGAGGCGGCAAGCCAGGCCGAGATCGCGCCGAACAACGGGGCCTGATTGTGGGCACTATCCGGATCGGCCAAGGAATTGGCGAGGGGGAAGGCGTTCAGGTAGGGCTGGTAATCAATCGACACGTCGGGTGAACTGAAGGCACCATCCATAAGCACCTGCTGAATGGATGAGGTGCCGGTCTTGGGATCGCCAATATGGAAAACAAGCGTTTTCGACATTTGTCTTTTCTCCTCGTCTGCGCGCTGGGCCAGGTTACTTGGCCAGAGCCGTCTCAGTGGGCTTGGACGGGGTCTTGGTCAGCTTCAGCACCTTTTGCCAGAAACTCGGCACCGTAATTTCGGCATAACCCTTGCGATATTTGGCCAGCAGCGCCCCATAGCCGAAATACAGCCGCGCCGTCAGCCACAACAACCGGAACGTTTGCGCAACGAAACGCGTCTTGGACTGCCGCACCGTATAGGCCTTTTCACGGGTCGAGTTCAGATAGGTCAGCGACGACGCACCCCAGACCGGGGCAAAGTTGTTGCGGTCGCGCGGCTGCAACACGATGCGGTTGCCCCAGATGTTATAAAACGGCAGCAGATGCCCGTTCAGGGTCCAGCGGAAAAACTTGTACAGCCCGCCTTGCCCGGCCCAGAAACGCCGGCGCTCCTTCAGCTCAAATTCGGCCACGGGCTTCCAGGCTTCCACCTTGTACAGCGCCTTGATCGCGGCGCGTTGGGCTGCGGCATCGGCATTCTGCACAAAGAACTCCGGCCCTTTCAACACGTCATTCCAGGCCATCAACAGGGCATCGACCGTTTCATACTGGAACTTGGCGATGTTGCGCAGGAAAAAGCCAACACCGATCCGGGCAATGTTCAGCGGCCCGATCTCCATCTTTTCCAGCGTCAGGTGCTGCACAAAGTGGTTGCGCAGGTCCAGATAAAGGGTCATCGGCGATTCCTTGTCGCTGAAATCCTCGGCAAAGGACACAACGCCATTCAGCGTGGTGATGTGGAAATCATTGGCCAGGCTAAAGTTGATGTCATCCCCCCGCACAAAGAACGGAAAGGGGTAATGCGTCACTTCCTTGACCGGAAAGGCAAAGAACCACCAGCCGCCATACATCTTGGGGCTGCGGTAACTGGCCGAGGCGAATTCCATGTTCATCACCTGCGTCCAGTCGCGCAGATCGACGCCGGTGAACTGCGGGCGGCAGTTGCGGTCAAAGATCGCGCCGTTTTCCCACATGCGCCACTTGTCCGAATTGCTGATCATCGCCCCCGACACGGCCGCCTTGGGGTCCTTGGACAGCGTCAGAAAGACATAGGCGCGGTGCAGCGCCTCCATCGGGATCGACGCGTCGTCGTCCATGAACAGCACATGGCTATACCCCGCCTTGTCCCCCTCGATCAGACCGCGCGTAAACCCGCCCGCCCCGCCCAGATTGGCATTGGGGATGCGGGTGATCTTGTCGCTTTCGATGATGTTGGCGCTGTTGCCGTTGTCCACGATGTTCAAATGCATCTGGTCGGCAAAATCGCAGGTCTTGAAATAGGCCGCCATCCGCCGGGCGGTATTCTCCACCTCGGCCTCGCGCTTGAAGGTAGTGATCGACAGGCACAGCTTGACGTCGGGGTTGATCCGCCCCGGCGTGGCATAGCGGGCGCCCAGCAGTTGCACGCCCGAGCTTATGGCGTGCAGTTCGAAATAGATCATGCCGGTCACGGCCGTCTTGGCATAATGCGACAGGTCCACCATGGTTTCGATGGCGGGCGACAGCGTATGGGCCGCATCGTGCAGCAATTCCCACGACCGGTCGGGAATGGCATGGAACACCTTGATCAAAACCCGACCACGCCCCAGCAGCCCCAAAAGCAACCCGTCAAGCTTGCACGTCCCGTGCCACTTGCCGATGTTCAGCGCGTTGAAATAGCTGTCAAACAGCACCACCGACCGCTGGTCGATGTTTAGCATGCCGGTGTTTTCGCTATAGCTGGCCGGACCATTCGCGTGAAAGAACATGTTCACTTCCGTGCACAGCCCCGCCTCTGGATAGATCGCATGCTGCAACGTGACCAGATCGCCGATGCTGTCACTCGTCACCGCATCGCGGTTGACGACAAGCCCGGTCAGTTGAACCGCCCTCATCCCGCCGGCGCGCAGGGCCGCGTGAAACTCGACGCCCTTGGCAGCGTCCCCGGACAGGGACTGCAACGACAGCCCCAGAAACTCGGGCTGCAACACGATCTCGGCCTCGTCTTCCTCGGCCAGTTCGCATTCCATCCCCACAACCTGCAACCGGTCGCGCAGGTCCAGACCCTTGTATTTCTCGACCGCCTTGCCCGAGCGGTCCAGCGCCGCGCCGTTGGACCCCATGAACCACTTTTCCGCAGGGTCCAGCACCGCAGCCCCCAAGGCGGTTTTCGGGTCGCGCGCCAGGGCCAGAAACGCAACGGCCCGGTCCAGGATTTCAGGCGCGATGACGGTGGACGGGTCCATCAGCAGGGCATGGCTGAACCCGGCCGCCTTGGCCGCCACCAACTGCCCCAGCGGATCACTGTCCTCCGCCGCACCCAGCAACGCGGCCCGCACGGCGTGCCCGCGGGGGCCATCCACCCAGGATTGCATCAGGGCGCGTCCCACCGAAGGCTTGGCCCCCTCGGCCAGACACAGGGCCAACCTGACCGCAGGATCAACAGAGCCACAGGTCACATACCGCGCCCCGGTCAGCGAGGCGATGTCCTCGTCACTGCAATTGCGCAGTTCAAACCACAACCCGCCGTTGATCCGGTTCAACGCATAATGCGATAGGTCCAGCACAATCTCGTTGTCGGGCGACAGATCGCACACCTCGCAGGCCAGACGTTCCCAGGACCGGCCGGTCTGCACCTGAAACACCCGCACCTCGACCTGACCCGTGCCCTTCAGCGCCAGAAACAGCCCGTCCATCCGGCAGGACCGGTGCCAGTTGCCAAGGCCAACCATGTTGCAGAACGTATCGGTCCGCAGCCCGGCGCTTGGTCCCAGAAAGACCGTTCCGATCGCCTCGGAAACCCAGGCCTCACCCTCCAGATTGTAAAACAGGCCCGGCTCGGTGCATACACCTTGCAACGACAGAACCATCGACTGCACCGTCACCGTCGGCCGACCGGCCAGCACCGCATCAAACCCCCGACCGACCGCCGTCACCGGCAGGTGCAAACCTTGGTGGTCCTTGGCGTCATGTGCTTTCTTGGGGTTGGCGCTGGGCAAGGTCGGTCTCCAAATCAAAACGGGGTTCGGGCAGGGTCACAAGGTGCCACGATCATCAGTCTTGGCGGTCAACAATCAACTCTTCAACGGGGCGTCGACATACTGCGTGATCAGGCTCTGTATCATCGGCGCAACGAAATCCCTCATCAGGGCCGCGCTGTCCGAAGGCAAGGTCATCTGCGACAAAGGCTCATCCGGACCGGGCATAGGCTCCAGGAACAGGGCATCCCGCCCAAAATAACGGCGCGCGATATTCGCGTTGCCCTCTTCGTGCAAGGCCATGACTCCGGCGCGGGTGACATGGTCCATCAGCAAGGAACTGTGGGCCTTGCCCGTCACCGCCAGCCTCTGGTCCACCGCCTTCACCGCCTGCTCCAACCGGGCGCGGTATTTGTCCGGCGCTTCGTCAAACGGCAGACAGCGCACGAATTCGGCAATCGCGGGCGAATAGCTGGAATTGACATGCGGCGCGGGCTTCATCCCGCTGATATCCTCGATCCCGATCCGGTTGCAGAACGCCGCCACCGGGCCGTCGGGCATCTGCGCCTTTTCAAACACATAGGGCAGGACATTTTCCTGGCCAAAGATGTCGTCCAGATGGCTCAGCAGCCGGTCGTAATAGGCCCAATGAAACTCGTCCGACCGCTCCAGAAATTCGTCCAGGGTCAGGTGGCTCAGGGACCGGTTCCACTGCCATTTGATGTTTTGCAGATACCAGCTTTCCAGCCACAGGTCCTGCCGCCGCAGGGCAAACACGACCTTGACGTCGAAATGGTCGCGAAACTGCCCCAGCAGGGACAGGTCCGTCTGCATGCAGACATCTTCATCGCTCAACACGATCCGGTCCACGTTGACCGCGTGCTTGGCGGCCCGCGACTTCAGATCGTCCGCCACGTCCTTGACGCTGCGCCGACCCGAAAAAATGGCGTTGAACAGCGCGAAATGGCGCGGAATCCGCATCGGATGCAGGACCCCTTGCGCCAGCAGCGCCTCCCAATTGGCCAGCATGAACGCCTGTATCGAACTGGTAGCTGTGCGATGCGTGCCGATGTGCAGATAAAGGGTTGTCATTGTCGTCTCGAAATCCCGCGTCAAAATCCGACATCGGCGTCGGTTGTGGTCACAACAGCCCCCGCCACGCGCCCCCAATGTTGCGCGAGCCGGGTCATCTCTCAAGCCTGTTGGATGTCACGCAAGGCACAGAAAGGCAAGTTCCAATCAATTTCCCGGCGCGAACCCACCCCGGCCCGGCCGCTTTTTCCACTATGTTGCCCGGGCCTCGTGGACTTTCGCACATTCCCCCTTGGCCCGGCAGACCGCTTGCGCTTTGGTGCCGCCATGTCCGCACCCGATTTTCAGTTCGAAACCGCCGCCCATGCCCGTGGCCTGTCCCGCGTGGCGGGCATTGACGAAGTTGGCCGCGGCCCCCTGTGCGGCCCGGTCACCGCCGCCGCCGTGATCCTGGATCCCGCCCGCATCCCCCCCGGCCTGCGCGACAGCAAGAAACTCTCCCCCGCCCGGCGCGAGGCCCTGGCCGACCTGATCCTGCAAACCGCGACCGTCGCCATCGCCCATGCCAGCGTCGAGGAGATTGACCAGTTGAACATCCTGCACGCCTCGCTTCTGGCCATGCAACGCGCCGCCGCCACCCTGCTGGCCCATCACCACCTGATCGACGGCAACAAAATCCCCCTGGCCCTGCAAGGCCGCGCCGAATGCATCGTCCAGGGCGATGCCCGTTGCCTTTCCATCGCCGCCGCCTCCATTGTGGCAAAAGTGACACGCGATCGCCTCATGGTGGATTTGGCGCAACAGCATCCGGGTTATGGCTGGGACCGCAACGCCGGTTATCCGACGCCCGAGCATCTGGCCGCCCTGCAAAAACTTGGCGTCACCCCTGCGCATAGGCGTTCCTTCGCCCCCGTCTACAAGATGTTGTAGCAAGCTATTTCTCTAACCCCTTGATTCAATAAAGAATTTGACGTCGAATCGCCAATGACTCATCTTCTGTCTCAACAAGCGGTGGCAAACATCGCAAGGGCAGAGGCAGAAAATGGCGACAAAGATGAAAGAGGTGGTAGCCCCCGTGCTACCGCTCAACACGATCTTGGCGGGCGACTGTGTGGCGGCGATGAATGCGCTGCCAGCGGGGTCGATTGATCTGATCTTCGCAGACCCCCCCTATAACCTGCAACTCAAGGGCGATCTGCACCGCCCCGACAACAGCCTGGTCGATGCGGTCGATGACCACTGGGACCAGTTCGCCTCCTTTGCCACCTATGACGCCTTCACCCGCGACTGGCTGGCCGCTGCGAAACGGCTGCTCAAACCCAATGGGGCGATCTGGGTGATCGGGTCCTACCACAACATCTTCCGCCTGGGGTCCGAATTGCAAAACCAGGGCTTCTGGCTGCTGAATGACGTGGTCTGGCGCAAATCCAACCCCATGCCCAACTTTCGCGGCAAACGCCTGACCAACGCCCATGAAACCCTGATCTGGGCCGGGCGCGACGAATCCAGCAAATACACCTTCAACTACGAGGCGCTCAAGGCCCTGAATGACGGTGTTCAGATGCGCTCCGACTGGGTGCTGCCGCTCTGCACCGGACACGAACGGATCAAAGACGCCAATGGCGACAAGGCCCACCCGACGCAGAAACCCCAAAGCCTGCTGCACCGCGTGATCCTCGCCACCACCAACCCCGGCGACGTGATCCTTGACCCCTTCTTCGGCACCGGCACCACCGGCGCCGTGGCCAAGATGCTGGGCCGCGACTTCATCGGCATCGAACGCGAAGAGGCCTACCGCCGCGTCGCCACCGACCGCATCGACCGCACCCGCCGCCTTGATGCCTCGGCCCTAGAAACCACCGGCTCCAAACGCGCCGAACCGCGCGTCCCCTTTGGCCAGGTCGTCGAACGCGGCATGCTCCGCCCCGGTGAAGAGCTTTACTCCATAGGGTCCCGCCACGTCGCCAAGGTCCGCGCCGATGGCACCCTTGTCGGCCACGACGTCAAAGGCTCGATCCACCAGGTCGGCGCCCATATGGAGGGCGCGCCCTCCTGCAACGGCTGGACCTACTGGCACTTCAAACGCGATGGCAAGATGATCCCCATCGACCTGCTGCGTCAACAGATCAGATCCGAGATGGAGGCCGATACCGGCACCAAACACTAGCCATCTTGTAGGATGGGCAGTCCTGCGCTTTGCCTTGGCAAAGCGTGGGTTTGCCCATCTTCCCCACCCCCTTGAAATTCGAACGCCTGCTCTGCGGTCCGCCCGCAGGGCCACTGCCCCGCCATGGCAACATGGCGGGGTTTTTTCTTGTGTCCATATCTGGACATTTTAGAAAAACACACGATTTCAACATGTTGACTTGCCGATCTTCATCAACCGTTAACCCCGCCTCACACCGACACCCGATACCCCAGCTCCACAACCCGATCACGCGGCAGGTGGAAATAGTCGGTCGGGTCGGCGGCCACGCGGGTCAGCAGGGCGAAAACCCGGTCGGCCAACTGCCCCAACCCAAAGCGGGCGGTCACCACGGGGCGGCGGCGGCCGACAAAGAAGGTCGAGGTCATCACGTCAAACCGCAACCCCGCACGCCGGGCCTGCGCCAGACCCTGCGCCACATTGGGCGTTTCCATGAACCCATAGCGCAGGGTCAGATGGGTGAACCGGTCGTCGATAACCTCCAGCAATACCCGTTCCTCGGCGGTGGCGGTGGGGCTGCGCAGGGTCTCGATCGTCAGGAACACCACCTTTTCATGCAGCGACCGAAAGTGTTTCAGGCTGTGCAGCAGCGCGGTGGGCGCGACCTTGCGCCCCGGTGTCAGGAAGAACGCCGTGCCGGGCACCTGTGCCAGCTGACTTTTGGTGACCAACCGGATTTCGGTATCCAGACCCACCGCTTGCTGCGCGCTTTTCGCCTCGATCCCTTGGGTGCCGCGCCACCACGATACCATCAGCGCCGCCGTCGCCAGCGCCATCAGCACCGTGACATAGCCGCCATGCAGCACCTTGCTCAGATTGCTGGCCAGAAACGCCAGTTCGATCAACCCGATTGGCCCTGCAATCAGCGCCGTGGCCCACAGTGGCAAGATGCGGGCGCGGACAACATAGATCACCGCAAGGCAGGTCGTGACCAGCATCGTTCCCGTCACCGCTATACCGTAGGCCGAGGCCAGCGCCCCCGACGTCTTGAACACAAGCACCAGCCAGACCACACCCACCAGCAATATCCCGTTGATCGCAGCAATATAAATCTGCCCGCTTTGCGCATGCGAGGTGTGGTTGATCTGCATGCGCGGCAACAACCCCAACTGTATCGCGGCCAGCGTCATGGAATAGGCCCCGGTAATCACAGCCTGCGCCGCAATCACCGTCGCCGCCGTTGCCAGCAAAACCAGCGCCGGCAGCGCAAAGGCCGGAACCGAGGCAAAGAACGGGTCCGCCGCCGTGGCCGGATCGGCCAGGACCATCGCCCCCTGTCCCAGATAATTCAGAACCAGCGCCGGAAACACCAGCACGATCCAGGCAATCATGATCGGCCTGCGGCCAAAATGGCCAAGGTCGGCATAGAGCGCCTCGGCCCCGGTCACGGCCAGAAAGATGGCGCCCAGCACAACCGCCGCAAGACCCGGGTTTTCAAACAGGAACCGCAGCCCCCAGCTTGGATCAAACGCCGCCAGCACGCCTGGATTCTGCAAGATATGCCACAGCCCGATGCCGCCCAGTGTGATGAACCAAAGCGCCGTGATCGGCCCGAACCAAAAGGCGATGCTGGCCGTGCCTTGGCGTTGCACGGCAAACAGCGCAACCAGAATGCCCAGCGTCACCGGAACAACCCAAGGCACCAGGTCCGGCAGGATCAGCCCCGCCCCCTCGACCGCAGACAAGACCGAAATTGCAGGCGTGATCACCGCATCGCCAAAAAACAGCGCCGCCCCGGCAATTCCCAGGCCCAAGACCACCAGCGACCGCCGGCCCATGGCCTGCCGGGCCAGCATATACAGCGCCAGCACCCCGCCCTCGCCCCGGTTGTCGGCGCGCAGCAGGATAAAGACATATTTGACCGTCACGATCAGGATCAGCGTCCAGATCAGCAGCGACAACAGGCCCAGCACATGGGCGGCCTGAATCGTATCGCCCGCGACAGGCTTGATCGCCTCGCGAAAGGCATAGATCGGGCTGGTGCCGATATCGCCGTAAACCACCCCCACCGCGCCCAGAACCAGCGCCGAGGTGCCCTGTTTGGGCGGGCTGGGCGGCTCCGCCGCCTCGCCGTCCATCGCGTTCAGAATGGTGGATAAATCGCTTTCAGTGTCCGAAGCGGCCGCCTTGGCCGACGGTGGCACCTGCCCACCAGGGCCGGATGTGTTTGACATGATGCTGTGCCTTTGGTGCGCGGCCTGATTGCAGGCGGGGCGCGGTGAAGTTTTCCGACCTCAAAAGGGTCTGGTCATTCCTCGTTGCAGGCCGATGAACCGGCCAGATCCGCCGTCTATTCCTGTGCAGCATGAAAATCTATAGCTTCTGCGACGCAGCAAATGTCGAATCCGGATTACGGCGCGCCCTTTGGCATCGGATTGCGGCCCTTGTTATAGGGCAGCCAGTCGGTCACCTCCGGGTAGAACTGCGCCCGCCACGCCTTGACCCGCGGGTTCATCACCCGGCGCCAGACATTGGGGATCAGCGCCATGGTCGTCATCACCGGATAGCCATAGGGCAGTTGCGGCGCCTGATCCGCCGGATAGTTTTGCAGCAGGGGAAAGCGGCGATCCGGTTTGTAATGGTGATCCGAATGGCGTTGCAGGTTGATCAGCAGCCAGTTCGTCGCCTTGTGCGCTGCGTTCCAGGAATGGCGCGGCAGGACATATTCATAATGCCCCTCGCCCAGATGCTGGCGGGTCAGGCCATAGTGTTCGACATAGTTGACCAGTTCCAACTGCCAGATCGCGACAAAGGCCTGAAACACGAACAACGCCAGCCCCGCCCAACCGCCAATGATCAGCGCCAGCAGCAGCATGGCACCTTGCAGCACGGCATAACGAAAGAACGGGTTTTGCACCGTCCAGGGCGACAACCCTTTGCGCGCCAGCATCGCTGCCTCGGCCGCCCAGGCCGAGCGCGGGCAATCGGTCAGCACGCGCAGGAAATAGCGGTGAAACCCCTCACCATACCTGGCCGTCACGGGGTCACGCGGGGTGCCGACATAGAGGTGATGGACGCGCAGGTGTTCAGACCGGAAATGGCTGTACAGGACCGACGCCAGCAGCAAATCCCCCAGCCAACGCTCCAACGGGTCCTTCTGGTGCATCAGCTCATGCGCGTAAACGATGCCGATCGTGCCCGACATCACCCCCATGCCAAAGAACAGCATCAGCTTTTCGGCAATGTTCAGATGCCCGGCTTGGGGGACATACCAGACCATCAGCAGCAGCACGGCAAACTGCACCGGAAACCAGACCAGCGTGATCAGGCGATAGAAATACAGGTCATGCTCGGTCGTCTCGGTGTCGGCATTGTCGGTGTTCAGGCCCAGCAGGGCATCCAGAATGGAATAGAGCCCCCACGTGTACAGCGGCATCAACAACACCGCCCAGCCGCCCCAGGCCATGCCCAGCAGCGCCATGGGAATGGTCCCCAGCGACAGCCAGAACGGCAGGGCGTTTTGCAGCCGGGCAACCTGGTCTGGGGGTATGACGGCCATGCTTCGTCCTTCAACCAAAGGCCAGATCATGCGCCTTGCGCATCAGTGTAGGCAAGTCTTGCGGCGAAAATAGGTTGCGGCCCAGGAATTCGCCACGGGTTGCTGTGGCATTTTGCGACACCTGGGCGGTCTGGACGGACAGGATCAGGTGGAAATGGGTGAAGGTGTGGCGCACCTCGCCCGCCGCCGCCCAGTCACTGACCAGCGGCGCCAGCCCCGCCGCGCCATCCCAGGCATCCCCCGGAAAGCCCAGCGTCCCGCCCAACAGCCCCCGGTCCGGGCGACGTTCCAACAGCAGCGCGCCATCCTCGCGCCGGGCCAGCCATACCGTGCCGGCGCGGGTGGGTTTCTCGACCTTGGGGGCCTTGCGCGGCAGGCTGGCGGCAATGCCCTGCTGGCGGGCGGCGCAGCCGGTCAGCCAGGGACAAATCCCGCAGGCCGGGTTGCGCGGGGTGCAGATCGTGGCGCCAAGGTCCATCACGGCCTGGGCATAATCCCCCGCCCGCTGATCAGGCGTCAGCCCGGCGGCAAGCGCGGTCAGGGCCGGTTTGGCGGCAGGCAGCGGGGTGTCCACGGCAAAGACCCGCGCCATCACCCGCTCGACATTGCCGTCCACAACCACCTCGCTGCGGCCAAAGGCAATCGCGGCCACGGCGGCGGCGGTATAGGGGCCGATGCCGGGCAGGGCGCGCAATCCGGCCAGATCGGAGGGAAACACCCCACCATGCCGCGCCACAACGGCCCGCGCGCAGGCCAGCAGGTTGCGCGCCCTTGCGTAATAGCCCAGACCCGCCCACTCGGCCATCACATCGCCATCCGCCGCCGCCGCCAAATCGTCAACCGTCGGCCAACGTGTCGTGAACCGGGCAAAGTAATCCTTGACCGCCGCCACCGTCGTCTGCTGCAACATCACCTCGGACAGCCACACCCGGTAGGGGTCCGCCCGCAGCCCGCTGCGCGGCGGCACCCGCCATGGCAAGGCACGGGCGTGGCCATCATACCACGCCAACAGGCCCTCGGCGCTCACCCCGTCGTCACGCAATGTTTATGCCCCCTGACCCTCTTAACCTCTGGCAGCAACACCACCACAGCGGCTACAATAGCGTCAGATCGCAGCAGGACCAGATGGCCCGTTCACCAAACCAGACCCCAAAACCGCCCGAACGCCGGATGCGCGGGTTTGAACCGGCCTCGGGGCTGTTGCAGCAGCGTATCCGTACGGCGGGCGAAAAGCGGGGCTTTGCCGTCACGCGTCTGCTCACCCAATGGGCCGATATCGTGGGCGAAGACAGCGCCCGCATCACCCGCCCCGTCAAGGTGGGTTACGGCCGCGAGGGGATGGGCGCGACGCTGACGCTGCTCGTCTCGCCCGCCCATGCCCCCATGGTCCAGATGGACCTGCCGCGCCTGAAAGACCGCGTGAACGCCGCCTATGGCTATGCCGCGATTTCCCGCATCAGCCTGACCCAGACCGCCGCCACCGGCTTTGCCGAAGGTCAGGCGGAATTCACCCCCGCCCCCAAGGCTGCCAAACCGCCAGACCCCGCCCTGCAAGCCGAGGCCCGCGCCGTTGCCGCCCCGGTCCATGACGAAACCCTGCGCGCCGCCCTTGAAGCCTTGGCGCAAAACATCTTAAATCGCCGCAAGGCTACATAAAGGCAGACCCCCATGACGCATCTTCTCACCCGCCGCCATGTGATGGCTTTGATGGCCGCCTTTGCCGCAATGGGCAGCGCAGGCTTTGCGCAAACCGACACGGCCGCCGCCGAACCCGTAACCGTGGCCAACCATGGCATCGGCGACGCTGCGGCCAAGGTCAAGATCGTGGAATACCTGTCCTTCACCTGCCCGCACTGCGCCGCCTTCCATGGCGAGGTCTACCCCAAGCTGAAGGCCGACTATATCGACACCGGCAAGGTCCGGCTGGATTATCACGAGGTCTACTTTGATCAGCTTGGCCTGCTGGGCGGCATGCTGGCGCGGTGCGGTGGCGAATTGCGCTATATGGGCATCACCGACATCCTGCTGGACAAGCAGCGCGACTGGGCCGGTGCCGCCGACATGAACGCCGCCGTGGCGCAGTTGAAAAAGATCGGCCTTGCCGCCGGGATGGATGACGCAACGGTTGACGCCTGCCTGCGCGATCAGGCCTTGGCCGAGGCTTTGGTGGCGAATTACCAAAAGAACATCGAAACCGACTATCCGGGCGACACGTTCAGCGGCACGCCGTCCTTCATCATCAACGGCACGCAGCATTCCAACATGGATTATGCCGAACTCAAAGCGATCATCGACGCGGAACTGGCCAAGTAAGTGACCCCGCTGCACGGCATCAAGGTCGTCGAACTGGCGCGGATTCTGGCCGGCCCCTGGGCCGGCCAGACCCTTGCCGATCTTGGCGCCGAAGTGATCAAGGTCGAGGCCCCCGAGGGTGACGACACCCGCCGCTGGGGCCCCCCCTTCATCGACCGCGACGGCGACCATTCCGCCGCCTATTTCTATGCCACCAACCGGGGCAAATCGTCCGTCACCTGCGATTTCCGCACGGCCGAGGGGCAGGCGATGGTGCGCGCCCTGATCGCCGATGCCGATGTGCTGATCGAGAATTTCAAGGTGGGCGGTCTGGCCAAGTACGGGCTGGATTATGACAGCCTGCGCTTGGTCAATCCGCGCCTGATCTATTGCAGCATCACCGGCTTTGGCCAGACCGGCCCCTATGCCCACCGCGCCGGCTATGACTTTATCATCCAGGGCATGTCGGGGATGATGAGCGTCACGGGCGATCCTGCGGGACAGCCGCAAAAGGTTGGTGTGGCCGTCACCGACATCTTTACCGGCGTCTATTCCGCCACGGCGATTCTGGCGGCCTTGGTGCAGCGCGGGCGCACGGGTCAGGGCCAGCACATCGACATGGCTTTGCTGGACGTGGCGACCAGCGTGATGGCCAATCAGGCGATGAACTATCTGTCTACTGGCAAGGCGCCCGGCATGATGGGCAACGCCCATCTTAACCTTGCCCCCTATGCCGTGTTTGATTGCGCCGATGGCTGGATCATTCTGGCGACGGGAAATGATGCGCAATACCGCCGGCTGTGCGGGGTGTTGGGCGTGCCCGACATGGCGCTGGATACGGCCTTTCTGACCAATGCCGACCGGATTGCCAACCGCGTGGTCATGACTGCACGTCTGACCGAGGCAACATTGCGGTTCTCGAAATCCGCCCTGCTGGCCGCCTGCGAGGCGACCGGTGTGCCCGCTGGCCCGATCAATGATCTGGCCGAGGTGTTTGCCGACCCTCAGGTGATTGCCCGCGGGATGCAGATTGCGCCGGACGGCGTGCCGGGCGTGCGCAGCCCGATGATTTTTTCGGCAGCCGACCTGGCTTTGGACAGGACAGCCCCGGTTCTGGGTCAGGACGACTGACCAAATTTTCCGCTCCCACCGGGAACCATTCACACCTCTGACGGTTGTCGATGGGAAGCAGCGAACAAGCGTTGCCGGATAGGAGACGCAATGAAGAAATTGGTATTGGTGTTCCCGTTGTTGGGCCTGATCGCGGCCTGCGACACCCTGGAACAGCAGCAGTTGGCGGGCACCGCGGGGGGTGCGGCCTTGGGGGCCTTGGCGACCCCGAACGACCCGACTCAGGGTGCCCTGATCGGTGGTGCCGTGGGTCTGGCGGCAGGCACCCTGCTGGGCCGGACCGCGTCGGGCGAATGTGTGTATCAGCGTCAGGATGGCAGCCGCTTCGTCGGACCGTGCTGACCCAGTGATGGCCGAAGGGCGCGTGATGCCCAAAGGTCGTGGTTACTAGTGACGCTTGTTATTGGTGAGGTCCGTTCGTCTCAGCGGATCACGTTCGGCCCGGTGCTTTCCCCTCGGAAGTGCCCGGCCGGTTTAGGGCCTGTTGAGGTTCAGCGCGAGTTGATAAGGGCTGCGACGGCGTAGATCATGGCTTTGAACGAAGCGTCAGTTTTGTCTGAGCGCAGGGCAATGCGCTTGAACTCTTTGAGTTTGCAGAAGAAGTTCTCGATGAGGTGGCGGCTCTTGTAAAGTTCCGTGTCGATGGACAGGGGTGCCGCTCGTCGCGGATGCTGGGAAATGCAGATCACAGCACCGCGTTCATTCATTTCGGCGATGATCCAGTTGCTGTCGAACCCCTTGTCAGCGAGC
>CAMBWO010000095.1 GCA_945871285.1 Pseudorhodobacter antarcticus | reverse complement strand
AAGCCACCGCCGCCCGGCCCTTACCCCTTCATTTCGGCAAAAATACTCCACGGAGGGTCCGGGAGGTGTGAAACCTCCCGGACCGCCCTGTCAGCCCATGCCGCGCAGGTAATGACGCAACACCTTCTCCAGCTTGACCGCCCCCAACGGCGCCATCGCCTTGGTGTGTTCATGGCTGATCTGCTCGTCCGACATCCCCGCCGCCATGTTGGTGATCGACGAAATCGCCGCCACCCGCAGCCCCAGAAACCGCGCCAGAATCACCTCGGGCACCGTGGACATCCCCACCGCATCGCCACCCAGCATCCGGATCGCCCGGATCTCGGCCGGCGTTTCAAACGACGGCCCCGAATACCAGGCATAAACCCCCTCCGGCAGCGCCACGCCCACGGCTTCGGCACTCGCCCGCAGGGCCGCCCGCAGCCCCGCATCATGCGCCGTCGTCATCGGCACAAACCGCGCATCGGTCTTTTCCCCGATCAGCGGGTTCAACCCGGAAAAGTTGATGTGATCGTTCAGCAGCATCAAATCGCCCGGCCTGATATCCGGCCTCATGCTGCCCGCCGCATTGGTGGCAATCAACGCCTCGGCGCCCAACGCCTTCAGACACTCCAACGCCACCCGCATCGCCGCCGGGTTGCCGTTCTCATAGTAATGCTCCCGCGCCCCAAAGACGGCAACCCGCACCCCCTCCAGATCGCCCACCACCAAGTTCGGGTTATGCCCCGACACCGCCACATGCGGAAAACCCGGCAGGTCGGCATAGGGAATACTGACCCCGTCAACCGCCTCCGCCAGATGCCCCAAACCCGACCCCAGGATCAGCCCCAGCCGCACCGGCGCATCCCCGGCACGGGCGCGAATGACCTCAACGCTCTTTGACATAGGGCTCCCCCCCGGCACGCGGCGGGATCGCCTTGCCGACAAAGCCCGCCAGAATGATCACCGTCAGGATATAGGGCAGGGCCTGGGTAAACTGCACCGGGATGATGAACACACCGATATCAATGCTTTGAAACCGGATCGCCACGGCATCCAGCAGGCCAAACAGCACACAGGCCATCAGGCAATACCACGGCCGCCACTTGGCAAAAATCAGCGCCGCCAAGGCGATATACCCCCGCCCCGCCGTCATCTCGCGCAAGAACCCCGCCGACAGCGCCATCGACATATAGGCCCCGGCCAACCCGCACAGAACGCCCGTAATCCCAACGGCGGCATAGCGCAGCCCCACCACCGACACCCCCGCCGTATCCACCGCCGCCGGGTTTTCCCCCACGGCCCGCAACCGCAACCCGAACCGGGTCCGGTACAGCAGCCAGGCCGAAAACGGCACCATCAACAGCGCCACATACACCAGCACCGAATGACCAAAGATCAGCCCAATCACCGGGTTGGGGTCCGTGATTCCGAACAGGTCCAACAGCGGCGCATCGGCAAAGCGCATATCCCCGGTCAGGGGCGGGGTCTGCCCGCCCAACCGGAACCAGGCTGCCCCCAGAACCACCGTCAACCCCGACGCCAGAAAGTTGATCGACACCCCCGAAATCAACTGGTTGCCCCGGAAGGTGATCGACGCCAACCCGTGGATCGCGGCGAACAGCAACGCCGCCCCAATCCCCGCCAGCGTGCCGATCCAGACCGACCCGGTCGCAAAGGCCGCCGCCGCCGCCGCAAAGGCCGCGACCAGCATCTTGCCCTCCAGCCCGATGTCAAACACCCCCGCCCGTTCCGAATACAGGCCCGCCAGACAGGCAAAGACCAACGGAGTCGACAGCCGGATCGTCGATTCCAGAATCTGCAAGAAACTGGCCCATTCCATCACGCGGCCCTCCCCTGGTTGAACCGGACGAACAGCCGCTCCAGCGGTTTTTGCACCATATAGGGCAGCGCTCCGGTGAACAGGATCACCAGCGCCTGCAACACCACAATCACCTCACGCGGTATGGTGGTGCCCAATGCCAGTTGCGACCCGCCCTGATACAAAAACCCGAACAATATCGACGCGATCACGATGCCGAACGGATGGTTGCGCCCCATCAGCGCCACCGCAATCCCGATGAACCCCGCCCCCTCGACCGAATTCAGCAGCAACCGGTTCGCCTCGCCCTGCACCGAATTGATCGCCATCATCCCCGACAGCGCCCCCGACAACATCATCGCATACAGGGTAATCCGCACCGGGCTGATCCCCGCATACAGCGCCGCCTTCTCCGACTTGCCAAAGGCCCTGATCGCAAAGCCCAGCCGCGTATGCCACAGCAACGCCCACACCCCCACCGCACAGGCCAGCGCAATCAACAGGCTGATATTGGCCGGGTTTCGCGTCGAAAACGGAATGCCGACCAGCGCCAGAATGTCGCCCAACTGCGGCAGGTTCGTCACCTCGTCAAACCTCGCGCTTGCCGGGTCCATCTTGCCCACCGGGCGCAAGATATTGACCAGCAGATAGTTCATCAGCGCGTAGGAGATGAAATTGAACATCATCGTCGTGATCACGATGTGACTGCCGCGCTTGGCCTGCAACCAGGCGGGCAGAAAAGCCCAGGCTGCACCAAAGGCCATCGCCGCCACCATCGACCCGGCCAATGCCAGCGACCAATGCGGCCAGGGGATGAACAGACACGACAGCGCCACGCCCAACCCCCCCAGCGTTGCCGGCCCCGCGCCGCCAATGTTGAACAGGCTGGCCTGAAACGCGATGGACACGGCCAGCCCGGTGAACATGAAATTGGTCGCGTAAAACAGCGTATATCCCCAGCCATAGGTCGATCCCAGCGACCCCGTGACCATGATGGTCAACGCCTCGACCGGGCTTTGCCCGATGGCCCAGATCAGGATGCCACTGAAGAAGAACGCAATGACCAGACAGATCAAGGGCACCAGCACGACATCGGCCCAACGCGGCATCTTGTCCATCAGGCGGCCCCCCGCTTGCCAGCCATCCCGGCCATCATCATGCCCAACTCGCGCTCGTCGGTCTTGTCGGGGTCACGCTCGCCCATCAACTGCCCATCAAACATCACCACGATGCGGTCCGACAGCGACATGATCTCGTCCAGTTCCACCGACACCAACAGCACCGCCTTGCCCGCATCGCGCAGCGCGACGATCTGCTTATGGATGAATTCGATGGCCCCAATGTCCACACCCCGGGTCGGCTGGCCCACCAGCAACAGATCGGGGTTGCGCTCCATCTCACGCGCCACGACGATCTTTTGCTGATTGCCGCCCGAAAAGGATTTGGCCGGCAGCATGGGGTTGGGCGGCCGCACGTCAAACTTGGCCATTTTGGCAGCGGTGTCCGCCTTGATCGCGGCGTTGTCCATCAACAGCCCGTTCATCTGATATTCCGCCGCATTGTGATAGCCAAAGGCGACGTTTTCCCAGGCCGCAAAATCCATGATCAGCCCCAGCGCCTGGCGGTCTTCGGGCACATGGGCAATCCCCGCCTCGCGCCGCGCCTGCCCATTGGCCCCCGAGCCCGACAGCGGCAGGACCACCCCGTTCATCGTCACCTCGCCCGTCGCCCGCGTGATCCCGCCCAGCGCCTGCAACAGTTCGGACTGCCCGTTGCCCGCCACCCCGGCAATACCCAAAATCTCGCCCGCCCGGATTTCAAACGAAACCCCTTTCAGGCGCTCAACCCGGTTTTCATCCCGAACCCGCAAGTCCTTCACCGACAGCACCACGCGGCCCGGCACCGCCGGCCGCTTTTCAACCTCCAGCAACACCTTGCGTCCCACCATCAACTCGGCCAACGCCTCGGGGCTGGTCTCGGCGGTCTTGACCGTCGCCACCATCGTGCCGCGCCGCATCACGCTGACATTGTCCGTCGTCTCCATGATCTCGCGCAGCTTGTGGGTGATCAGGATCACCGTCTTGCCCTGATCCCGCAAGCCCGCCAGAATCCGGAACAAATGGTCCGCCTCCTCAGGCGTCAACACCCCCGTCGGCTCGTCCAGGATCAGGATATCCGCACGGCGATACAGCGCCTTCAAAATCTCGACCCGCTGCTGATGGCCCACCGACAGATCCTCGATCACCGCATCGGGGTGCACATCCAGATCAAACTCAGTGCTCAGCGCCTCCAGCTCCCGCCGGGCCCGGCTCAACGAGGTGGACAGCATCGCGCCATCCTCAGCCCCCAGAATGACATTTTCCAGCACGGTAAAGTTCTGCACCAGCTTGAAATGCTGAAACACCATCCCGATGCCGGCGCGAATGGCGCTCTGGCTGTCGGGGATCGGCGTCAATCGACCGCCCACGAAAATCTCACCGGCATCTGCCTTGTAAAACCCGTACAGGATCGACATCAGCGTCGACTTGCCCGCACCGTTTTCGCCAATGATGCCGTGAATGGTGCCGCGCGGCACCTGGATGTTGATGTCCTGATTGGCCTTCACCGGGCCAAAAGCCTTGGAAATGCCTTTCAACTCAATCGCATAGGGTGAAACGGGGGCGGCAGTTGCCTGCCGCCCCCCAATCATGTCTGCCGACATTAGAACTGGCCAGCCGGGCAGGTGTTGTCGGACATGTAGTCGTGCACGACCAACTCACCCGACTTGATCTTTTCGGCCGCCGCATCCACTGCCGCCGTCATCTCGGCGGTCACCAGCGTCGCGTTGTTCTCGTCCATGGCATAGCCCACGCCGCCTGCCTTCAGGTCCATCACATTGATGCCCGGCGTCAGCGCTTCGCCTTCCTTGAACGCGTCGTAAACAGCGTTATCGACCCGCTTCAGCATCGAGGTCAGAACGCTGCCCGGATGCATGTAGTTCTGGTTGCTGTCCACGCCGATCGACAGGATGCCCATGTCAGCCGCCGCCTGCAACACGCCCACGCCCGTGCCGCCAGCGGCGGCATAGATCACGTCAGCGCCCTGAGACTGCTGCGATTTGGCAATCTCGGCACCCTTCACCGGGTTGTTCCAGGCCGACCCATCGGTGCCGGTCATGTTCAGGATCACGGTCGCATCCGGCTTCACAGCCTTCACGCCCTGCGCATAGCCGCAACCAAAGCGGCGGATCAGCGGGATGTCCATGCCGCCGATGAAGCCGACCACGTTGGTCTTGGACGCAAGGCCCGCCATCATCCCAACCAGATACGAACCCTGATCCTCGGTGAACACCACCGACTTCACGTTGGGCTGCTCGACCACCATGTCGATGATGGCAAACTTGGTCTCCGGATAATCCGGGGCCACCGTGTTCAGCACGTCACCAAAGGCGAAACCCGTCATGACGATCGGGTTGGCGCCGCCCTCGGCAAGCTGACGCAGGGCCTGCTCGCGCTGGGCTTCGTTCTGCATTTCCAGCTCTTTATAGGTGCCGCCGGTCTCTTCCTTCCAACGCTCGGCGCCGCCAAAGGCCGCCTGGTTGAACGATTTGTCGAACTTGCCGCCGACATCATAGATGATCGCCGGATCAGCCAAAGCCGCGCCTGCCGTCAAAGCCAGCAGCGCCGAGGCACCCAGCAAATGTTTCATAAGGGTCATGTCCGTCTCCCAGTTGTCAAAACCATCGCCACCCTTTCCACGTCCAGTTCGAGCCGTGCAGACTCATGGCCGTTCGCGGGCGGATCGTGGCTGATTTAGCTAGGATGCAGCGCAAGTGGTCAACAGGAATCTGAAAGGGCCCGCTTGCAATTTGATCATCAGGTCAAAGATTGGGCTGTTGCAGGGCCATCATCAGGGCATCGACCGCCGTGCCATCCGGGGCGTGATAATAGCCGCGCCGACGCCCCGTCACAGCAAACCCCGCGCGGGAATACAGGGCACGGGCAGGCGCATTGCTTTCGGCCACCTCCAGAAACACCGTCTCGGCCCCACGACGCTGCAATTCGTCCAGAAACGCCCGCATCAACCGCGTGCCCACGCCCTGACCCTGCGCCGCCGGGTCCACGGCGATCGTCAAGAGTTCCGCCTCGCCGGCCACCAGCCGGCCCATCACAAAACCCTGCGGGTCCTCGACCACAAAACAAAACGGGCTCGCCAACATCTCGGCAATCTCGGCCTGCGACCACGGGCGCGGCATGACAAAGGCCGCCCCATGCAGCCGCGCCATCTCGGCCAGCGTCACGGCAGAATCACCGGCGGCGGGTCCGAGGCCGGGGCGGCATCCGCCCCGCGCAAATAAAACGGCGCCGGGCGCGGTTGCGCCCCTCCGGCCCGCGCCTGCGCCAACCGCGCAATCGCCACCACGAAATCGGCCACCGGCAGGTCCGCCAGATAGGCCACCCGCCCGTCCGGCACCGCGCCCGGCTCCAGAATCAGCGCCGCCTCCGGTTCGGGCGAAAACCGCTGGGCATAAACCTGCCCGCGTGGTGCAGGCAAAACCACCCACTCCGCCCCCTCGGTCTGGGCCGCGTCGAACCCCGTCACCCCAATCGCGGGAACCCCCAGACCCAGCGCCAACCCCCGCGCCAGCGCCACCGCGATGCGAATACCCGTAAAATTCCCCGGCCCGACCCCGACCCCGATCAACCCGACATCGGCCATGACAAACCCTTCGGCCGCCAGCAATTCGGTCACCATTGGCACCAAACGCTCGGCCTGCCCCTTGGCCATCTCCTCGACCCGCACGGCAACCCGGTCGCCGCACAGCAAAGCGGCGGCGCAATGCGCCGCCGATGTGTCAATCGCCAGAACCAGTTGGTCAGGCCGCAACAGGACGAACCTCCAGCACCTCGGGGATGTAATGCCGCAGCAGGTTTTCGATGCCCATCTTCAACGTCAGCGTCGACGACGGGCAGCCCGCACAGGCCCCCTTCATGTTCAGATACACGACGCCCCGGTCAAAGCCGTGAAAGGTGATGTCGCCCCCATCCTGCGCCACCGCAGGACGAACACGCGTATCCAGCAATTCCTTGATCTGCTTGACGATCTCGCCATCCGGCCCGTCATGCGCCTGATGCGCCGCCTGCGCGTCACCCTCCATCACCGCCGCACCCGACTGGTAATGTTCCATGATCGCGCCCAGAATGGCAGGCTTGATATGCTGCCAATCCACCGCCTCGGCCTTGGTCACGGTCACAAAATCCAGACCCATGAACACCCCCGTTACGCCACTCACCGCAAAGATGCGCATGGCCAGGGGCGACTTCGCCGCCGCCTCCGGGTTGGGAAAATCCGCCGTGCCCACATCCAGCACGGCCTGACCGGGCAGAAACTTCAACGTCGCCGGGTTCGGCGTGGATTCGGTCTGAATGAACATGGGCGGAACTCCTGACTATTCCAGTCGGATATGCGCCCTGGGGGGTGCGATGTCAAGATTGGAATGGTTCTAACTCTTTTCCTCGGCAGCATCCGGCAGGCAACAGCCCGCGCTGCCAAAACTTTTCGAAAAGTTTTGCAAATTTCTTCGAAGAAATTTGGGTCGGCGTGGGGGCAGGCGGTGACGCAAACCTTACCAGAATGGTTAATGAAAAAAGTCAAGCCTTTGAAATCTATGTATATTCAAAAGTGTCCACGCGTGGACACCTCAGGTGATACTCTCCAGCCGCTCCTTGCTCATATCCCCCGGCACGATCGTCACCGGAATGGGCAGGCTGCCCGAGGACCGCGACAAGGCCGTGACCAAAGGCCCCGGCCCCCCCTTGTCAGACCCCGCCCCCAGAACCAGAACCCCCACCGACCCATCCTCGCGGACCTGGGCCAGAATCTCGGTCACCGGGTCCCCCTCGCGGATCACCAGTTCCGGGTTGATGCCCTGCTTGTCCCGCATCCATTTGGCAAAGACCTCGAAATGGGCCTCGATCCTCTCGCGCGCCTCCGCCCGCATGAGGTCGGCCACCCCCATCCAGTGCTGAAACTCCTCGGGCGGGATGATCGACAGGATCTGCACCCCGCCGCCCGTGCGGGCGGCCCTAAGGGCCGCGAACCGCATCGCATTCAGACATTCCCGCGTATCATCCAGCACGACCAGAAACTTGCGCATCGAAGGTCTCCTTCGCAGCCCTCCTAAACCTGCCCCGCCGCCCAGTCCAGATAAAGCCGCCGGACCCGGTCCGTCATGGTGCGGGTCCGGTAGATGGTGTCATCAAAGGCCTTGACTGCCGTCACCTTTGCAAAGTTGCCCGAAAGGAAGATTTCATCGGCGGCGTGGGCATCGTCAAAGGTCAGCACCGTCTCAACGACCTCGACCCCATCGGCGCGCAGGTTGGCCATGTGGCGCGACCGGGTGATGCCTGCTAGGAAGGTGCCGTTGGGGATGGGCGTGAAGACGACGCCATCCTTGACGAGGAAAACATTGGCCGTCGCCGACTCGGCCAGGTTCCCCAGGGCGTCGGCCACCAGGGCGTTGCCAAACCCCTTGGCCTGCGCCTCGACCAGCATCCTTGCGTTGTTGGGATACAGACAGCCCGCCTTTGCATTGCAGACCGCATCCTCCAGCACAGGCCTGCGGAAACGGGTCCGGGTGACGGTGGTGGCAAAGGAGGCGGGGGGCATGGCGACCTCTTCCAGCGAGATGGCGAACCCGGTTGCCCCCGCCATCGGAGCGATCCCCAGATCCGACCCGTGCAGCGCCCAATACATCGGGCGGATATAGACAGCCTGACCCGGCCCATACGCCTCCAATCCCTCGCGGATGATCGCCACCATATCGGGGGCTTCGCAGGTGGGCGTGATCATCATCGCCTCGGCCGAGAGGTTCAGGCGCGCGCAATGGAGGGCCAGATCGGGGCACATGCCGTCGAAATAGCGCGCCCCGTCGAAAACCGACGAGCCCTGCCAGATGCCGTGGTCTGCCGCCTTCATCACGGGCAGATCGCCCTCGTGCCAGCGCCCCTCCCAATAGGTGCGGATTGATGTTCCGAATGCCATTGTGCTCTCCATCCTTTTTCGGCGTTTAAAGCACTGACAGGGCCGGGCGGGAAGGGCTGGCGGGTTGGGGCTGGCGGAACCCCGCCAAAAAGGGCGCCCCTGAACCGGGATGGGATCAGGGGCGCCAAACCGGGACAAGAGCGTTGCCCACCTGCGGGGACAGTCGCGGGCGCCCGCGTCAAGGGGCCATCAGACCCATGACCGCATCCTGACAAAGGAATGAATCGATTGCGTGACATGGCGTCCAGATCTGGACAGTTTTTAAACCTATTATATTTCAATGCCTTGGGGTGCCGAGGTTAACCAATTGGAAAGGTCCGCCGCGGAATGGACCGCAGCCAACCCTCCAGCAGGCACCGTATCCGCCCACGGCTTGCGCCTGCCCTCTGGGCTTTGCGCCGAGGCGCCGCCATCGACAGTGCCCCGCCGGGTCAGCGCATGACTGCCGCAACCCGGCAACAGCGGCGCGGCGGACCTGCTCATCAGCACCCGTCGCCGCTGGTGGACGGCCAGCGACAAGGCCACGGGCATTACCTTCCACCCCACCCGCGCCCCTGTCCCTTTCATGTTGGCCCAAATATCCCGGGGTCCGGGGCAGCGCCCCGGGGGGGCAGCCAAAGGCCGCACTGCCTCAGACCCTGGCCTCGCGACTGATCCCGCGCAGGAAATGCCGGATCAGCCCATCGACGGCCATGCCGACAAGGCTGGCGAGGCCCGCCGCAAAGGCGGCAAAACTGGTCAGGGCCCAGGTGGCCAGATCGGTGATGCGCAGTGTGGCGCGGAACAGGCGGGCTTTGCCCAGAACTTCGGCCCGACCCAGAAGGCGGGGGCCAAGAGCGGTGGCGGTTTTGGCCAGGCGTTCGGCATCGGCGGCGTTGTCCACCATGGGCAACAGATGCAACGCGGTGGTCAGGTCGGTTTTGCCGGCCACATCGCCAAGGGCGTTGGCGATCCGCGTCACTTCGTCAAAATGCTCCATCCGCAGGGCGGCGCGGACGGCGTCCAGTGACCTTGCGTCCGCCAGTTTGGCCCAATCCACCCCGCGCCGGATGGCGGTTTCAAAGACGGCCAGCAAGGGGCGCGACACCCGGCCCATCTTGAGCGCGGTTTTCATCAAACCCGCCCCGGCCTTGGCGACCAGACTGCCGCCGCCCGTTGTCAGGACCGCCACAGTGGCCCCTAGGCCGACGATGGACAGGGCAAGGTCCACCGTGTCGATCTCATTACCCAAGGCATAGGCCGAGGCGGCCTTGCCGATGCCCAGCACATCGCCCACCGGGGTCAAGTTGATGGGGGCCTGACAGACAAACACTTCGGTCAGGGTGCAAGACGCGCTGTCCACCAGACAGACGGCGCAGGAGCCTGCGGTGGCGAGGACTCCGTGGTCCTCCTCGCGCAGGGTGGCAAAGCGGGTGGTGAGGTCGGGGGGCAGGGGGATTGCGTTTTGGCTGGCGATGTCCAGCAGGGCATCAAGGGCCAGCCAGTTGCGGGGGTCCTGATCCAGACGTTCGCGGATCAGCGCGGCCAGATGGTCGGGCGTGGCGGTTTCGGCCAGCATCCGGTCCGTGGTGGCGGTGATTTCATCCAACGTCGCATCGCGCAGGGCGCGGGCGGTGGGGTCGGTGGCGATCCAATAGAGGACCGTGCCAAAGGCGGCGGCCGACCCCATGCCCCAGAGCAGCAGGATCAGCCGTGCGACCCGTGCGACCCGGCGCATGTCAGACCTGACGGGAACGGATCATGCCGATGATGTCATAGACCTGATCGACGATGGGCCGGGCGATGGCATCGGCGCGGGCGGCGCCTTGGCCGATGATGCGGTCAATCTCGGCGGGGTCCTTCATCAGGCGGGACATTTCGGAGGTGATCGGCGACAGTTTGGCCACGGCCAGATCGGCCAAGGCGGGTTTGAAGGTGCCGAATTGCGCCCCGGCAAAATCCTGCACAACCTGCGTCGGGCTGTGACCCGCAAGGGCCGCGTAGATGTTGACCAGATTGCGCGCCTCAGGCCGGTCTTTCAGTGCTGCCACGGTATCGGGCAGGGGGTCCATGTCGGTTTTCGCCTTGCGGATTTTCTTGGAGATGGTGTCGGCGTCATCAGTCAGGTTGATGCGGCTTTGATCGGAGGGGTCGGATTTCGACATCTTTTTGGTGCCGTCGCGCAGGGACATGACGCGGGTCGCGGCCCCCTCGATCACCGGTTCGACGACGGGGAAGAAGTTGACCTTGTAGTCATTGTTGAACTTGATCGCGATGTCGCGGCAGAGTTCGAGGTGTTGCTTTTGATCCTCGCCCACCGGAACATGGGTGGCCTTGTAGGCCAGAATGTCGGCGGCCATGAGGGAAGGGTAGGCGAACAGGCCAAGGCTGGCCGCCTCGGCATCCTTGCCGGCGGTCTTGTCCTTCCATTGGGTCATACGGGACATCCAGCCCATGCGGGCGATGCTGTTGAAGATCCAGGCCAGTTCGACATGGGCCGTCACTTGGGATTGGTTGAACAGGATCGACCGGGTGGGGTCGATGCCGGCGGCGATGAAGCCCGCCGCCGCCTCGCGCGTTTGCTGACGCAGTTTGGCGGGGTCTTGCCAGACGGTGATGGCGTGCATGTCGACCAGGCAATAGATCGTCTCGATCCCCTCGTCCTGCTTTTCGACAAAGCGTTTCAGGGCACCCAGATAGTTGCCCAAGGTCAGACCGCCCGAGGGCTGGATGCCCGAAAATATGCGGGTCGGGAAGGCCAAGGGCTTGATCTGAGGCGTTTGGACCGCGTCGGACATGGGGATGCTCCATCTGAAATCTTGCACCTTGCCCTTAACGCTGGCATGCGAGGGCGTCAATCAAGCTGCCAAAAGGGACCGCAATGCAAGACCCGAACGCCCCGCCGTTGAACCCCCTGCCGCCGGTGGTGTGGCTGATTGCGCTGCCGATGATTGCGATGGAGGTGGTGGTCGGTGCCGGGTCCAGCGGGTTGGTGGGCGGGGCGGATGCGATTGGTTGGCGGGTGCAGGCGGTGCAGACCTTTGCGTTTTCGCCCGATTATCTCCGGCAGATGGTGACGGCGGGGGTCTATCCGCTGGATGGGCTGTGGCGGTTGGTGACCTATGCGATGGTGCACCGCGAGGTGTCGCATGCGCTGTTTGTGGTGGTGATCCTGCTGGCCCTGGGCAAGTTCGTGGGCGAGATTTACCGCTGGTGGGCGGTTCTGGCGACCTATCTGGTGGCGACGGTGGTGGGGGCCTTGGCCTATACGGCGGTGCCGGTTGCCCATGCGGCGCTGATGGGGGGGTATCCGGGGGATTACGGGCTGATCGGGGCCTATTCGTTTTTGCTGTGGATGCGGATGGTGGGCAGCGGAGGAAACCAGTTGCGGGCGTTCAGCCTGATTGGGTTCCTGCTGGCGTTTCAGGTGGTGATCGCGGTGTTCGGGATTGTGGTTTACGGGATTGACCGGGGCACGTCGTGGGAATGGGTGGCCGATCTGGCGGGGTTCGTGGCGGGGTTTGCCCTGGCCTTTTTGGTCAGCCCCGGCGGGTGGGCGCGGGTTTTGGCGCGGATGCGGGGTTAGGGTTTGCGGCGGAGTGCGCGGAAGTCGGCCAAGCTGAAGGCGCCGATCAGGGTGCATGCGCCGAAATAGGTGACGATGCCGAGGGTGATCAGGATGCCCAATGCGGCAAAGCGCCAGTGGCGGGCGTCAAGCATGGGCGTCAGGGCCCAGGTGGCGGCCCAGAGGGCGGCGCCCATGATCAGGGCGGCGGCGATGATGCGGGGCAGGCGGGCGCGGAAACGGTCGTCCATCGTCGCCTCGGGGCCCATCTTGCGTGACCCGGACCACAGCTGCCAGACCATGACCCAACCGGCCAGCGTCGTGGCCCAGGCGGCGGCGGCAAAGCCGATCCAGGGCATCAGGCCAACGGCGATGGCGGCGTTCAAGACCATGGAGACGAGGGCATAGCGGAACGGGCGGCGTGTGTCTTCGCGGGCATAGAACAGCGGTTGCAGGACCTTGTGCAAGACAAAAGCGGGCAGGCCGAGGCCGTAGATGGCAAGGACCAGCGCCGTGGCGCTTGTGTCGGCGGGGGTGAAGGCGCCGCGCTCATAGAGAACGGCGCACAGCGGCCCGGCGATCACGACCAGCGCGAAGGCGGCGGGGAGGGTCAGGGCCAGGGCCACCTCGGCCCCGCGGTTCAGCGAGGCGCGGCCGCCGTCGCTGTCACCCGCCCGCAGGCGGCGGGACAGGTCGGGCAGCAGAACGGTGCCGATGGCGATGCCGACGACGCCGAGGGGGAGTTGGTAGAGGCGGTCGGCATAGGTGAGCCAGGCCACGGCGCCCTCGGTAAAGCTGGCGACCTGTCGGCCGACCAGCAAATTGACCTGCACCACCCCGCCCGCCAGCACGGCGGGGCCTGCGATCAGGGCAAGATGTTTGAGGTCAGGCGTCCAGCGCGGCCAGCGGGGGACCATGGCAAAGCCGATCTTGCGGGCCGCGTTCCAGGTGAAGGCCAGTTGCGCAATGCCGGTCAGTGGCACGGTCCAGGCGAGGGTCAACCCCATGTCCCAGTTCATCCAATCGGCCCCGAACATGGCCGCGATGAACATCAGGTTCATCAACACAGGCACAAAGGACGCCTCGGAAAACCGGCCATGGGTTGTCAGCACGCCGGACAACAGGGCGACCAGCGAGATGAACAGGATGTAGGAAAACGATATCCGGCCAAACGCGACCGCCAGATCGAACCGCGCATCGCCCACAAAACCGGCCGCCATGGCCCAGACGAGCCACGGCATGGCCAGGGTGCCAATAAGGGTGAAGGCCAGCAGGATGGTCATCAGCCCGCTCATCGCGTCGCGGGCGAAGCCTTGGGCATCCTCGCCACCCTCCAGCTTTTTGGCGAACATGGGCACAAAGGCCATGTTGAAGGCACCTTCGGCAAAGAAGCGGCGGAACATGTTGGGCAGGGAGAAGGCGACCAGAAACGCCTCGGCCACCGGGCCGGTGCCAAGGTAGGCGGCCATCATCATGTCACGGGCAAAGCCTGCCCCGCGGGAAAGCAGCGTCCAGCCCCCGACGGTGACGACATTGCGAAGAAGAGAGCGCGCCATGGGCCTGTCCGTCAGTTGCGTGGGATTGACTAGCCTGTTTGGGCCGGGGGCGAAAGGGGCGGTCGAGGAGGAGCACCGGGCCTTGGGGACGCAGTCCCTACCAGGTGATTTGGGTCGAAAAGGAAACGCACCACGTTTCCCCAGCCCTTGTGACCTCGTTTCAAGTTGACCAGTTCCGCTTGTGCATCACGGTCAAGCAACCGGCCTAGAGGTCGGGCGCCCTCCGACAGGCTAATGATGCCCCGTTCGGTTGGTGGGTGAAGTGTCGCGCGGCTACATTTCGGGTCTCGACCATGGACGTGTTTGGCACCGGTATCGCCGCTGGCC
>CAMBWO010000094.1 GCA_945871285.1 Pseudorhodobacter antarcticus | reverse complement strand
GCTTCACAAAGGCCTGCGGCACCAGCACCTGATGCGGGCCGGGGTCGGCTGGCAGCGGCTTGGTGGCAAACAGCCCCCCTGACCCCGACCAGTCCATATCTTCCGGCGCAATCCGGTGCGACATGGCCAACCGCGCCGCACCGCGCCAGGCGTCGAACGTGCCGCGGTCTGGCAGGCTGACGGCATGGGTCACAGCAGCATCAACTGTTCGGGCGCGGGGGCAAAGCGGGCGCGCAGGGTGATGTCGTCGGTCAGGCCGCGCGACGTCCATCCGGGAACGCTGATGAAGGCCTTGGCCTTTTTCATCTGCGCGCCGATGCGCGAAAGATCCTCATAGCGCAGCTTGCCATTGCGGCGGGCCGTCAGGATACGGTCCACCGTCTTGGTGCCAAACCCCGGAACGCGCAACAGCATCTCACGCGGGGCCGCGTTCACGTCCAGCGGAAACAGGCCACGGTGCTGCAACGCCCAAGCCAGCTTGGGGTCAAGCTCCAGATCCAGATGCCCCGCCGTGGCCCCTGTCGCAATCTCCTCGGCGCTGAACCCATAAAACCGCAAGAGCCAATCCGCCTGATACAGCCGGTGCTCGCGCAACAGCGGCGGCTGCACCAGCGGCAGCGCGACCGAGGCATCGGGGATCGGCGAGAAGGCCGAATAATAGACCCGGCGCAGCTTGTAGCCCGTGTAAAGCCGGGTGGCGCTGTTCAAGATCGTGACATCATCGCTGCCATCCGCCCCGATGATCATTTGCGTGCTTTGCCCCGCAGGCGCAAAGCGCGGCGGCTTCTTGCCGGTATGAGAGACCTCCTTGGCCGCTTCCCCTTCCAGCCGGACCTGCGCCATCGTGGCGCGGATCGTCTCGGGCCGCTTTTCCGGGGCGAATTTGCGCAATGAGGCGTCCTGCGGCAGTTCCACGTTGATCGACAGCCGGTCGGCATAAAGCCCGGCCTGCCGGATCAGCTCGGCCGAAGTATCGGGGATGGTTTTCAGGTGGATGTAGCCGCGAAAGCCGTGGTCCTGCCGCAGCGTCTGCGCGATTCGCACCATGTCGCCCATGGTTTGATCGGGCGAACGGATGATGCCTGACGATAAAAACAGCCCCTCGATATAGTTGCGCCGATAGAATTCCAGGGTCAGCGTGACGACCTCTTCCACCGAAAACCGCGCCCGTTCCACATTCGATGACACCCGGTTGATGCAATAGGCACAGTCAAAGATGCAAAAATTGGTCATCAATATCTTGAGCAACGATATGCAGCGCCCATCCGGCGTATAGGCATGACAAATCCCGCTGCCGCCCGATGAGCCCAGGCCCCCTGCCCGTGAATCCCGCTTCTCCCCCCCGGATGAAGCGCAGGATGCGTCATACTTCGCCGCATCCGAAAGGATCGCGAGCTTGTCTTGAAGGGTAAGTTTGGTCATCGGTCAAGTGTAGTGTTCTTGGTATGTTCGTCAATGCGTCCCAGATCACCCCTTCGTGCGCCTGCGCGTGTTGGCCGATGGATGTTGCGGGGTGAAGTGAATTGATGAGGCGTCACGGGTAACGAGGGAAAGCGAAACCCGGGACGCCTCATCAAAACGTTTGGCGACGCAGGTCAGACATCGCACCACAGCCGGTGTGATACCCGATCCATCACCGCCCATGCTGCTCCATGCTAGTATTCCGGCACGACACGGCACCATGCTGAAACCGCCCTGTCAGGCATGAAGCCGCCGGCTTGAAAACTGCATTCGGAACGGCAGCCGAGCCCCGGCGTTGGTCTGGCTCCACGGTGCAGAAGGGATCCTGCGCCATGGCCAACCAAGAGAAAAACCACGTTGTCATCAGACATTAACCCTTTAACCCATGGAGACTATCATGGCTGTGATCACACGCGTCTTTGACGACCTCCAAGACGCCGATACGGCACGAAACAATGTCAACGCCTTGGGTTTGCCGGGGGTCGAGGTTTCGATCCTCGGCAATGAAACCATGCTCGACACGTTCAGCACCACAGAGGCGGACGGTTCGATGACAGACCGCGGCGCCATGGCCGAGGAGTCCGCCGCAGCCACTGGCGCAGGCATCGGGGCCACTGTCGGCGGTGGGGCGGGCCTGTTGGCAGGTCTGGGCATGTTGGCAATTCCCGGCATCGGGCAAGTGGTTGCGGCAGGGTGGCTTGCGGCGACGGCTATCGGTGTGGCGGGTGGTGCCTTGGCGGGCGGCGCCGTGGGGGCTCTGGTCGATCTGGGCCTGTCCGAAGACGACGCCCCGGTCTTTTCCGAAGCGATGCGCCGGGGCGGTGTAGCTGTCAGCCCGCCTTATTCACGGAACGTGTATGCTGACGGTTGCGTGCGCCTGAAAGTGCTTTAGATTCAGGCTGCTAGACAAAAATTGTAGGCAGCTTCGGACGCACGCATGGGTGAAACGCTACAGCCAGTCATTCCGGGTTTCAACAGGTCGTTGCGGGTCGAAGCCCGGGCAGACCGCCTGACCGGCGATCCTGGGGCGGTACTCTTGCGCGAGGTGCTGGAACGCAGCGGCATCGTGTCGTGGATGACGGCGCGTCTGAACGATCCGCGCAGAAAGGTGGATGTTGCCCATGATCTCGCCTCCCTGATCCGCACCTCTGTGCTGCTGTCGGCACAGGGCTGGCGCGACCACGACGATGCCGATGCGGTGCGCCACGATCCTGCTTTCCGTTTGGCCGCCAGTTCGGCGGCCGGTCTGACGCCGCTGGAGGGGCCAGGGCTCGCCTCGCAGCCGACGCTGTCTCGCTTCACCGCGATCATGGCGGAACCGGCGAACATCAAGGTTCTGCGCGAGGCGGTGCTGGAGATGGCGGGGCGCGGGATCAGGGCCGAGCGTCAGGGCAAACGGATGCCGTCCGTCACACTCGATGTCGACAGCGCACCCGTCGAGGTCCACGGCCACCAGCCGAAAGCAGAGTGGAACGGCCATTACAATGCCCGCATCTACCACCCTCTGATCACCTCCATCGCGCAGACGGGCGACATGCTGGATGCGCGCCTCCGGGCGGGCAATGTCGGCACCGCCGAGGGCGCGCTGGATGTGATCCTCGACATCGTCGACCGGGCGCGCAAGATTTTCTGCGATGTGGCCATGGTGCGCATCGACGCAGGGTTCCCCTCGGCCGCACTGCTGGCGGGGCTGGAGGCCCGGGGTATCGATTACGTTTCGCGGCTGCGCGCCAATCCCGTGCTGGACCGCTTGGCGGACCCTTTCATGAAGCGTCCGCCGGGGCGCCGTCCGGCTGAGCCCCGGACCTGGCTCTATGAATTGCGGTATCAAGCCGACAGTTGGGACAAGCCGCGGCGCGTGATCCTGGTCGTCAAGGAGCGCGCGGACGATCTCCTGCTCGATCGCTTCTTCCTGGTCACTTCGCTGAAGTGGACGGCGAAGACGCGGGGCGAGGTGCTGGCCCACTACCGCGAACGCGGTAAGGCCGAGGGCCACATGGGGGAGTTGAAGGACGTGCTGGCCCCGGCGCTGTCTTCGACCAACCGGGCGAAGTCGCATTGGCTCGGCAAGAAGTTGAAGTCGAAAACGCCCGCGGTGGATGCCTTCGCCTGCAACGAGGTCCGGCTGCTGATTGCCTGCCTCGCTTATCAGGTCATGCACATCGCTCGCCGCGTTCTGGCGAAAGCCACCGGAACGGGATGGAGCCTGCGCCGCCTGCGCGAGCGGGTGCTCCGAGCCGGTGCGCGGCTGGTGATCTCGGGGCGACGGATGACCTTGGCGCTCTCCTCCGCTGCAGCGCCATTCTGGTCGGTGCTCTGGCCCCCGCTCATGGCCCTGCACTGGGCCGATCCTTAACAGCCCGGAACCGGACGGCTTGGGAAACCGAAACCGCCTGGGCGCGGCCCGCAGTGATGCGCAAGAGATGGCCGCCCACCGCAGAAATCCGCCAAAAACAGGCCCCGCGGTGCGACCACCTCACCAACCATCACCAGACCCGACTCAGAGCCCCGGATGGAGAACATCCCGGGCCTCGAAACCGCCAAAGAGCCGAAAGCGGAGCACGGTTCGGTGAATAAGTCGGGGGCAGCGTGCGTTGCGCAGAAAGCGACCGGGGGGCCGTGGAAGCCGTCCTTGACGAAAACCTTCCCATGTCGCTGGGCGACCGCCGCGCGGCCTACGAAGTCGACGGCTGGCGCCACGATGAAACAGAGGCCGAGGCCAATTTGCGCACCGGCGGCGCGGCCATCTTTGGCCGCATGTAACCCGCCAATGCCGGGGCCCCACGCGGGGACCCGGCACCTTTGACGGCGCTTCAGTCAAAAAAGCCGGCATCCTCGGGCGCCAGATACCGCTTGGCCGCCTCGGCGATCAGATCCACCCCCATGCCCGGCCTGTCGATGACGTCGATCATGCTGTTGGTCACGATCTTTTCGGGCAGGCCTTCGACAATCTCATACCACCAGGGATCGGTCCCACTCGGATATTCAAAGGCGATGAAGTTGGCCGGCAGCGTCGCGCAGACCTGAATCAGCGCGGCCAGACCCAGCACCCCGTTGCCCGTGCCATGGGGCGCCATCAGAATGCCATGCAGGTGGGCGTATTCGGCAATCCATTTCAACTCGGCAATGCCCCCCACATCCGCCGGATCGGGGCCGATGATGTTGACGGCCCGCGTCTCGATCAGCTCGCGAAAGTTGTTGCGCAGGTAAATCTGTTCGCCCGTGTGGATCGGCGTTGTGGTCTGCATCGTCAGGTCGCGGTAGGTATGGGCGCTGACATGGGTAGAATAATCCCCGGTCAGCATGTCCTCGCACCACATCACATTGTATTTCTCGATGGCCCGGGCAAACCGCAGCGCATCGGCGGGCAACCAGCCCGGCCCGCAATCCAGCGCAAGGCCGACCCGGTCGCCCAACACATCCTTCATCGCCGCCACGCAATCGACCATCAGGGACAGACTGCGCTCGGTCAGCGGGCCGCTGTCCGCGTGTCCGTGAAACGGGCTCGGCTCGGCGTCGCCATAAAAGAAGCCGGGCAGGGTTTTCATCGGGCTGTGAAATCCGATGCCCTGCTTGATGATGTCAAACCCCTCGGGCAACGTCAGCATCCAGGCACAGCTTTCGGCAAAGCCTTCGGGTGTCAGCGATGACAGGGGCTTGCGCAACGACCCGTTATAGGTGCGCACCTTGTCCCGCACCTTGCCACCCAGCAGCTTGTAAACCGGCACCCCCGCCGCCTTGCCCGCAATGTCCCACAGCGCATGCTCAATCACGCTGACCGGCGCACCGTAAGGTTTGAAGGCGCCACGGTTGCGGATGCGCTGCATGCAGCGTTCCACATCGGTCGGGTCCTGCCCGATCAGGGCATCGCGGAACTGCAGGATAAAAGGCTTCAGATAGGGCTTGTAGCTTTCCGCCTCGCCATAGCCCGAAATCCCTTCATCCGTGACGATGCGCACGATCGGGTTCTTGCCGATCAGACCGCATTTCAGATCCGTGATTTTCATCCCTGTGCTCCAGTTTGCCGGCCCTATTCCGGGCTGTTCCGTTCTGACCTGATCCGGTCGGTGATGTGACGTCCCGCCCCCCGCACATGCTGAGCGATCAGGGCCGCGGCCCGGTCTTCGTCATGCGCCCGCAGGGCGGCGATCAGACCGCGATGCTCGTCCAGAACCTCGCGCTGCCTGCGACGCGAGATCATGTGGTCGCGGTTGATCCCCGTCAGGATCGTGCGTTTGCGCCACCACAACTCCACGGTCATGCGGTTATAGTGGCGTTCGTACATGATCTGATGGAACTGCTGGTCCAGATTGGAATGTTGCAGGTTCTCGGCAAAGTTCAGTGTCTCGATCTGGTCTTGCACCCTTTGCAGCCGGTCAATGTCATGATCGGTGCAGATGCCCACGAACCATCGGATCAGATAGGGTTCAAACAGCGAGGCCAGTTCATAAATGTCACGGACATAGGCCTCGTCGATCTGGCGCACCCGCGCCCCGCGGTTGGGCGAAATCATCACCAGCCCCTCGCCGCGCAACTGGTGCAGGGCCTCGCGCACAGGGTTGGTGCTGGTGCCATACAGGGCCGCCAGTTCGGACACCTTCAACCGCTCGTTGCTGCTGATGCGCCCGGCCAAGATGTCTTGCCGGATGCGCCGGCAGACAGGCCCATCCTCGGCCGTCCAGGGCAGGTCCGGTGGCATGTCGGCCGGGTCGATCAGGTTGACCATGGAATTCATCCCACGTGCATAGCGTGCAGCCTCGCATGTTGCCAAGATGGGACAGGCGACTTTCATACAGGAAACGGCTGAATGATACATTATTCTTGACGGATATTGTGGGACTGACCCATAGTCCGCAAAGTGCCATGCGCAATGACGCATCGGTTTTCGCAGGGCAACCCGCGATTCAGACAGTCAGGGCCCACCAAGAGGCCAGCAGACGACCACACCACCAGAAGATCCAATGGGAGGAAATCGGATGACAAGAAGGAATGACCCCAAGGGGCCAGGAAAACCGCTGTCGGCCCTATCGGCGGCAGTTCGGACGGCGGTGATGACCGGCATTGCAATCAGCCCCGGTGCGGCCATCGCGCAAGAGGCGATCGACCTGTCGAAATGGTCGCCCGAATATGTGCGCGCCATTGCGGGCACCGCCAAGTTTGACACGGCGGCCGAATGCGCCAAGACGGTGCCGCTGGATTATACCGGCCGGGTTTCTGTCTGGTACACCGGTCCCGCCGATGCCGAACCCGAGATCACCAAGAAATTCGACAAGGAATTCTGGGAGGCCTTCCAGGCCACCTATCCCAACATCAAGCTCGAAGCGCAAAGCATCGTCTACAACGACCTTCTGGACAAGCTGCGCACCTCGCTTCTGGGCAATGCGGGGCCCATGGTCGTGCGTCTGCAAATCCTGGGCGGGGTCGAATTTGCCGCCAAAGGCTATCTTGAACCGCTGAAGCCCGAGGATGTCGGCTATACCACCGCCGAATTCTGGCCCGGCGCGCTGAAATCGGTGACCTACGACGGCGCCACCTACGGCATCCCGACCAACAACGAGACGATGGGCTTCATCTACAACGCCAAGATATTTGCCGATGCCGGGCTTGACCCGGAAAAGGCGCCCGCGACCTGGGATGATGTGGTCGCCTATTCCAAGCAGATCAAGGACAAGCTTGGCATTGCGGGCTACGGCCTTGTCGCCAAGCAGAACGCCGGGAACACGCCGTTCCGGTTCATGCCGCAACTCTGGGCCTATGGCGGCGCCGCGTTGGACGAAAACCTGGATGCGCCGACCTTGAAATCGGTTGGCCTGAACAGCCCCGGCTCCAAGGCGGCCCTGCAAGCATCCTATGACATGTATGTCCGCGACCAATCGGTGCCCGTCTCGGCCCTGACCAACACCCAGGCTGAAAACCAGTCGCCCTTCATCGCGGGCCAACTGGCCATGATGATCGCCCACCCGGCCGAATATGCCAAGATGGTCGATCTGGCGGGCAAGGCCACCGGCAAGGACAAGGAAGTCGCGGACGAGGTGGTGGCCAACATGCGCTATGGCTTGATCCCGGCTGGTCCGGACCGGCGTGCCGTGGTGTTCGGCGGGTCAAACATCCATATCGTCAAGGGCGAATATGTCGAAGGTGGCATGGATGAGATGGCCGCCAAGGCGCTGATCTGCTTCTGGACCAGCCCGGAATGGTCGACCAAGCTGGCCTGGGTCGGGTCCAACCCCGGCAACCTGCGTGGCTTCCAGACCGAGTGGATGAAGGAACGTCTGGACACGATCAAGTTTCTGGACGTGACCACCTCGATGCTGCCCTCGGGCATCCCCTTCCCGGCCATCGCCGAGGCGCCCGAGATCATGAACATCATTATCCCCGACATGCTGCAAAACGCGCTGACGGGCAAGATGACGGTGGATGAGGCGGCCGAAGATGCGGCGGCCAAGGTCGAGGCGCTGCTCAGCGGCCTCTAACCCCGGTCTGGACCCGGCGGCATCCCTGCCGCCGGGTTTCCCCCAGAAAGGCACCCCCTGAAATGGCAGTAACTTCCGACCCGGCCAGCGGGTCCTTGCGCCGCGACGACGGTCTGCTGCGACGGATCGTGGCGCATCGGGCGGATTATGCCTATGTTCTGCCCGCGCTGGTGGTGATGATGGTCGTGATCGCCTACCCGATCTGGTTCACCATCGACATGAGCTTTTACAAGACCCCCGCCAGCCTGCAACTGCGCGACCGCACCTTTGTCGGCTGGAAGAACTACGAGACCATCCTGACCGCCCCCGCCTTTTGGTCGGTCACGCTGAACACCGTGATCTGGACCCTCGCCTCGACGTTTTTCGCTTTTCTGCTGGGCCTGGGTGCCGCCCTGTCGCTGCACCGCGAATTTGCCGGACGGGCCGTGCTGCGCGCCATCCTGCTGATCCCCTATGTGATCAGCGCCGTCGCCGCATCCTATCTGTGGAAATGGCTCTACCATTCCGACTTTGGGGTGATCGGGGCCTTGTCGGTGCAATGGGGCTTTACCGACAAGCCCATCAACTTTCTGGACAATATCCACACAGCCCTGCCCTCGCTGATCGTGGTGAACATCTGGCGCGAGTTCTCATTCGCCATGATCATGCTGATGGCGGGTCTGCAAACCGTGCCCGAACAGCTGCTGCGCGCCGCACAGGTTGACGGGGCCAATGCCTGGCAGCGGTTCTGGCATGTGACCGCGCCGCATCTGAAGGGCGTGTCGATGGTCACGGTCCTGCTGCTGATGGTGGCCAATTTCAATTCCTTCATCGTGCCCTATCTGATGACGGGCGGTGGCCCCGCCGGGGCGTCCGACATCTGGATCACCCATATCTATCAGATCGCCTTTGGACGGCAGAACTGGGGCCTTGCCTCGGCCTATTCAGTGATCTTGTTCATCGTGATGATGTGCCTGGGCTACTTCTATGTTCAGGCCCTGACACGCGGCGACAAGGGAAGACCGGAATGAGCGGCCGGGTGGACGGATGGCGCTGGGCGGGGCGGGTCTTTCTGGTTCTGATCCTGCTTTTCACGGCCGTGCCGATGGTGTGGATGCTCTTGACCTCGATCAAGAGCCAGTTCGCGGCGATGCAGTACCCTCCTCAGTGGTGGCCGAAGGAACCCACGCTGCAAAACTATACCAAGCTGCTGGACCCGACCAACCCGGTTGGCAACGATTTCCTGCGCTATATGTGGAACAGCTTTTACGTCTCGCTGGCGACAACCGTGCTCGGCGTCGCCGTGGCCGTTCCCGCCGCCTATGCCTTTTCGCGGTTCCGCTTTCCGGGGCGGACTTTCCTGTTCTTCGCCGTCCTTTTGCGCAACATGTTCCCCGCTGTTGTGTTCCTGATGCCTCTGTTCATCCTGATGCGCTGGCTCGGACTGGTGGGCACCCATGGCTCTCTGATCCTGACCTACCTGACCTTTGGCCTGCCCCTGTCCATCTGGTTGCTCAAGGGGTTTTACGACAACATCCCGATCCAGCTAGAACAGGCCGCCCGCATCGACGGCGCGACTCGGTTTCAGGCGTTCTTGCTGATCGTCATGCCCCTGTCGGTGCCGGGCATCCTCGCCACCTCGATCTTTTCCTTCATCGGCGCGTGGAACGAATATGTCTATGCCGCCACCTTCCTGAACCGGCAGGACCAGTTGACCCTGCCCGTCGGCATCCAGCGATTCTTTGCCGAGTTTGCCACCGACTGGCCCGGCCTGATGGCCGCGACCTTCCTGATGTCGGTGCCGGTCGTGGTGCTGTTTCTTGTCCTGCAACGCTACTTCGTGCGCGCCCTGACCGAGGGCGCCGTAAAATCCTGAAAGGCGACACATGGCCAAAGTAGCTTTGGAAAACGTGGTCAAGACCTATGGCCCGGTGACGGCGGTGGGGGACGTGTCCTTTACCGTTCAGGATGGCGAGTTTGTGGCACTCGTCGGCCCCTCAGGCTGCGGCAAGACCACGACACTGAACCTGATCGCCGGGTTGATCCCGATGTCGGGCGGCAACATCCGCATCGGCGACAAACTGGTGAACGACCTGGACCCCAAGGACCGCGACATCGCGATGGTCTTCCAGAACTATGCGCTTTACCCCAACAAGACCGTCGCCAAGAACCTGGCCTTCCCCCTGCAAATGCGCCGGTTGTCCAAGGACGAGATCCTGCGCAAAGTCACTGAAACCGCCCGCGTGCTGGACATCACACACCTGCTGGAACGCAAACCCCGCGAGTTGTCGGGCGGCCAGCAACAGCGCGTCGCCCTTGGCCGTGCCCTGGTCCGCGATCCCCGCGCCTTTTTGATGGACGAACCCCTGTCCAACCTTGACGCCAAATTGCGCGTCCAGATGCGGACCGAGTTGAAACGATTCCACCAGGACCTTAAGGCCACGATCATCTACGTGACCCATGACCAGCTCGAGGCCGTCACGATGGCCGACAAGATGGCCGTGATGAACGGCGGCACCCTGCAACAATACGACAGCCCAAAGAACGTGTTCGACCACCCCGTCAACACCTTCGTGGCCAGCTTCGTGGGCTCCCCCGCCATGAGCCTCGTGCCCCTGCGCCGCGTGGTCGATGGCGACACCGTCGCCCTCGCCGGCAACGGCTGGCAAATGCCCCTGTCCCCAGCCAATGCCCGCAAGGCACTGGGCGCCAAGTCTGACAAGCTGATCCTGGGCGCTCGCCACAGCACCATCGCCCTGCACGACACCCCCCATGCAGGCACCGTGCCCGGCCGCGTCTACACGGTCGAACCCACCGGCGATGTCACCTTTGTGCAGGTCCATGTCGACGGCGCCATCGTGATCGCCAGCCTCGCCCCCGATGTGCCAGTCCGCTCCGATACCAATGTCTGGCTCGGCTTTGACCAGACCCGCATGCACCTGTTTGATGGCGAAACCCAAATGGCCCTGACCCAGACCTGACCCCAGCAACGGAAATTCCCCAATGACAACCTCGACCGCCCCTGATGCGCTGAACCATGTCAGCACCCACTCCCGCCCCTCCGATCTGCGCATCACCGACATTCGCGTGGCCGAGATTGTCGGCGCGCCCTTCACCTCAGCCTTGCTGAAAATCTACACCAACCAGGGCTTTGTCGGCTTTGGCGAGGTGCGCGACGGCGCCAGCGCCACCTTTGCCCTGATGCTGAAAAGCCGCCTTCTGGGCGAAAACCCCTGCGACATTGATCGTTTGTTCCGCCGCATCAAACAGTTCGGCGGCCATGGCCGGCAGGGTGGCGGCGTGTCCGGCATCGAACTGGCCCTATGGGATCTGGCGGGCAAGGCTTACGGCGTCCCGGTCTACCAGATGCTGGGCGGCAAGTTCCGCGACAAGGTCCGCATCTATTGCGACACCGACGCCGACCGCCCCAGCGGCACCGAAATGGGCAAGCGGATGCGCGCGCGTATGGACTTGGGCTTCACCTTCCTGAAAATGGACCTTGGCCTGATGCAGATCGCGCATATCCCCGGCACGGTGGTTGGCCCCGCCGGATCACTGGACGCCTTCCAGCATCACGCAGGGTCCATGCGCCCCAAAACCCTGGACGAACGCCGCCACCGCAACGCCTTCTATGACGCCCAAAACGTCATGCACCCCTTCACCGGCCTGCATTTCAGCGAAAAGGGCCTGGACCTGATGGAGCAATACATCGCCGAGGTCCGCGCCGAAATCGGCCCCGAAATCCCGCTGGCGCTTGATCACCTTGGTCATATCTCCCTGCAAGACGGCATCCGCCTGGCCCGCCGGATCGAAAAATACACCCCCGCCTGGCTCGAGGATGTCGTGCCATGGCAGCACACCGACGCCTATCGCACCTTGCAGCAGGCAACCACCGTGCCCATCTGCACCGGCGAAGACATCTACCTGAAAGAGGGCTTCGAACCCCTTCTCAAGGCCGGCATCTCGGTCATCCACCCCGATTTGCTGACCTCGGGCGGAATCTATGAAACCAAGAAAATCGGTGACATGGCCCAGGATCACGGCGTCGCCATGGCCATCCACATGGCCGAAAGCCCGATCGCCGCCATGGCCGCCGCCCATGTCGCCGTGGCGACCGAAAACTTCCTGGCCCTCGAATACCATTCCGTCGATGTGCCGTGGTGGGATGACATCCAGATCGGCCTGCCCAAACCTCTGGTCAAGGATGGCTTCATCACCGTCTCCGACAAACCGGGCCTCGGCATCGACGATCTGAACGACGACTTGCTGATGCAACATCTGCAACCCGGCGTCACCGGCATCTGGCAACCCACCGACCGCTGGGACGACGAACACTCCTGGGACCGCACCTGGAGCTGACCGGAAAAGCCCGGTGGCGGCCCCCTGCCCCACCGGGCCATTCCTCCCCTGAACCGCCAAAACCACTGAGCTTGATGGGTTCCACCCGCTTGCGTAAGTCACCTTTGCGGCAAGATAGCCCCTTCCCCCGCCATCATCAGCCCACGCGAACGATTTCTGCGGTGCCAAGGGCGTTGAAGCGGTTGATGAGGGCGACGCGGATCTGGATTTCGGCGGTTTGGCTGTTGGGTGTCTTGCCTCGATGCGTTCTGCGAAGGCTTTCAAGCAGCGCATCTTTGCTTCGATCTGGCTGCGGGCCTGGTACCCGGTCCAGCGCGTCCAGAACGCCCGGTCGTATGCCGGGTGGCGCGCAGTGTTTCGTTTCGGGCGATTGCGGCCGGGCAGTCTTGTTTCCACGATCGCCCGCTCTTGCGGATGGGGATGATCGGGGTGGCTTGCCGGTCGATGATGGCGGTGTGGCATCGGCGCGTGTCACAGGTGCCGCCCGCCGTCACTGTGCCGATCTGTCGCCTTCGGGGATCTGATCAAGCAGTTCCAGCAGCACGGGGCTGTCACCATCGATGCTGGGGTTGCATTCCACCGCCCGGATGTCCGACTTGGCCATATCCATGGCAAGATGCACCTTGCGCCCCCTCCCGGTGCTATCGACGAGCAGGTTAAGAGGGCCATCAGCGCGCCGATACGGGATCTGGACAGCCAGGGTCTTTTGACGCCGACAAGGTCGTGTAATCCGGCACGGCCCAGCCCAGGCCTGCCAACCTCAGCAAGCTGGCCACCATCCCGGCCGTTTGCCTGAGCGGTAGCTTGAACAGCACCTTGATGGTCAGGCAGAACTGGATTGCCGCATCCGAGAACACCGTAGGGCGACCGGGGCTGACGTCTGGCGGCGCGAACCAGGTCATCTGTTTGTCCAGCCAGATCAACAGCGAACCGCGCTTGCAAAGCGACGCAGTATGACTGGGCCATCTGATCGTGCGGTAGCGGGCAGGTTATGGCTTGCTCATGCAGCCAGACTAACCGCATGGATTCACGTTGTGAATCCTCGACAGCCTGAGCTGTGCCCCCCCCCCCTGGATGGAAGGAGGCACAATGGGCCGGATTCTTAACGGGAGCGCCACCACGACTGAGGCAATCCGCAGAGCAATACAAAATCGTGAAGATAGCTTGAGGGCGCTGTCGGAGCGTTATGGGATCAATCAGAAGGCCGTGGCGAAGTGGCGCGCGGACATCGGTCTCGGATCTGCCTACGGGGCCGAAGGACGCCAAGTCGACTTTGCTGAGCCCCGATGAGGAGGCGATCATCGCCGCGTTCCGGCTAACCTGCCACGGGTCTTTCATCCAGCTACGACCGGAGCCCGGTGGTTATTTACGTCTATCGGCGCGGGTTCAGAAATCGCCCGGCGCGCGAAACTTTCATCGCGTGCAGCGGGACGGGCGATTGCGGTGGTCAGGTGCAAGGTGAAGCCTGCGGGGTCTGGTATCCGAGGGCCGAGTGGGGCCGCGCGGTGTTTTAGTCGGTGACCCAGGTGGCGATCAGATCGCGTGCATCGGCGAGCTTGCGGAATAGGGTTTCGTTGAGGAATTCATCCTGCATCCGACCGTTGAAGCTTTCGACAAGGCCATTCTGCATCGGCTTGCCTGGCGCGATGTAGTGCCATTCGATCTTATGCTCGGCGCACCACTTCAGGATCGCGTCCGAGGTCAGTTCTGTCCGATTGTCGCTGGCAATCATGCCGGACTTGCCGCGCTGCTATATCAGCGCCGTCGGCTCCCGCGACACCCGGCTGCCAGAGATCGAGGGATCTCGCATCAACCGCCTGTCTTTCCGCAAGCACGACCAACCTCTGACACTGTCGCACCAAGGTTAAGCGGGCCGCTCAACGCACCGCCTTTGCCGGGCAAATACGGCCCTTGAAGCCGTGAATGGATCAAGAATCAAAATGAGAAAACGCATCTTCTTTCATATAGGGTTGCCAAAGACCGGCAGCTCGGCCCTGCAAGCACTGCTCTAGATAAATGCGCAAGCGCTTCACCGCATTGGCATTTCTTATCCCAATCCAGAAAATGCGCAAATCGGACTTCTTGGTCTCAAACATCAAGCGCAACGGTTGAAGTGAAGGCCTTGATTTCTTCGGCCATAGCCTCGGCAGGGGTTTTCCAGCCGAGGGTTTTTCTGGGGCGGCCGTTCATCAATCTGGCGACATCGTTGAGCCAGGTCTGCGAGGCCTCG
>CAMBWO010000093.1 GCA_945871285.1 Pseudorhodobacter antarcticus | reverse complement strand
TGCAATTGCTGCGCCCGAGGCTGGCCGTCAACTTGCGCATCGCCTGGCTCATCAGGCGGGCCTGGCTGCCCATCTGCATGTCGCCCATGTCGCCCTCGATCTCGGCCTTGGGTGTCAGCGCTGCCACCGAATCGACGACGATCACATTGACCGCGCCCGACCGCACCAGCGTATCGACAATCTCCAGCGCCTGTTCGCCCGTGTCAGGCTGGCTGATCAGCAATTCGTCCAGGTTCACGCCCAGCTTGCGGGCATATTGCGGGTCCAGCGCGTGTTCGGCATCAACGAACGCACAAACGCCCCCGGTCTTTTGCGCCTCGGCCACCACATGCAGCGTCAGCGTGGTTTTCCCCGAGGATTCAGGCCCGTAAATCTCGATGATCCGGCCCTGCGGCAACCCGCCGATCCCCAGCGCGATGTCCAGACCCAGCGAGCCGGTCGAGGTGGCCGCGACATCCATGATCGGATTGTCGCCCAGCTTCATGATCGAGCCCTTGCCGAACTGCCGCTCGATCTGCGCCAGGGCCGATTCCAGTGCCTTCGCCTTTTCGGCCGATTTCTTGTCCATGTTCCGTTTACCGTCCAACTCGAAAAGATTTGCCGCTGCCATCGTCGTCCCCTTATTTCACAGCCGCCCGTGCGCGGCAATCACCCGAGGTGTTCTTGCTTTGTTGCCATACCATGAGGCCAAAACGAGAACATTTCAATCAAATTCTGCGTAAGTCAGCTTTTTCTCAGAAGGATTAAGGAATAGTTATCTAGGCAGGGAAATTCGTGATTTTGGTGGAGATTTGGTCATGTTGGTGTTCTGGCGGCAGGGTTTGGTGTTTCTTGCAACTCCGAAAACGGCGTCCACCTCGATTGAAACCGCGCTTGCGCCGCTGGCCGCGGTGGTGGTCATGCGGCCGCCGCAGCTCAAGCACACCAACGCGCAGAAGTATCAGCGTCACGTGGCGCCCTTTCTAGGGGATGCCAAGGGCACCAGTTTTGTCACAACTGCCCTGATGCGCGAACCGATCGATTGGTTGGGCAGCTGGTATCGCTATCGTCAGCGGCCCGAGGAAACACCCGATAAATCGACCCGCACCATGTCTTTTGACGCCTTCGTTCAGGCCTATTGCCAGCCCGACCAGCCCGAATATGCCAAGGTCGGCGCGCAGGCCACCTTTCTGACCCCCGACGGTTTTCGCCCGGTCGACCACATCTTCCGCTATGAAACCATGGATCAGTTCGTGCGATTCCTGGAAAAGCGGCTGGCGACCCAGATCGCCCTGCCCAAGGTGAATGTCTCACCGCAAGCGCCAATTTCCCTGTCGCCCGCCGTCGAACAGCACCTGCGTCAGGTCCGCGCCGCCGATTTCGCGCTCTATGACAGCCTGTCCTGAGGTCAGTGCATCTGACCCTGAACCGTTGCCGCAAGGTCATTGAGCGAGAAGGGTTTGGGCAGGAACACTGAATTCGGGATGCGCGACTGGTTTTCCGACAGGGCATCTTCGGCGTAACCTGACACGAAGATCACCTTGACGTTGGGCCGCGCCACCAAGGCCTGGCGCACCCAGCTTGGCCCATCCATCCCCGGCATCACCACATCGGTGACAAAGACATCGACGGACAGGTTGGGGTCCTCGAGCGCCTTCAACGCCTCCTCGGCATTTTCGGCCTCCAGCACGGTATAGCCACGCAGCCGCAGCGCCCGGCTGGCAAAGGCACGCACGGGCGCCTCGTCCTCGACCAGCAGGACAACGCCTTCGCCCTGCTTGACCACAATCTTGCGGGCGGGCGGGGCGGGTTCCGCTTCACCCTTGCCGTCATGGATCGGGAAATACAGCTGGAACGTGCTGCCCACCCCTTCGGTCGAATCAACAAAGATGAAACCGCCCGACTGTTTCATGATGCCATAAGCGGTTGACAGGCCCAGACCCGTGCCCTCCCCCACCTTTTTCGTGGTGAAGAACGGCTCGAATATCTTTTGCAGCCGATCTTCGGTCATGCCCGCGCCGGTGTCGACCACCCGCACCAGGGCATAGTCCCCTGCGGGCACCGTCGCCCGGTCACGTGTCAGCGGTTCGGGCAGGGTCAGCGCCTCCGACTCAATGCGGATCGTGCCGCCACCGGGCATCGCATCGCGGGCATTGACCACCAGGTTCATCAAGACCTGCTCCAACTGCCGCCGGTCCGCCCGGATCGCACCCAGCCCGCTGCCATGCGACAGTTGCAGTCGCACCCGCTCGCCCACCAGCCGGTTCAGCAGATGCGCCATGTCCGACAGCACATCCTGCAAGTCCAGCTTTTCCGGCTTCAACGTCTGCTTGCGCGAGAAGGCGAGCAATTGCCCGACCAGTGCCGCCGCCCGATTGGCATTCTGGTGGATCTGCACAAGGTCGGCATAGTCGGGGTGTTCGCGTTCGTGGCGCAAGAGCAGCAGGTCGCAATGGCCCGAAATCGCAGTCAGCAGGTTGTTGAAATCATGCGCAACACCGCCCGCCAACTGGCCGATCGCCTGCATTTTCTGGCTTTGCACGAACTGCGCCTCCAGCGTTTTCAGCGCCGTCGCGTCCTGAAGTACCGCCAGAATGCCCGGCCGACCCTGCTCGACGATGCGCCGCAGGGTGACTTGCAGGAAAGCTTCGCCTTCCAGCAGCCTGGCCCTCAGCACCTCGGACCGGCTGGGGCTGCGTTCGCTGGCGATGTCGTCCAGCCAATCCGCGACCGGACGGCCAAGCCCCTCGAACAGCGAATGGAACATCTCGGCCTGCCCGACCTCCAGCTTCAGCAACCCGCGTGCGGCGGCATTGGCCAGGATCAGCGTGCCATCGGCGGCGAATTTGGCCAGCGGCACCGGCACCTGTTCGAAATCGGCCATGGTGTTGACATGCACCGAGGTCTGCGCGACCGGCAGCAGGTAAATCTCGCGCCGCTCGCCCGGCCCCTCGACCTCGGCCAGCACGGCGCGCACGGGGCCATCGGCCGCAGACACCTCGACCTCCTCGCCCGAATGCAGGACTGGGGTCGTGAACACCCGGTCCAGCCGCTTCGGCCGCCCGCCCAGCAGACGCCGCATCGCCTCGTTGGTGAACAGCACCACCCCGGCCTTGTTCGCCGTCAGCATCGGCAGGCTCAGGCTCTCGGCACCGCGGCCCACGGCGCTGCGGTCCTGAAACTCCTCCAGCCGCCACAAAAAGCGGTCATCGGCCACCTTGTGCACAGCCAGCCTGGTATGGCCCCGCCGTGTTACCACATCCTCACGGCCAAAACCCGAATGGCTGGCGCGGCTTTGCAGCCGGTACAGCACCGAGGAGGGCGAGGCGAAATGCTGGTTCAACGCCGTCACCAGCGCCGTTCCGGCGTCCGCCTTGAACCGCGTCAGCGCCATGTCGTTCTGATACAGGATCTGGCCATGACGGTCGGTCAGATAGCAGGGTGCTGCATCATTGCCGACCAGCCCGATCAGCTGGGCCAGCCGTGCCGCCTCGCCCCGCCGCGCCAGAGCGCCGCGCAGCTTCAACCCCAGCACCAGCACCACCATCGTCAGGGCCGCACTGGCCGCCCCCAGCCGCAGCAGCGCATCCTGCGACACCGCAGCCACCACGGCACCGCCCAGCGCCACCGCCAGCAACAGCAGGACCGGCGCCACAGTCGGACGCCTGCCCACGATTGCACTGCTCAACCCCGCCATAGAAATGGCCACATCAGTCCCCTTCGGAATAGCCTTACGCACCATAGCGCCGAAGAATTGTTAACCGGACCTTAACCGGAGCCCGCATCGCGGGAAGAAACTGCAAAAAACCCGTCAGGGTTGTGCGGCACTGTCATCGGACTGCAACAACAATGCAACAAAAAATCCGTCCCCGCCCTGCAACGGGCTGAACCTTGTCTGAAAATCCACGTGCCATCCGGGGTGCCGCTGCACAAAGGCCGCAACCTGGGCCTCATTCTCGGCCCGCAGCAGCGAACAGGTCGCATAGGCCAGCCGTCGGCCGAAGCCGGCACACAGGTCCAGGATCCCGGCCTGCGTTTCCACCAAAGCCGCCAGCCTGCCGGCGTCCAGCGCCCATTTGCCCTGCGGATCGCGCCGCCACGACCCCGAACCCGAACAGGGCACATCCATCACTACCAGATCATAGGGCGGCGCGGGACGGTCCACGAGGCGCACGCGCACCCCGGCCCGTTCGGCCCGTGCCGGCAGACCCCCCATCCGCTGCGGGTTGGCGTCATGCGCCTCGACCGCCACTCCCAGCGCCGCGATGGCCAGCGTCTTGCCACCGCCCCCCGCGCAATAGTCCAGCACCCGCATCCCCGGATGCACCCCCAAAGCCGCCACCACCGCCTGCGAGGAGGCGTCCTGCAACTCCACCAGCCCTTCCAGATAGGGGGCACTCAACTGGATTTTCCGTGCATTCCCGGTAACTTGCAGGGCAGAGTTCACCCAGTCCACCCCTTCAGCCGCGATCCCGTCCTGGGCCAGCCGCGCCATGGCAGCCTCCCGGCTGATCCGTGCCAGATTGACCCGCAGGAACACCGGCGCACGGTCCTGCATCGCCACCATCACCGCCGCGAAATCGCCGCTCAGACTGTCGCGCAGCTGGGGCGCCAACCAGTCCGGCACGTCCAGCGCCTCGTCGCCGATGGGCGTCCGGCCCGCCTCCGCCGCACTCACCGGGGCCGGGGCGTGCCCCTCGCCCGTGAACAACGCCTCGGTCCCCGCAGCCCGCGCCAGACCCAGCACAAGACCCCGCCCGGTCAACCCACCGCCCAGCGCCGCCAGGGACCGCCGCCGCCGCAGCGCGTCAAACACCAGATCGCGCAAGGCATGCCGGTCGCCCGACCCGGCGAAACGGTTGCCGCGCCCCCAGTTCGTCAGGGTCTGTTCCACCGGCCCACCGGCCAGAATGCGGTCCAAAATCTCGATGGCGGCAGAAAGGCGGGCGGCAGGGGTCATGGGGCAAACCTGTGGCTGATCGCTGCCCGCATACAAGTCCGGCGCCGTCCATGCAATTGCCGCTGGAAATTGCCGGCGCGCATCCCCATTTTGCACCCAGAACAGGGAGAACCACGTGACCAACCCCAAGCCCGGCCTGACCGAGACGCTGATGCTGTTCACCGGGCGCGATGATGGCCCAGACCAGATCACCCTGGCCGAGATCGTCTCGCGGCTGGATGATCAGGCGCGCGGGGTGCTGATCATCCTGTTCGCGCTGCCCAACTGCATTCCCAGCATCCCTGGCACCTCGGCGGTCACCGGCCTGCCGCTGGTTTTTCTGACGCTGCAAATGGCGCTGAACCAGCCGCCCTGGCTGCCGCGTTTCATCGCACAGCGGTCCATCTCGCGGGCGCGTCTGGCCGATGTGCTGGCCCGCGCCGTGCCCTGGCTGCTCAAGGTGGAACGCTGGATCCACCCGCGCCTGGAACCCCTGACCTCGGATTCGGCGGAGCGGTTGGTGGGCATTCTGGGGCTGATCCTGTCCTTGACGATCATGCTGCCGATCCCGTTTGGCAACACGCTGCCCTCGGTGGCACTGATCATCTTTGCCATGGGGTTCATCGGGCGGGATGGGGCGTGGATCTTGGGCGGCCTGTTCGTGACCGGCATGGCCGCAACCGTGCTTGCCGCCGCCGGATGGGCCGCGTTCGTGGCAACGCTGGCCGTCACCGCGCATATGTTCGGGCTGTAGACTCTAGCCCTTCTTTTCTTGCAAGGAATTGCCGCCATCGACGACAATCGTGGCCCCGTTGACATAAGATGCCCCGTCCGAGGCGAGGAAAACCACCGCCGCCGCCATCTCGTCCGGCCGCCCGGCCCGCTTCATCGGTGAGGCGAGCGCCGCCGCCGATTCGCCCCCCGTCAGCGCCTCGGTCCCGACCCAGCCCGGTGCCACGATGTTGACCGTGACCCCGCTGCCCGCCACCTCCAGCGCCAGCGTATGCGTCAGCCCCACAATGGCCGCCTTGGCCGCGCCATAGGCCGAAGCGCCCGCAATCGCCACGATCGGCCCCGTGACCGACCCGACCTGCACCACCCGGCCCCAGCCTTGGGCCATCATCTGCGGCAGATAGGCCCGCGTCATCAACAGCGTCGGCTGGAACGTTGTGTCGAACGAGCCTTGCCACTCTGCCGCCGCCATCCCGGTAAACTCGCCCCAGGGCTGCGGCGCCGTCACCGACCCCAGACCCGCATTGTTGACCAGCACATCCAGCGGCCCGACGTCCGCCACCAGCCGCGCCACTTGGCCGGGGTCGGTCAGGTCGGCAATATGCGCCGTCACCTCATACCCCAGCGCCTGCAACTCGGCCTGCCGCTGAAAGATGCGGTCGCTGGTCGAGGCGATGGCCACCCGGCACCCCGCCGCCCCCAGGGCCCGCGCGCAGGCAAAGCCTATGCCCCCCGGTGCCCCCGCCCCGGTGATCAGTGCCCGCCGCATGGCTTACGACCCCGCCCGATAATTCGGGCTTTCCCGCGTGATCTGCACGTCATGGACATGGCTTTCCTTCAGGCCCGCCCCGGTGATGCGCACGAACTGGCAGTTCTCGCGCATTTCGGCAATCGTGCGGTTGCCGGTATAGCCCATCGCGGCGCGCAATCCGCCGACCATCTGATGCACCACCGCCGCCGCGGACCCCTTGTAGGGCACCTGCCCCTCGATCCCCTCGGGCACCAGCTTGTCGGATGCTGCGTCCTTCTGGAAATAGCGGTCCGCCGACCCCCGCGCCATGGCGCCCAGCGACCCCATGCCGCGATACGCCTTGAAGCTGCGGCCCTGCCACAGGATCACCTCGCCCGGTGACTCGTCGGTCCCGGCAATCGCGCTGCCAACCATCGCACAGGACGCCCCCGCCGCAATCGCCTTGGCGAAGTCGCCGGAATACTTGATGCCGCCGTCCGCAATCACCGGAATATCCCCCGCCGCCCGCGCCGAATCCATGATGGCCGTCAACTGCGGCACGCCAACCCCCGCCACGATCCGCGTGGTGCAGATCGACCCCGGACCGATGCCGACCTTGACCGCATCCGCCCCCGCGCCAATCAGCGCCCGTGTCGCTTCGGCGGTTGCCACGTTGCCGGCCACGACTTGCACGGTATTGGACAACCGCTTGATCCGCTCGACCGCCCGCGCCACGCCCTCGGAATGGCCATGCGCCGTGTCAATCACCACTAGGTCAACCCCGGCGTCAATCAATGCTTCGGACCGTTCGAACCCGGCATCGCCCACCGTCGTCGCCGCAGCCACCCGCAAACGGCCCATCTCATCCTTGCAGGCATGGGGGTTCAGCACCGATTTCTCGGTGTCCTTCAGCGTCAGCAGCCCGGTCAGCTTGCCTGCCCCATCCGTCACCAACAGCTTTTCGATCCGCCGCGCCTTCATCAGGGAAATCGCAGCCTCCCGGTCCACCGGCTCGCGCAGCAGCGCCAGATTGTCGGAGGTCATCATCACCCGCACCGGCGTCGCATCGTCGCTGGCAAAGCGCATGTCGCGGTTGGTCACGATGCCCAGGACCCGGCCACCCTCATCCACCACCGGAAAGCCCGTGATGTTATAGCGGTCCATCAACAGCTTGGCATCGGCCAGCGTCTGATCGGGGGTCAGCGTGATGGGATGATACACCACCCCGCTTTCAAACCGCTTGACCCGTGACACCTCACGCGCCTGCGCCACCAAATCCAGATTGCGGTGAATGACTCCGATCCCGCCCGCCTGCGCCATGGCAATCGCCATCCGCGCCTCGGTCACGGTATCCATCGCGCTGGACAACAGCGGGATGTTCATGCGGATCGCCTTGGTCACCCAGGTCGATGTATCTGCATCAGACGGCAGAACCGAGCTGGCAGCCGGCACCAAAAGCACATCGTCAAAGGTATATGCCTCGCGAATCTCCATGAAAGCCTCCATTCGTCTGGGCGGGAGTGTTCGTTTGACGGGTTCCTGTTTCACCAAAGCTGCACCTTGGCAAGGGGCAACGCCCCCTATATTGCGTTATGACCCCAGACAGGAGCCCACATGCGCGTCGCCCTCATCGAAAACACCGCCGTCACCCATCACGGACAGGTCGGCGTGGCCCTGCACGAGGCGGGCGCGCGGGTCGAGTTGTGGACGCCGTGGCGCGACGGGGCCCTGCCCGACGTTGGCAGCTATGACGCGCTGGTGGCCTTTGGCGGCGAGCAGAACGCGCTTGCCGATGCGACCCACCCCTATCTGCCGCGCCTGGCCCGGTTGATGAAGGACAGCGCTGCCATGGGGTCCGCCACGCTGGGCATCTGCTTGGGCTCTCAGGTCTTTGCCCGCGGCATCGGGGCTGACAACCATATCGGCACGGCGGGGGAATTCGGCTGGACGCAGGTCCAGTTGACCGACGCAGGCCGCGCCGACCCGGTGCTGTCGGCCGTGCCGGGCGAATTTCCCATCATGCAATGGCATTCCGACACCTTCACCCTGCCCCCCGGCGCCGTGCATCTGGCAGGCTCGGCCAAGGCCCCGGTGCAATCTTACCGCTATGGCCGCGCCGGATACGGCATGCAGTTCCATTTCGAGGCCAGCCGCGCCGTCGTCGCCGACTGGACCCGCGAGTTCGGGCCCATGATGGACGCCAATCGCCCCGGCTGGATCGCCCGCTTTGACGACCACGCCGCAGGCGACGGCAAGCTGGCCGATGCGCATGGTCTGGCCATCGCCCGCGCCTGGGTCAAGCTGATCTAGGCCTCTGCCGCGTTGCTTTTCTGCGCCAGCCGGTTGCCCGGCCACAGTGCCAGCACGGCCCATGCAATCGCCGGCACCACAGCCGTCGCCAAAGCCAGCACCACCAGCCCCGGCACTTCGGCCAGCGGCAAGACCGCCGTCGCATAGGCCGCCAGCGGGAATGTCAGCGCCCCCCAGAACGGTGTGAAGCCGCTCGCCAGCCCCCAGCGCAGCGTCACCAGCAGCGCCGCCAGAATCGCCGCCCCCAGCACCGCAAAGCCCAGCGCCAGTTCCGGCAACCCAACCAACCCCGCCACCGATGACAACAGCGCCGCCGGGGCCAGATGGATCGCCAGCATCGGCCGCAACGGCGCAGGCGGCACGAAGCGCACCAACTGCCACAGCGACACCCCCCAGATCACGACCGCCACCGGCAGCGTGCCCCAGAACAGCGCCTCCGCCGCGCCCTGATAGCCCAACTGCGCCAAAGGCACCGCCGCCACGATGAACCCCACAAAGGCCAGATGCATCCCCGGGTTCACCTGCCGTCCCTCCGGCGGCATCCCCGCCAGTACGACGATCAGCAGAACCGCCATCACCCCATGCGCCACCAGACTTGCGACCACCAACCAGAACGCCACCACAGGCGCATAGGGCACCAGCACCGACCCCGCCGCCATCCCGCCGATCGTGGCCGCAGCCAGCCCCGTGCGCCCCGGCAGCACCCGCATATCCTCGGCCAACACGCCCCAGCGCCGCCAGATCTTGACCTTCAGCGCCACCACCGCAAAAGCCCACAGGGCCAGCACGGCCCCCAAAGCGGCCTCAACCAGCCCGCCCGGCACACCCACAACAACCGCCCCCTGCCGCAAAGCCAACCCCAGCCCCAACAACCCCAGGATCGAAGGGAAAATCGCAGGCGGCGTGCGCGCAAACACCTTGGGCCGCCGGGGCGGAAACTCGGGCGGCGGAAAGCTGCGGGGACGGCGATCTTTTGGCAATCTGGCCATGACAAAGGCTCCTTTGCCCCATCAGACGCGCCCGCACCTCAAACCGCAAGCACCGCTGATGCCGCATCTACCCCTTCAGCAAAGGAAACCAATCCTCCCGCAACCGCTGCCCCGCCACCATCCCATGATCCGGATAGGGGGGCGAGGTGCGCCCCGGCCGCTCGACATACCGCGCATCCTCACCCACCAAGCGCAGCGAAAACGCCCGCCGCCGGGCAGCAGTTTCATTCCCCCGCGCCCCGTGCAGTGTCAGATAGTCAAACGCCACCGCATCCCCCGGCTCCATCTGCCATTCGCGAATGTCCATCCCTTCGGCATCCGGGTCCGGCACCGGCATGTATTTGTCAGGGTCCGGATAGAACGAAGTGTCCGACAGCCACCGCTTCGGCAACACTTCCTTCGGCCAACGGTGCGACCCCGCCACGCAGCGCAACGACGCCTCGCGCACCGGGTCCAGCGGGGACCAGAAGCTGACCGTCTGCCGCCCTTGCACGAAATAATAGGGCCCATCCTGATGCCAGGGCGTTGGCTTGCTGGTGCCGGGCTCCTTGACCAGCACATGATCGTGGAACAGTTGCACCCGGGCCGACCCCATCAACTGCCCCGCCACATCGGCCACCTCAGACCCACGGATCACCCGCTCAAACTCGGGGATGCGGTTCCAGTTGCAGTAATCATCAAAGAAACGCCCACCCTCGCCCGGCTTCAGGTTTTCCGCCGCATAGGGCCCGGGCTCGGCCATGTTGCGTGCCACACCGGCGCGCAAATCCTCAACCCAATCAGCCCAGAGCCCCGGGATCAGCACCACCCCGTCCCGCTGAAAGGCCGCAACCATTTCTGCCGTGACTGTCACACCCATCTCACCCTCCCGTGGTTTTGCCTATGTGTGCCATGCCTCTTGCCCCGCCACAATCCTCGCGCCAGCCCAACCCAAAGCGCTTTGACCCACCCAAAACCCCATTTTTCGACATTCAAGCGCCCGCACCCCCCGCTTACCCCAAACCTGAAACGATTACGTAAGCTCTGCAATGCTTTGACCTTGCCGAAATCTCCCTATAATGTCCCGCCAAACTCAGGAAAACCGTTTTGGCCGCCCGCAAATGAACCTCGCCAAATGAACCTCAAGGAACTCGCCACCAAGCTGGGGCTGTCGCCGACGACCGTCAGCCGCGCCCTGAACGGCTACCCCGAGGTGAATGAGGCGACCCGCGAACGCGTTCTGGCCGGCGCCCGCCGCCACAACTACCGCCCCAACGCCCGCGCGATCCGTCTGGCCACCGGCCGCGCCCTTGCCGTCGGCCACGTCATCCCGCTGAACACACGCACCGAAATCGTGAACCCGGTCTTTTCCGATTTCATCGCCGGCGCGGGCGAGGTTTATTCCCGCAACGGCTATGACATGATCCTGTCCATCGTCGCGGATGAGGCCGAGGAAACCACCTACCGTGACCTCATGTCCCGTGGCACCGTTGACGGCGTCATTGTCCACGCTCCCAAATCCAACGACCCCCGCATCAAGGTCCTGCGGGATCTGGGCCTGCCGTTTGTAGTTCATGGCCGCTCCTCGGACAGCGAGTTGGACTATAACTGGGTCGATGTGAACAACCGTCGCGCCTTTCAACGCGCCACCGAATTCCTGCTCCACCTCGGCCACCGGCGCATTGCCCTTGTGAACGGCCTTGAACATGTCGACTTCGCCATCCGCCGCCGCGCCGGGTTTACCGAAGCTCTGGCTACCCTTGGCCTGTCCCCCGACCCCGGCCTCCTATCCTCGGACGAGATGACCGAAACCTCCGGCCACCGCGCCGCCATGCGCGCCCTTGACCACCCCCAACCCGCCACCGCCTTCCTCGCCGCCTCCATGCTGCAAGGCATGGGCATCCGCCGCGCGATCGAGGGGCGGGGCCTGCGCATGGGCCGCGATGTGTCGGTGATCATCTTTGACGATGACCTCAGCTACCTGCGCAATGGCGAGGATGTGCCGATCTTCACCGCCACCCGCTCCTCCGTCCGCGATGCAGGCCGGCTTTCCGCCGAAATGCTGCTGGACGTGATCGCCAACCCCGCCGCCCCCCCACAACACCGCCTGCTTGAGGCGGAATTGATCCTTGGCCAATCCACCGGCCCCGCCCCATCGCACTAGGAGACGCCATGCTGTCCCGTTTCGACTTCCCCCCAGGTTTCCTCTTCGGTGCCGCAACCGCCGCCTACCAGATCGAGGGCACCAAGTTCGGCGGCTGCGGCCCCAGCCATTGGGACACCTTCGCCGCCACCCCCGACAATGTGGTGCGCTGTGAAGATGGGGCCGTCGCCTGCGACCATTACCACCGCTGGCCGCAAGACTTGGACCTGCTGAAATCCGCGAACATGGACGCCTACCGCTTCTCCACCTCCTGGACCCGCGTCATGCCCGACGGCCGGACCGTGAACCCCGAAGGCCTCGACTTCTATGACAAACTGGTCGACGGCATGCTGGAACGCGGCCTGAAACCCTTCCAGACCCTTTACCACTGGGACCTGCCCTCGGCGCTGGCCGACCTCGGCGGCTGGGCCAACCGCGACGTCGCCCACTGGTTCGCCGACTATGCCGAAGCCATCACCCGGCAAATCGGTGACCGCGTTGAAACCGTGGCCACCATCAACGAACCCTGGTGCGTGGCCTGGCTCTCCCACTTCATGGGCATCCACGCCCCCGGCCACCGCGACATCCGCGCCACCGCCCGCGCCATGCACCATGTCCTGCTCGCTCACGGTGCCGCCACAGAACGCCTGCGCGGCATGGGGCAGAAAAACCTCGGCATCGTCCTGAACTTCGACCACACCGACGCCGCCACCACCGCCCCCGCCGACATGGCCGCCGCTGCCCTGTGGGATGGCATCTTCAACCGCTGGTTCATCGAAGGCATCACCAAGGGCACCTACCCGGAGGAGGTCCTCACCGGCCTCGCCCCCCACATGCCCGCCAACTGGCAAGACGACATGGCAACGATCGGCCAACCGCTCGATTGGCTGGGCGTCAACTACTACACCCGCCACACCGTGGCCCACGCCCCCGGCGCCCCCTGGCCCGCCATCCGCGATGTCCCCGGCACCCTGCCCAAAACCCAGATGGGATGGGAAATTTACCCCGACGGCCTGCAATCCTTCCTGACCCGGATGGAGCGCGACTACGTGGGCAACCTGCCCCTCTATGTCACCGAAAACGGCATGGCCAATGCCGACACGCTGAGTGACGGTCAAGTCACTGACCAGATCCGCGAAGACTACCTTTTCGCCCACCTCGCCGCCACCAAACGCGCGATCGAGGCTGGGGCGAATGTCAAAGGCTTCTTCTACTGGTCGCTTCTGGACAATTACGAATGGGCCGAAGGCTATGAAAAGCGCTTTGGCCTCGTCCATGTCGATTTTAACACCTTGGAACGCACCCCCAAGTCGTCCTATCACGCCCTTGCCCGCGCCCTGGCGCGCAATGACTAAGGTGACCCCATGACCGCCATCCTCGCCGATATCGGCGGAACCAACACCCGCGTGGCCCTGGCCGACGGCAAGCGGCTGCGACCGGACAGCATTGCCAAATTCTCCAACGCCGAATTTGACAGCCTGGAACCCATCCTCGTGCGCTATCTGGCCGAGGCTGGCATCGCCTCGGTCGAGGGTGCCTGCGTCGCCGCCGCCGGCCCCGTGCAACATGGGCAGGCCGAGATGACCAATCTCAACTGGACCATCACCCATGCCCAACTGACCCGCGCCACCGGGGCCACCAAGGTTGCCATCCTGAACGATCTGCAAGCGCAGGGCCAAGCCTTGGGCCATATCGCCCCCGAATACCTGCGCCCCATCATCTCCGCCCCCGCCGCCCCCAATTCCTCCATGCTCGTCGTGGGCCTTGGCACTGGCGTCAACGCCGCCCCCGTCCACAACACGCCTTGGGGCCGCGTCGTGCCGCCCTCCGAATGCGGCCATGTCTCGATGCCGATCCGTACCGAACAGGACCTGCGCCTTGCCCGGTTCCTTGAAACCTATGGCGACCACGCCCACGGCTTCACGGGTGTCGAGGATGTCTTGGCCGGTCGCGGCCTGGAACACATCCATGCCTTTGTCAGTCACGAGGCCGGAACCCCCGCCACCCTGACCTCCGGCCAGATCATGGCCGCCATCGCCGCAGGCGACCCGCTGGCGCTCGACACCGCGCGTTTCTACATTCGCCTTCTCGGCTCCACCTTGGGCAATCTCGCCCTGACCCACCTGCCCTATGGCGGCATCTTCCTGATCGGCGGCATGTCCCGCGCCATGACGCCCTACATGGCCGACATGGGACTGGCCGATGCCCTGTGCGACAAAGGCCGCTTTGCCGACTTCCTGCGCGCCTTCCCGGTCTGGGTGGTCGAGGATGACTTCGCTGCCCTCACCGGCTGCGCCGCCTATCTCGCCAACGGCGGCCAGGGCTGAACAACGTAGGTCGGGGCATGCCCCGACTCCCTCACCCCGGCAAATACTGCTTCAAGAACCCCAGCATCTGCCCCAACCCGTCCTGCGAAATCCCATGCCCCATGCCCTTCATGACATGGCCATAGGTGTCAAACCCCGCCCCCACCAGCGCATCCGCCGCCGCCGCCATGTCCTCAAACGGCACGACCGGGTCCTGATCGCCGTGCATCACCAACACCGGCGAGCGTGACACCGTCTCGGCCTGCAACATCTCTGGCGCAATCAACCGCCCCGAAATCGCCACCACCGCCGCCATTGGCACCGCCCGGCGCGGGGCCACATGCAGGCTCATCATCGCCCCTTGCGAAAAGCCCACAATCGCCAAAGCCTCAGGCCCCAGCTTTTCATGCGCCAACCGCTGATCCAGAAAGTCGCTGACATCCGCCGCCGCCTTCAACAGCCCCGCCCGCGCCTGCTGTTCCGAGGATCCATCAAAGC
>CAMBWO010000092.1 GCA_945871285.1 Pseudorhodobacter antarcticus | reverse complement strand
GCCCCGGTGCACATCGGCGAGCCCTTTGGAACGTTTGCCGACGATATGTTCGATCATCACGTCAATCGGCAGGTCCGCCAGCGGAGCGGTAATCACATGCTTGCCGTCGCGCAGGATGGTGGCGCGGTCGGCGATGCGGGCGATTTCGTCCATGCGGTGCGAGACGTAGATCACCGCCACGCCCTGCGCTTTGAGCTTGCGCAGGAAGGTAAACAGCCGCTCCACATCCGACACGGCCAGCGCGGTGGAAGGCTCGTCGAGGATCAGCACCTTGGAGGTCTGGCTGATCGCCTTGGCGATCTCGGTCAGTTGCTTTTGCCCCGCGCCAAGGGTTGCGACCACGGCCTTGGGGTCGACCTTGACCTCCAGCATGGCGAAGATTTCGGCCGCCTTCACCTCGCAGGCCTTGTCGTCCAAAAGGCCGCGTGCGGTGCGGGCTTCACGGGTCAGGAAGATGTTCTGCGCCACGGTCAACGTGGGGATCAGGCTCATCTCCTGAAAGTTCATCGCAATGCCAGCGGCGCGCGACGCCTCGGGCGTATGGGTGGATAGCGTGACGCCGTCCACCGCAATCGTTCCGGCATCCGGTTTGTGGACGCCGTTCAGCACCTTGAGGATGGTGGATTTCCCCGCGCCATTGCCGCCAAGAAGGGCGTGAACTTCACCGGGCCAAACCTCGAAATCCACATTGTCCAGGGCTTTGACACCGCCAAAGGCCTTGGAAATGCCCTTCATGACGACAGCGCTCATGTCCCCACAGCCTCCCACAGTCCGGTTTCGCCAGACCGCAACAGGGCATCGGCCACCAGTTCGCAGGCAAGCCCGTCCTGGAAGTTGGGACTGGGCTGCTGGCCCGAGGCGATGGCGCTGAAGAAGTCAAAGCATTCGACGATTTTCGTCTCGGAATAGCCGATGCCAAGGCCGGGGATCGGCCAAAGGCCTTGGCCGTAAGGGTGCGCCGGGCCGGTGTATACGGTGCGGAAACCTCGGGCGTCGGCCGGGTCATCGGCAAACATCACCTGCAATTCATCGCGGCGTTCGTAGTTGAACGCAATGGAACCCTTGGTGCCGTGAATCTCCAACGTGATGAAGTTGTTGCGGCCCCAGGCGTTGCGCGTCGCCTCGAGCGAGCCAATCGCCCCGCTTTCAAATTTCAGCATCGAGACGACTTCGTCGTCCACATCCACCTCGGCACGTTCGCCGCCCGCAGATTTCTCGGACGCGCCCAGCTTGTCCACACCGCCTTGCTGAAGGGGCCGGGTTTTCACGTAGGTCCGGGTCATGGCGTTGACCGAGGCGATGGGTCCAGCGAGGTAATGCGCGAGGTCAACGACATGGGTGCCGATGTCGCCGACGGTGCCGGAGCCGGCGATTTTCTTCTGGAAGCGCCAGGACAAGGGACCATTTTCATCGGCGGACCAGTCTTGCAGATAGGTGCCGCGGAAGTTGAGGATGCGGCCGATGCGGCCCTCGTCGATGTATTTCTTGGCAAGCGCCACGGCGGGTGTCCGGCGGTAGTTGAAAGCGACCATGTGGATCACCCCAGCGGCCTTGACGGCCTCGGCCATGGCGCGGGCCTCTTCGACGGTGCGGGCCAGGGGCTTTTCGCAGATGATGTGCTTGCCCGCCTTGGCCGCAGCAATGGCGATTTCGGCGTGGACATTGTTGGGGGTGCAGATGTCGACCACGTCGATATCGGGGCGGGCAATGACCGCGCGCCAATCGGAGGAAGCCTCTTCAAAGCCGAAGCGCTGGCGGGCGGTCTCGGCGGCGCCGTCGGTCACATCCACGACCACCTTGCGGTGCGGAATTGCCGGGGCGGGCCAGAAGAACATCGGCATGGCGGCGTAAGCCATGGCATGGGCCTTGCCCATGAACCCGCCGCCGATCATGGCGACGTTCATCACTTTGGTCATCACATCTCTCCTGAAAAGGGGCGCGGGCGGGGCAGCGTCCGCCCGCGCGAGACCTTAGTTGGCCATCGAGTTCTTGACGTTGTCGGTCGCCTCGGTGGAGTAGACTTGGGTCCAGGCGTCCAGCAGGTTGTCGTGGCTGACCGGCAGGGCGGGCAGGGCCACGAAGGCCGGAGCGGATTTGCCCAGAAGGCCGTAGCCCGCGAGCATGGCCTCCACGACACCGGCGTCATAGGGACGCTGGGCGCCAAGGCCCTTGACGAAGCCGTTCTGCGCCATGGAAATCGCGACGTTTTCGCCCAGGTCGACGGTGGTGATGATCAGATCGTCGCGGCCAGCGTTGCGGGCGGCAGAGATGACGCCCTCGGCAGGCACATCCCAGACGGCCCAGATGCCCTGGATTTCGGGATGCGACGTCAGCATGGCGCCTGCGGCCTTTTCAGCGTCACCCGAGAAATCCGGACCGCCGATGCCCTGTTCGTCCACGATCTTGATGTCGGGATAGTCGCTGGCAATTGTGGCCTTGAAGGCGTCATAGCGCTGGCGGGTCACAAAGAAATCGGCGGCGTGGAAGACCAGGCCGATGTTGCCCGCGCCGTTCAACGCCTTGGCCATGAGGTGGGCCGCGGCGACACCGTTGCCGTAGTTGTCAGCCGAAACGACCGAGACATAGTCGGTGCCAGCGGTCATGCCGGCGGCGACGTTGTCCATGAACACGATCTTGATCCCCGCCGCTGCGGCCGCCTTGTAGGCGGTGGCCGTTGCGGTGGGGTCGGTCGGGATCGACACGATGATCGACGGGTTCTGCGCCATGATCGTTTCCAGGTCCGCCACCTGCTTTTCGGGTTTGAACCCGGCGTCGGTCACGGCGATCACTTCGATCCCCATGGCGGCGAATTGGGTCTGCAACCCGTTGATCTGTGCCCGGCTCCAATCATTGCCGCCGTAATGCATGACGATGGCGGCGGTGGCCTTCATCTCTTTGATCTTGGCCAGTTCATCGTCGGTCAGGGTGATGGACGAGGCGGGCGACGGGTCCTCGCCGTTCGGGCCTTTGGACAGCACGGTTTCGACCAGTTTGGCCAAAGCCTCGTCCGGGCCGGCAAAGGCCGGCATTACCGTGGTCATCAGCGCAAGCAGAGCCGCGCCGCCAAAAAGGCTGCGTCTTGTGATCATGATCTTCCTCCCAGAAGGGGCAACGCCCCGGTTGTCAGTGGTTCTTCAGATAATCCATGCTGAGGCGCGCCCCTTCGGCGGGGTCGGGCCAAGCATCGAGTTCGGCGCAGACCCAGCCATCAAAGCCGGTGTCGCGCAGGGCCTGCAGGATGGGCGCGGTGGGAATGTCACCACGGTCCAGCGGGGTAAAGGCGAAGGGATCACGCTGGAACCCCTTCAGATGCACATAGGAAATCCGGGCGGCATGATCGCGGATCAGTTGCGCCGGATCACCGCCCGCCGCCGCCAGATGGGCGGTGTCGGGGCAAAAGTCGATGGCGGTCAGGTCGAAGATCTTGGCGACGGAGGCCGGACCTTCGACGATGGTGGACAGGTGCGGATGGTAATGGGCCCGCAAACCCCGGGCTTCGGCGACATCCTTCACACGGTCCAGGGCCGCAGCCAGCTTGTGGTAGTCCGCCTCGCGGATACCGTCGAACCGCTTGGCCCCGCCCCCCACCACCAGATGCGGCGCACCCAGTTCGGCGGCACGGTCTGCTGCACGGGTCACCCGGGCCAGTTCTTCGGGCAGGATGTCATCAAAGATGAAGTTGCCACCCGCATAGGCTGCAACCAGTTGCAGCCCGGTATTGGCCAGGATCTGGCGAAACCCGACGGTGGAATGGTCAAGAAGGTTGCCGTCAAACAGCTCGACCCCCTGATACCCCGCTGCGGCAATCTCGCTCAGGGCGCGATCCATATCGCCAAAGGTGCGATAGGCCAGCTGGGTGATCGAGGTCACCCCGACGGCATCCCCCCCCAGCGCCCCCCAACAATTGGCGTGATAGGCGAGTTTCCAATCTGACATCTTCCCCTCCGCTTGCTCCCCACCGGTCCGTGGACCTTGGCCAGCCGATCCTCCCCGGCCGATGCTCGCAGGCTTAGGACCAGAATCGGATCAGGTCAATATATTTTGTGCATAACCTGTATGTCTTTTGCGGATTTAATGCAGAAGTATTCCCTTGATCTGGCGAAGCCCCGGAATTATCTATGAAAATGGAAGGAATGCAGCACACATGCCCGACGGCCTGACAACGACACAAACTGCCGCCCGCGGCAAAGGGCGGCCCAAGGTGGCCGACACGGCGGCCCCGTCGCTGGTCGAATTGCTGAACCTGATTCGCGCAGCAGACCCCACGACCCGCCAGGAACTGGAACGGAAAAGCGAACTTGGCCGTGCTGTCGTGGCCGACAGACTGACGATGCTAGCCGATCTGGGGCTGATTGATGAAAGCGAAACAGGCACGGCCACCGGCGGACGTGCCCCGCGTCTGGTGCGGCTGGCGGCGCGGCGTGGCCGGATTCTGGTGGCCACGCTAGATCAGACGGCGCTGGGTGTGGGTGTGGCCGATCTGGCCGGCAACCTTTTGACCGAGCATCACGAAGAATTCGAACTGAACGCCCCGCCCGAAATGCTGGCCGACCGGTTGACGACGCTGCTGCGCTGGTCGCTGGACCGGCAAAGCTCTCCTGCCGGGCTCTGGGGCATTTCCTTGTCGGTCCCCGGCACCGTTCCGGGCACCGAAGGCGACTTTCTGACCCGCACCCCGCCCGCTGTCCCGGCATGGGAGGGTTTCCCGCTGGTCGAGCAACTGACCCGCAGCTTTGGCGCACCCGTCTGGATGCGCTCGTCGGTCGATACGATGACCATGGGAGAACTGCACGCTGGCGCGGGGCAGGCGCTGTCCTCGATGCTGTTCGTCAAGATCGGGCGGCGGATAGGTGCAGGCATCGTATCCGAAGGGCGGCTATACCGGGGTGCGCAGGGGGCCACGGGCCTGATCGGCGCCCTGCCCGTCCATCTGGGTGACCGCACGGGCACGCTGGATACCATGGCCGGGTCTGACATGGTCCTGCGCGAGGGCCGCCACGTCGCCGAAAGCGGCCGCAGCGCCTATCTGGCCGATCACCTGCGCCGGGGCGGCGAAATTACGGCGCTGGACGTGGCCCAGGCTGCCCAGATGGGGGATGAGGCCTGTACCGAGATCCTGACTACATCGGGCCGCCTGATCGGTCAGGTCGTGGCGACCCTGACCAACACGCTGAACCCCGAATTGATCGTGCTGTCCGGTGCGATCGTGCAGACCAATGACATCATGCTGGCCGCTGTGCGCGAAGCGGTCTACGGGGCCAGCCACCCGCTGGTGACCCGCGATCTGCGCATCATCCGCAGCCAGATGGGGTCGTCCGCCGGGCTGGTGGGTGCGGCCCGTGCTGCCGCCGAACTGCTGTTTGCCCCTACGTTCCTGAAAGACTGGGTGATGCAGGGCAGCCCGCTGAACCATCCCGGCTTTATCGCTTTTCGGGGCAGCTTGGACCTGGCCCCGCCGCCACCCCCGCAATCCCCGCCCCCCAGAAAAGGTGCGCCATGAGCATTTCCGGCCTCGGGCCCCACGGTGAACGCGCCGCGCCGCCCGAACGCGTTTCCCTGCTGCCCGAAGACGGCGCCGCCGCCAAGGCGCGCGGCTTTCGCGTGGCGGTGGTATTGCACACCCTGGACAGCGATTGGGCGCAGCAACTGCTGTCGGGCATGGTGGGCACCTTTGGCGATTGCGGCACGGCAGTCACCCATGTGATTGACTGCGCCTTTTCCCCCGATGCGCAGGTGCGGGCGCTGGACAGCCTGTTGGCGCAAAGGCCGGATGCCGTCATCTCGTTGCCCGTTGCCAATGAAGAGGTTGCCCTGGCTCATGCCCGTCTGGCCGAGGCCGGGATCAAGCTGGTTCTGCTGGACAATGCGCCAACCGGGCTTTTGCCGGGGCGTCACTATGGCACGCTGGTGTCAGCCGATAACTTTGGCCTGGGCAAGATCGCCGCCCAGGGGTTGTCAGCCCATCTGCCGCAGGGGGCCGAAGTGGGCCTGATGGGCTATGCCGCTGATTTCTTTGCCACAAATGAGCGCGAACTGGCCTTTGCCAAATGGCTGCGCGCCCATCGGCCTGATGTGACGATCCGCCAGGACAGCTTTGGCCGGATCGACGAAGCCGCGCGCCGGACCGAGGCCATGCTGGTCGCCTATCCCGATCTGGCGGGATTGTTCGTGGTCTGGGACACCCCCGCCCTCAAGGTCGCCGAGGTTCTGCGCCGCCAACTCAGACAGATTCCGATTGCCACCGTTGACCTGGGCGAAGAGGTTGCCATCGGCTTGGCGCAGGGCAGCCCATTTGTCGTGATTGCGGCGCAACAGCCCTATTTGCAGGGCGTTGCCGCCGCACAGACCACGATCCTGACCCTGCTGGGCCGCCCGACCCCGGGCTGGATCGCCTTGTCAGGCATCGCTGTGACGCGCGAGAATGTGGTCGAAAGCTATCAACGCATCTGGCGCAGACCAGCGCCCCAGTCGGTGCTGCACGCTGTTGGGCTGATCCGGTGAGTGCCGCAATACCTGACACAAATCGGTTCCAAACACTCGGCGGACCGAGATCGGCCGCTGGCCCATTTCGGCGCGGCACCGGGTGCAATGCACCGGCATGCGCACGCGCTTCGTCCATCTCAGGAACGGGCCAGACCTGCTGGTCACCGATGGTCGACTGAACAACCAAGGTTTGGCCGCACCTATGGGCGGCAGTCGTCGCCGAGATAGAGTTTCAACCGGACGTCAATCGATGCCGGTGTACCCTTTGATGTCTCGAATGAAAATGCCCAAGAAGCTGTGCCCTGACGGATTGGCGCGGGACCCGACGGCGCGGTTCCCGGGAGCGATCATGGTGGCATGCAAGGGGCGACGTCTTGATTTTGACCGTATGATAGTCCGGTTCAAGCCCGCCATTGGAGGCTACGATGCAGATTTCCAACACTGAAGCCAAAGGCCATCTGACAGAATTGGTGCGCCGCGCCGAGGCTGGGAATGAGGTCGTACTGACGCGACATCGCATATCCGCAGTTGGCCAGTAGCGGTCATTCGTTGAAGTCACAGCGAACGACTGCTTTCCGCCCTACGAAGCAGTTTCAGGAGTGCGCCCCCGGGGGTCGACATGGCTGCAGGATCCCGGGTCGTTCAGCCCGCCCACATGAAAAGCCAACCTACCCGGAGCCAGTTGAGGCCTGGGATCGGAAAGTCTGCAGCAACCGACTCCCAAAGTGGCTTCCGCCTATCGTGCAAAGTGGATTCCGCAAAAGAATCCAGCACGCCAAGATCGTGTTTCCGTAAGCTTCTGATATGCAATCCATTTTCCTAAGATCGCCCTGCAGGTGGCTTCTGCCTGGATTCCCCGGTGACATGGCCAGTCGCTAGCGATGCGCCGCGCTGCGCCCCCCCGCATACAAACAGGGCCGCGGAGGAACCATGCCAGGGGGAATTGGCAGTAGGGGGCACACACCACTACTGTCCGGACGAAAACTACGCTCTAGCAACCGACGGCCACGTGCCATACCCTAGTTTTCAGGCGAGTGACTAGAAATAGCTTTTGAGGGCCGAATGTCTTACCCGGCGTGGATACTGGAGCGCTCATTTGGCGGTCTCGGGGTTGCGGTTTCTCCGTTGAACGGGGCGACGCAAAGCAAGTGGCCTATAGGCAAATCTTCCCCCATGTCGCTCGAAGCTTGCCGGGCAATGATGATTGCTTGCTCCGCGAATGACAGTCTAGGTCCTGCGCATATGGTGTTCCTCGTGGGTGGGGCGGGAAACGGTAAGTCGCGGTTAGCGGCCGAAGTCGTCCAGAGCGTAAATGGCAGGCGGAAGGGTCCGCATTATGCATTTGCTCAGCGAAACTATGAATTCGAACTACCCAATGCGCGCTATGACTGGGAGTCCATGTACGCCTGGCTGACATGGCATCTGTTCGAAAAGGGCGTGCCCCCGAGCCAATCTGCGCTGATCGCACTGGTGCAGGACTGGTTCGTGCAGAATTCGCGGACGGGCGAAGTGCCGGATGAAAGCACGATCCGCAAGCGCCTCATTCCGCTCTGGCGCAAACTGCGTGGCGAGGAACCGGTCGGATGATCACGCCGATTTTGGCAGGGGTCCACCCTCTTGGTCAGCGTCGTGCACGAGGCGCGGACGAGGGCGCAGGAGGATTGCCACCGTGTCGACGCCAGCGCGCAGGGGCGAATCCATCAGGTGGGCATAGCGCTGCGTGGTCTGCATCTGGCTGTGGCCCAGAAGCTTTCCGATCATTTCCAGTGATGCGCCACCGCTGACCAGCAGGGACGCGAAGGTGTGGCGCAGGTCGTGGATATGCAGATCGGGCAGGTCTGCGTCCTTTTGAACCTTCAACCAGAACCGGCGGATTTCCCGCACCGGTTGGCCGACTGTTTCGCCGGGGAACAGCCATGGATTGCCCTTCGGGACGACCAGTTGGCGCTGGCGCACGATGGCCACCACCTCTTGCGAGATCGGGACGCGGTGGATCTTGCGTTGCTTGGTGGTCGAGGCGGGTTTGGACCAGACGACATAATCAAGGTTGAACTGTTCAAACCGCGCTGTCCGCACCTCGCCCACCCGGGCGCCAGTCAGCATGCACATGCGTATGATCGACGCCGCGCGCTGATCCTCAGCGCTGTCGAGAACAGCCGCGATGCGGGCAAGTTCGTCAGGGCCAAGGAAGCGTTCGCGGGCCTCTTCGATGCGCCGATGAAACCCCTGCGCCGGATTGTCGGCGCGCCATTCCCATTCCATGGCCAGCGTGAACATCTTCCGCAGCACCTCGCCGGTGCGGTTTGCCCGGATCGGGGTGGGCTTGTGCCCCTGCAGCTTGCGCGCGCGGTTGTTGGGTTTTTCCTTGCTGGGGCGGGGGCGGCCTTCCGCCACGAAATCCAGGAATTTCGCGACGTCGGACTTGGTGATCTCGGTCACCAGCCTGTTGCCCCAGGCCGGTTCGACCATTTTCTTCAGCATCGAGGTTTGGTCACCGGCGTTGTTCTTCGCCAGTTTCGGCAGATGTTCTGCGATGTAGCGGTCGATCATGTCCTTGATGCGCGGTGCGCCGCGAAACTCTTCCTTTGCCGCCAAAGGGTCGTTTCCCTCGTCGACAGCGCGGCGCAGTTCCTTGGCGCGTTCGCGCGCGGCCGTCACGCTCCACTCCGGCCAGCGGCCAATGTTCATCCGTCGCTGCCGCCCCGCATGGCGATAGTCGATGGTAAAGGTCCGCGCGCCCGAGGCTTGAATCCGGGCAGCGAAGCCGATCACCTCGGTGTCAAAGACCTGATAGCTGACGCCCGGCTTTGGCTCCGCATCGCGCAGGACTTTCTCGTTCAGTTTCAATCTCTTGACCATATGCCCGGCCTCCTTGCGTCCCAACACAGGCGTAGACCCGCGCGGTTATCAAGGCAGAGCATGGCCAGAGGGGCGGAATACAGGCGGAAGGTGGAATTGAAGTAAAGACAGGAATTCCGGTCAAGAAGATCAATGTGTTAGGTGGGAGTGCCCAGCGCCGCAGTAAGCTGTCTGTGTAGATTGCTGGCGAAGACGCGCGCATTGACGCCGCAAGTTCCGGGATGCACACTCGCATCCCGAGCACCCAGAGGAACGAAATGGTAAACAGAATAGAAATTGAACAATGGTGCGCATCGGGTAAGTTGCCGGAGGAAGATGATTTTCTATCTGCCGTACTTGAAGATGGCGACAGGTTTACCGCGATGGAAGGGCTGCATTGGGATTTCAAAGACCAATGGCCTTTCTCATACTCTGATAGTTATTTCGCCGGGCTATGTCGGCTAGTTTGCGCCTTTGCCAACACAGCTGGCGGGCTCATTGTCTTCGGCGTGAAAGATGAAACGCGGGCAGGCGGTAAGAACAAGGTTCGTCCAAATATCGACAAATTTTTGTTAAGCTTTGAGATGCTTACAGGTTCCAGGTTTGAGTATGATTTCAAATCATATCCGGGAACTGAGAAGTCCGGCAGTGTCGACGTGTTGCTTGTCAGGCCGCGCCCCAGGAGCACGAGGCCCTTCATTTTCAAAAAGAACGTGGAGGGGTATAGTAAAGACGTAATCTGGGTAAGATCTGGAAATGAAGTTCTTCGGGCTTTACCGCAGCACTATGCAACACTTTTCCTAGCAGAGCAGACTGAGGGTGTAGATGGATTGGAGGGATCAATTCCACCGTCAACTGCTCAGATCAGGCGGTTTATTGGTCGAGCTGAAGCAATGACGGAGCTATTTGAGTGGATTCAGAACTCAGATGAGCCGAGAACATATCTCTACGGGAAGGGCGGATCCGGAAAGACGACAATAGCTCGTGAGTTTGCAAGACTAATCAAGTCCTCCGGTCGGAGACTCAAAGTCGAGAATGAAGACGGCTTGGATATAGTTCTGTTCCTGAGCGCAAAGGAACGCGAGCTTTTGACTGCGGACGCTAGGATTCTACCTGTTGATGAACCTGATTTTCATGATGAGCCTTCTCTTTTGAGGAAGATCATTCAGCTGTCTGGCGGTGAGATTGATGTGGAGGGACCAGAAACTGACGGATTGCAAAGATTTAAATCAACTCTTCTGAATTACTTTGACAATTTCTCTTACCTAATTGTCATAGATGATATTGACACGCTTACAACGAAGGGCATTGATCCTGGGGCAGACTTCCTTTTTCGTGCGCTTAGCCGTGCAAAGAAACGATCAAAGGTGCTATACACAACTCGAAACGCCCCTTCGCAGTCCCTTCACAATTCAATCGAAGTGCCTGGCCTTTTTGGTGACGACTATGACATTTTCGTAGATGAGTGTGTTGCGCGGTTCAAATCCCCGAAGCCTGACAAAGACTTCCGCGATAATCGTCTTCCCAAACTCTCTGAGCGTCGCCCCTTGGTGATAGAATCGATTATTGCGCTTTCAAGAACGGCTGGCGGTTTTCAGGGAGCGGAGCGCCTTTTCACACAGAATGTAGGTGACAACGTAAGAGACTATGTCTTTGCTCGTGAGTGGGACGCCCTTTCAAATGGCCTTGAAAGGCCCCTGCTTGCTGCTCTCGCTGACCTCAATCGACCCACAGCATTTGAGGATCTGAAGATTATTCTTCAGGCCGGTGACTCCACAATCCGCGATGCGATCGGCGGAGTTCGGGAGATGTTCCTAAGTGTTGACGACGCGGGAAGTAGCACGCTGTATTCGATTGCTCCCCTTACAAGAAGTTTCATCAACTCGAAGAAAATTAGCTTAACTCTTTATCCCGCGGTCAAGGTTAGAGTTCAGAACTTCAAGAGTTCAATTAAAATTACCTCACCGGAAGTCAGTCGCTTAATATCACGAGTTAGGGGGCTGGCTCCATTAAGGTTCTCTTTCTACTCTGACGAAAATCTTCGTGCCGCGCTCGCAATTGTTCGCGAAGCTGGCCTTCAAGAGCGAGTTACGGAAGATCCAGTCTTTCGGGCGCTTAAGGGATATGTCGAGGCGATTCAACGACGGGTCGATATGTCTGCGGTTAGGTCAGATTTCTTGTATTCCATACAGATGAAGCATGAGCCGGAAATTGAGGAGCTGATGGCTTGGTTTGAGGCCGAGAAAAGATCTGGAACACTTGAGGATCAACTTTTTACTGTGATGGATACTGTCATTGCGGGTAGAAAATACTCCGAAGACGAGAAGATTGGAATGATCTCTCGGAAGGCAACAACGACATATAATTTTGCCCGACAGAAGATTGAAAGTGACCCAGAAGTTGCCATCAAGGGTTTTCGGCAGAGTCTTATGTTACACCTTAGGGCGTTCAAGCTAAATGCGCTTTCTGCCTCACCGATGCTTAGTGTGTCTGAGAAGTACGCGAAAAACACTGCTGACCAATGGTTTCGTCTGTTAGTAGCTCTTGGAAAGTGGGAGCCTTTAGCATCGCTTACGGAGCTTGAAAAGGACTGTGATGGGTATCTCGATCCCATCGCTGATCCGTTCGTCGCATATTTGGACAGAATGACCCGAAGCGCTTGGTTTCCCTCAGAGAAGGCGAGAATGCATAATCAGGCAAAAAGGCTTCTATCCCAAGGATTTGACTCGAAGAAGTGGATGGATACCACGATCGTGCCAAAGATTATGGCAACGCTCAGTACTCTTTTTGAAGCCACGAAGAGCCGGTAGATTCTTCTATGGTGCACTGTCACAAGTCTGGTTCTCCGCTCAATACGTTAAGGCAGCACAAGGAGGTGTGAGGCGATGGAGCAGATTGTGTTTGGAATGCATCGGTCATCCTCTTGTCAACGCCTAGTCAACCTTTGGATGCAGTCTTGACCAGTTCTTGAGACTTCAAAAGTCGGATAAACACGTCCAAAGTCGGCGAAACAAGATCGTGATATCAAAGGCTTGCGGTATAAGTCATTGAGAAGATTGGCCCTGACCCGTTTGCAAGGCTTCGGCTCATAACCTGAAGGCCGCAGGTTCAAATCCTGCCCCCGCAACCAAAATATCTAATCTTTCCAAATGGTTAGAATCCGACAAAAACACTTGTGTATAGACACTCGCGTTTTACCTCAACGCCACCTCAACGTTTGACGAGTCCCCCTGAAAAGCGCTAGGGGATGCACACATCTTCAGGTTTGGTTTTTCCGGTGCGCTTGACGGGTTTTGTGTTGCATGATTCGGTTGCCCTACCTTGAATGGAGGGCGGCTGGTGATGACTTCGGAAAGCTGGGGGCTGGGCGATTTCGGAGACGAACGCCTGGCAAAAAGGGGGGTCTGCTACTCGCGGGAATGGTGGCGCGCACGAGCACCTGCCTGCGGCGCCTGGCAGGCGGTCGGCGCAGTGGGATTGTGGGATTTTCGCGCTTTCTGGCCAATCCGCGCGTGACGGTCGAGGCGCTGCTCGATGGCTGGGGCGCGGAACTTGCGCTAGGCTGCGCGGGTCGGCATATTCTGGCGATCCAAGACAGCAGCGAATTCAATTTCACGACGACCAGCGAGCGCAGTCGTGGTCTGGGCGAGATCGGCAAGGGCTCGGGGCGCGGTGTTCTGCTGCACGCGATGCTGGGTGTTGACGCCGAAACGGGCGGCATTCTGGGCCTGGCCACTGGCCGGATATGGACACGCGATGGCCGGGTAAGCGTTCACCACCGGAACAGACCGCTGTCCGAGAAGGAATCTCAGCGGTGGCTCAGCACGGCAGAGGCCGCCAAGACGGTTCTGCACCAGGCGCAAATGGTCACCGAAGTCAGTGATCGCGAGAGCGACATCTATGAGAAATGGGCACGATTGCCCGAACCGGGCTTTCACATCCTGACCCGCGCCATGGCGGATCGCTCGATCCTGAAAGGGGGTGGCAAGCTCTCCTCGGCGCCGTTGCAAATGGCGGGTACTGCCAAGGTAGCGTTGCGCGCACGCCCGGGTCGTCCGGCCCGCACCGCCAGTCTTGTGACCCGCTTTTGCCCCGTCACGCTCAAGCGCCCCGCCAATCTGGCAAGGCAGGCGGGTTTGGCGTCCCCTTGCTTCAATACTTCAAAGTCGTCCCGTTGGATGCCGGCGCTGCGGTGAAAGAAGAAGCGCTGCCCCGTGAGCTTCGTGGCGAATCCGAAGCCGCGCTCGGTTAGTTCGACGACTTCTAAGAAGAGCGGTAAGAAATGCACCTTCTCCTTTGCAATTCTGCTGCCCTGACGTCGACCGACTGTCTGCCTATCGCGCACGCCTGCTTCGTGGCCATTTCGCGCTGGAGTGGGACTTATCAGTTCGTCTAGTCGACCAAGGGATTTTTCCGTCCGACCTTGCAAAGGGGCGTCTTCCACCATCCTACAACCATCCGATTTCGGGCCCCGCCCCGCTGGAATGGCCTCTCCCACGAACTTGCAAGGAAAGTCGCATAAAGCCAAGATGCAACCAATCACCGGGGCGGTGTTACTTCACCATTCGGTTCGAACCAATCGACAATAGCGTCGATCTCGGGTTTCAGCCGGTCGAGATCATCTTCGGTCACGGCGCGCTGCTTTTCCACCCACACCTGCCTTTGATGCGCCGGTGGTCGCCCAACTGCAGAAGTCGCCTCGCGGCGCACTGTCTCGGACTGCAACGGTCGATCACCGCCGCAAAGCGTTACGAAGGAATAATTGCCAATCTGCGGTGCAAGCTGGCGCATAGCTGCGCGCATTGGGGTTGCAATGTGCCGGTTCCACAACGGGGATAGGAACAGCAGGTGGTCGCAGTCCGATGGTTCGACGCGGAGCGGCACGATCTGCCCGAGACGTCCAAATGCAAGGTCAAGTAAAATCGTGAACCCAGTGCGCCGGCGCGGCTCTTCAACTTCAACCATGTCAGCGCCCAGCCGCTCGGCCAAGTGCCGGGCAAGTAACCGATTGTTCCCGGTGAACGAATAGAAGATGATTAGAATGCGCATGATCAAACCCTACCCGGTATTTTGCCCACGCGAATTGATCCAAGTCATTTTGTCTGGAGCAAGAAGCCGTCACAGACTTCACAGTTGTGACCGAAAACCTCGACTGGAGCAGCAGTTGGCACACACAGGTGAAATGCACCAAGTGATCCAGTACAGACTGATCACTGCAATGGGCTCCTTTCATCTGCAACGCCACGCGTCCTGGCGCTGCGAGATAACATCCGCTTACAGAAATTTCGATGGGCCTGTTTCGCATTATCGTCA
>CAMBWO010000091.1 GCA_945871285.1 Pseudorhodobacter antarcticus | reverse complement strand
AATCTGGTGCGCGGGTTCACCGATTACGATGCCATCGAGGGTCGGTTGAAGGCGGTACCGGGGGTCACGCGGGCCGCGCCGCTGATCAAGGGGCAGGTCATGGCGACCTCAGGCCAAGCGACGCTGGGGGCCGAGGTTTATGGCATGCGGGCCGAGGATCTGGCGACGATTCCGCGGATCGGGATTGGCTCGGCGGCACAGGGCGACCTTGCGGCCTATGACACGGGCATCGCGATGGGGTCGCAATTGGCGCGGGAGTTGGGGTTGAGTCTGGGCGACCGGGTGCGGCTGATCAGCCCGCAGGGCACCAAGACGGCGCTGGGGGTTAGCCCGCGGGTCAATGCCTATACCGTGGTCTATATCTTTACCGCCGGGCGCTATGACATCGACCGCACGCGGATCTACATGCCGTTTGCCGAGGCGCAGAGCTATTTCAACAAGGACGCGCTGGCCGATGAGTTCGAAGTCATGGTCGAGGACCCCGAAACGGTGGACGGGTTCGAGCCCGCGCTGTTGCAGGCGGGCGGGCCCGAGGCGATGACCTGGACCTGGCGCGACAGTTCGGGCGCGTTCCTGCGGGCGCTGACGGTCGAGGACAATGTGATGTTCATCATCATGTCCATTCTGGTGCTGATTGCGGCCATGAACATCGTGTCGGGGCTGATCATGCTGGTCAAGAACAAGGGCCGCGACATTGGCATCTTGCGCACGATGGGCCTGACCGAGGGGTCGGTGCTGCGGGTGTTCTTTTTGTGCGGGGCGTTCACCGGGGTGTTGGGCACGGTGTTTGGCGTGGCGCTGGGGTGTCTGTTTGCGGTCTATATCGACACGGTGTTTTCCTTTGTGAACTATCTGTCGGGCGGGGGGGTCTGGGATCCGGCGATCCGCGGGAGTTACAACCTGCCCGCCAAGCTGATGCTGGGGGATGTGCTGTCGGCGGTGGCGCTGTCGCTGGGGCTGTCGTTTGTCGTGACGCTGTTTCCGGCGCGGCGGGCGGCGCGGATGAACCCGGTGGAGGCGCTGCGCTATGAGTGACACGCTGGTTCTGGACGGGATCGAGAAGGTGTTTTCGCGGGGCAAGCCTGCGGAGGTGGTGGTGTTGCGCGGGGCCAGCCTGACGGTGGCGCGGGGCGAGGTGGTGGCACTGGTGGCGCCGTCTGGGGCAGGGAAATCGACGTTGCTGCACATCGCGGGTCTGTTGGACACGCCGGACGCGGGCCGTGTGGTGCTGGAGGGGCGCGAGATGGGCGGTTTGGGCGACCGCGCCCGGACCGAGGCGCGGCGGGGGCAGGTGGGGTTCATCTATCAGTTCCACCATCTGCTGCCCGAGTTTTCGGCGCTTGAAAATGTCGTGATCCCGCAGCTGGCCAATGGGGTGGCGCAGGGGGCGGCGGAGGCGCGGGCGATGGGGTTGCTGGCGCAGGTCGGGGTCGAGGGGCGGGCGGCGCACCGGCCGGCGGCCCTGTCAGGGGGCGAGCAGCAGAGGGTGGCGTTTTGCCGGGCGCTGGCCAACCAGCCCCGCCTGCTGCTGGCCGACGAGCCGACGGGGAACCTGGACCCGGCCACGTCGGACCGGGTCTTTGGCGCGCTGATGGACCTGGTTCGCGCGACGGGCATGTCGGCGCTGATTGCGACGCATAACCTGGAGCTGGCGGCGCGGATGGACCGGGTCGTGCGGTTGAATGCGGGCTTGGTTCAGGCGGGCTGACCTGCGATACTGGCGGTGATAAAGGAGACTATGATGCGTCTTGTTGTTTCGTTCGGCTTGGGTGTCGTCGCGGTTGCGGGTCTGGTGGCCTGTTTGCCACCGGGCCAAAAGGGGCCGCAGACCACGGGTGCCAGCGATTTCGCCGACCTGTGCGCGCCGTGCCACGGGCCTGCGGGGGTTGGGGACGGGCCGATGGCGGCGGATCTGGAGATCAAGCCCGCCGATCTGACCGGGCTTGCGGCCCGCAATGGCGGAGAGTTTCCCTTGGCGCGGGTGATGAGCAAGATCTGGGGCTATTCCGAGGGGGCCGTGCCGTCGATGATGCCGCAGTTCGGGCCGCTGCTGGACAGCCCGACGGTTCTGGTCGATGTCGGCGACGGCATCCAGACCCCGACGCCCGAGCGGTTGATTGACCTGGCCGACTATCTGAAAACGATCCAAGGCTGAGTGTCCACGCGTGGACACTTTGGGAAATTTATTAAAATCAGTGAGTTAGCCAAAAGTGTTTACCCTCTGGTAACATTTGCCGGCACAGGTTCGGGCGTCAGGCCGGTCTGACGGTTGCGCAAAGGCGGGGCATCTGCAACAGGATGAGCCCCGCAATCGCCAGGGATCAGGTGCCCGTCTGCTTGAGCACCACCGTAACCGTTTTGGTCAGGATGCGCAGGTCTTCGGTGAGCGACAGGCGGGTCCAATAGTCGGCGTCGAAATGGCTGCGGTCGGCGAAGGTGCTGTTGTTGCGGGCCGAGATTTGCCACAGGCCGGTGATGCCGGGGCGCAGGTGGAAATAGCGGGTGCCGGGATAGAGCGGGCGCTGGCATTCCATCATCGGACGGGGGCCGACGAGGGCCATGTCGCCGATCAGGACGTTCCAAAGCTGCGGCAATTCGTCCAGCGAGGTGCGGCGCAACAGGCGGCCGAGGGCGGTGACCCGAGGGTCCTGGCGCAGTTTTTGATAGGCCTGCCATTCGGCCTGGGCTTGCGGATCGGCGGCGATATGGGCGGCGAGGCGGGCCTCGGCATCGGGAACCATGGTGCGCAGCTTGACGATGCTGAAGATGCGGCCATTGCGGCCGATGCGGCGCTGACGGAATAGCGGCGCATGTCCATCGCGGGCAACCAGGGCGGCGCAGACGGCAATCAGCGGGACAGTGATCGGCGCCGTGGCAACGACGAGTGTCACGTCAATCAGGCGCTTGAAATAGCGGGAATAGCTGGTTGTCGCGGCAGTCCGGGACTGGGACTGCATCCGGAGCGCAAGGCGTGCGGATTGGTCGGACGGAGGTGGCAAATCCACGATCGTCATGTCTGGAAACCCTGTTCTGAGGAGAGGGGGGCTGGACGCCGGGGGGCCGGCGCCCAGGTCGCGTCAGACGGCCAGGGGGGTGGCCGCACGCTTTTGCTTGCGCTTGCCGACGGCGCCGATGGCGGCCAGAGCGGCGACCAGCAGGATGCCCGGTGCCGGCAGCGGTTTCTGCGACGGGACCTGTGTCAGGAATGACAGCGTGATGGCGACCTTCTTTTGAATGCCATCGTTGAAGAACACCGAGAACCGATCCCCGGCCGAGAGGGTCATCCCATCCAGAAACCCGCCGGCGAAGGTCGAGGTGCCCGAGACCTCGATCGTCGTGAAACCGTTGGTTCCGGGATCGGTGAACCCGTAGCGGATGGCGCCGAGGTCGAGGCCAGCGGCGTTTCCGGTGCCGGACACCGAGAAGGACGGAATGACCAGGTCTTCGAGAACTTTGAACCGGAATTCGATATTATCGTCCGGCCGCAGGACGGCCGCGACCGAGACGTTTTCGCCGGCCCCGATCGAATTGACTTTGAGGACGGTTGCGGCTTCGACTGACAGCGGCACGGAAAGCATCGCTGCGGAGATCAGAAAGTTCCGACCAAAAGATGACATGTTATACTCCTGTAGGTGAGCGGATGTCTCGGTCAGCGGGGCAAATCACTGACCGCAGTTCACCGTAGGACCAAACCCGCCTATCCCTGCTGATGCACATTAGGACGAGTTTCAAAGTTTTGTGTGCACACGTGCAGGTCTACGCGGGAACGAAACTGTCGTTGCACGCGCAGAGGGTGACTGGCTGGCGTCAGACGTCCAGCTCTTCGACGAAACGGGCGTTTTCCTGGATATACTGAAACCGCAGTTCAGGTTTCTTGCCCATCAGGCGTTCAACCAGATCGCCGGTCTCGCCGGGAGAATCCTCGTCGATGGTGACGCGAATCAGTTTGCGGGTCAGGGGGTTCATCGTGGTGTCTTTCAGGTCCTTGGCGTCCATTTCGCCAAGGCCCTTGAACCGCTGCACGTCAATTTTTCCCTTGCCGCCCAGACCCTTGGCCAGCCATTTTTCTTTCTCGGCGTCGTCGGCGACATAGAGGCGGCGCGCGCCCTGGGTCAGGCGGTAGAGGGGGGGGCAGGCGAGGTAGAGGTGGCCTTTGTCGATGAGGGGCCGCATCTGCGAAAAGAAGAACGTCATCAGGAGAGAGGCGATATGGGCGCCGTCCACATCGGCGTCGGTCATGATGATGATCTTGTCATAGCGCAGGTCATCGACGTTGAATCTGGTGCCCATCGCGACGCCCAGCGCCTCGCAGATATCGCGGATTTCGGAGTTGTCGTGGAGCTTGGAGGAGGCGGCGCCGAGGACGTTGAGGATCTTGCCTTTGAGCGGCAGCAGGGCCTGGGTTTCGCGGTTGCGGGCGGCCTTGGCGGAGCCGCCGGCGCTGTCGCCTTCGACGATGAAAAGTTCGGTGCCCTCGCGGTTCTTGGCGGAGCAGTCGGTCAGTTTGCCGGGCAGGCGCAGTTTCTTGGTGGCGGTCTTGCGCTGGGTTTCCTTTTCGGCGCGGCGTTTGAGGCGTTCTTCGGCGCGCAGGATCAGGAAATCGAGGATGGCACCGGCGGATTTGGTGTCACCGGCCAGCCAGTTGTCGAAATGGTCGCGCACGGCGCCTTCGACGTATTTGGCGGCCTCTTCGGTGGCGAGGCGGTCCTTGGTTTGGCCGACGAATTGCGGTTCGCGGATGAAGACCGAGATCAGGGCGCAGCCGCCGGAGAGCATGTCCTCGCGGGAGATTTGTTCGGCCTTCTTGTTCTTGACCCGCTCACCATAGGCTTTGATGCCGCGCAGGATGGCGTTCCAGAAGCCGGTTTCGTGGGTGCCGCCTTCGGGGGTGGGGACGGTGTTGCAATAAGATTGCAGAAAGCCGTCGCGGGCGGGGGTCCAGTTGATGGCCCATTCGACGGAGCCGGGGACCTGGAATTTGTCCTGGAACGACACTTTGCCGGCGAAGGGGCGGTCGGCATAGGTGCTGGTTTTTTCCAGCTGGTCGCCAAGGAATTGGGCGAGGCCGCCGGGGAAGTGGAAGACGGCCTCGAGCGGCATGTCGCCGTCGGGGATGGCGGATTTCCAGCGGATTTCGACGCCCGAGAAGATATAGGCCTTTGACCGCACCATGCGCAGCAGGCGGGAGGGGCGGAAGGTTTGGCTGCCGAAGATTTGCGGGGCGGGGTGGAAGGTGATGGTGGTGCCGCGCCGATTGGGGGCGGCGCCGATCTTGGCGATGGGGGCCTGTGGTTTGCCGCGCGAGAAGTTTTGCGCCCACAACTCCTTGTTGCGGGCGACCTCGACATCCATGCGGTCGGACAGGGCGTTCACGACCGAGGAGCCGACGCCGTGCAGACCGCCCGAGGTTTCATAGGATTTGCCGTTGAATTTGCCGCCGGAGTGGAGGGTGCACAGGATGACCTCCAACGCGGATTTGTCGGGGAATTTGGGGTGGGGGTCGACGGGGATGCCGCGGCCGTTGTCGCGCACGGTCAGGGCGCCGTCGGCGTGCAGTTCGACCTCGATCCGGTTGGCGTGGCCTGCCACGGCCTCATCCATCGAGTTGTCGATGATTTCGGCGGCCAGGTGGTGATAGGCCCGTTCATCAATGCCGCCAATATACATGCCCGGACGCAGGCGGACGGCCTCGAGTGGTTCCAGCACCTCGATCGAGGAGGCGTTGTAGTCGTCGGGGGCGGAGGAGAGCAGGTCGGCGGCCATGGATGCTCGATTCTTGTTATGCGGCTTTGGGCTGGCATTAGACCCGTTTCGACGGCGTGGCGCAAGATAATGGGGTTTCGGGCGGGCGCGGGCTGGCGCATACTGGGGCCCTGTCAAAATGGGAGGCGATGATGCGGGTGTTGTTTACGGGCGGGTCCGGCAAGGCGGGCAAACATGCGGTGGCCTATCTGGCCGCGCAGGAGCATCAGATTTTGAACATCGACCTGGTGCCGCTGCGGCATCCAGGCGTCGCCGATCTGGTGGTGGATATCACGGATGCGGGGCAGGTGTTCAACGCGCTGACCTCGCATATCGGGATGGGCGAGATGGACGGTGGCGCGCCGAAGCCGTTTGATGCGGTGGTGCATTTTGCCGCCGTGCCGGCGCTGCATTTGCGGCCCGAGGTCGAGACCTACCGGGTTAACGTCATGGGAACCTACAACATTCTGGATGTGGCGACCAAGCTGGGGATCCCCAAGGTGATCGTCGCCTCGTCCGAGACGACCTATGGGGTGTGTTTTTCGAATGGCGTGGTGGACCCCAAGGTTTTCCCGCTGGACGAGGATTACGACATCGACCCGATGGACAGCTATGGCATGTCCAAAAAGGTGAATGAGGTCACGGCGCGGTCGTTTCAGCGCCGGTCGGGGGCGGATGTCTATGCGCTGCGCATCGGCAATGTGATTGAGCCCAATGAATATGACCGGTTTGAGGGTTTCTTTGCCGATCCCGGCCAACGGCGGCGGATTGCGTTCAGCTATATCGACGCGCGCGATCTGGGGCAGATTGTCGACCTGTGCCTGAAAAAGGATGGCTTGGGGTTCCAGGTGTTCAACGCGGTGAACGACACCAATTCGGTCTGCCAGACCAATGAGGAATTGCTGGCGCAGTTTTTCCCGAACGTGCCCCTGTCGCGCCCGGTGGGGCCGCATGAAAGCCTGTTGTCCAACCGGAAAATCCGCGAAGTTCTGGGCTTTGAGGAAGAGCACAACTGGCGCCGTTATGTGGCGGACCCGATGGCGAAGGGCTGACATGGCGGGCCTAGTTTAACACTGTTTTTACGCCTTTGCGGCACAAAGTCCCAAAGGGGATTCGTGATGCCAGTCTGGGCCAGTGCCGCCGTGATTTCGATATTTGGGGTCAGCACCTTGACGGGGCTGACCTTTTCCTTGTCGCAGCAGACCCGCTTTGTGGCGGCGATTGTCCCGCCCTGGGCCGAGTTCGGGGCCGGTGGGGCGGCCATTTTGGACATGCGCTGGCGCGGGCATCTGGTGGTGCTGGACACGCGCGCGGATGCGACGGTGATCGCAGGGCTGCGGGGTCAGGGGTTATGGCTGATGGACGCGAGCGGATTCCAGATTTGCGGTCCAACAGCGAAAGGGGCGTGAGATGATCTTGACGATTGAAGATCTGCGGCGACATGCGGCGTTTTATGCGGTGATCTTGCTGTGGACGCTGGTGCCGGTGGTGGCGATGCTGGGGCTGATCCTGGCGACGGGCGGCCTGGTCGAGGCGGGGTTGCTGGCGGTGATGGCGGGGCTGGTCACGCTGGAGATGCGGCGCAGTGCGGCGGGGCTGGGGACGCAACTTGCAGCCTCGACGGCGCTGGCGGTGGCGGTGTCGACGATTGTCTACCAGTTGCGCGGGCATCCCTGGCAGGCGGACAGCCATATGCTGTTCTTTGCGGCCTTTGCGCTGACGGCGGTGTTTTGCAACTGGCGGCCGATCGTGGCCTATGCCGGGGTGATTGCGGTGCATCACCTGGTGCTGAACTTTGCCTTTACCGCGGCGGTCTTTCCGGGTGAAGCGTCGTTGGGCCGGGTGGTGCTGCATGCGGTGGTGCTGATCGTGCAGGCGGTGCCGCTGATCTGGCTGTCGGCGGTGCTGGCGCGGATGTTCCTGCGGTCGGATGAATTGCTGGGCGTGGCGGATGCGGCGCGTGAGCAGACCCAGACGCAGGCAGACCGCCAGCTGATGGTCTTTGACGAGACGCGGCGCGTGGTGGGCGAGGTCGAGGCGGTGATGCAGCGGCTGTCGGAGGGCGATCTGACGGTGCGCATTCCCGAGGCGGCCCATCCGGCGCAGTTTCAGGGATTGTGCCGCGCCTTCAATGGCATGGTCGGCGCGCTTGATGCGGTGGTGACCGAGGTCGAGCAGGGGGCGAACGGGTTGTTGCGGTCCTCCGATGTGATGGCCGAGGCGGTGCAGCAATCGGCCGAGCGGGCGCGGCAGCAGTCGCAATCGGTCGAACAGTCCGCCCAGGCGATGGAGCAGATGAGCGAGGGCGTGCGTGCGACGACCGATCTGGCCGTGCAGGCTGATGCCCTGATGGTGGCCAACCAGTCCGAGGCGCAGGTCGGCGGCAATGTGCTGGGTCAGGCCGTGGGCGCAATGAAGCGGATCGAGGAAAGCTCGGACCAGATTTCACGGATCAGCGGGGTGATGGAGGATATTGCCTTCCAGACCAACCTGTTGGCGCTGAATGCCGGGGTCGAGGCGGCGCGGGCGGGGGAATTGGGGCGCGGCTTTGCGGTGGTGGCGAGCGAAGTGCGCACGCTGGCGCTGCGGGCGGCGGATGCGTCCAAGGAGATCCGCACCCTGATCGACGACAGCCGTAAAAGCGTGGCGGTGGGGGCGGAATTGGTTGGCCAGACCAATGTGTCGCTGGGCGCGCTGATTAAGGGGGCGAGCAGCGCGGCCGAGATTGTGATCGAGATTTCGTCCAAGATGCAGGGTCAAACGACCGGCCTGGGCTCGCTGCGTGAAAACATGCGCGTGCTGGAGGCGACGGCGCGGACCGGGGCGCAGGTGGCAAGCCAGTCGTCGGATCTGGGGCTGAACCTGCGGCGCGAGGCGACCACGATGATCGCGGCGATCACCGCGTTTCGCGGCGGGCGGCGGGGCACGGCGCGGGCCTGGGCGGCCGAGTAGCCGCCCCTGCCACGTCAGGTGTTTCAGGCCGTCTCGGCCAGGCGGGTGGCCCACATGGCCTGAAACGCGGGGCGGGCTTGACAGCGCAAAAGCCAATCCTGGACGGAAGGGAATTCGGCCAGCAGCGTGGGGTGGCCCTGGGCATAGCGCACACATTCGGCGGTGTTGATGTCGGCGGCGGTGAAGCGGTCGCCGACGAGGTAGGGATGGGCGGCGAGGTGGCTTTGCAGGCGGGCGAGGGGGCGGCGCAGTTTCTCGGCATTGATCGCGACGAGGGCGGCGCCGTCGGGGGTTTTGTCGCGCCCCTCGGCGATGGGATAGAACATTTCAAGCGCGGGACCCTCGATCGCGGTGATGGCGAACAGGGCCCATTGCTCCATCAAGGCGGTTTCGATGTCAGACTGCGTACCAAGGGCGCCGCCAAAGCGGCGGGCGAGGTAGAGGGTGATGGCCAGGCTTTCGGTCAGCACGGTATCGCCGTCTTGCAGGGCCGGGATCTGGCCCTGGGGGTTCAGGGCCAGATATTCGGGCGAGGCGGTGGTCCAGCCGGTCCAGCCGGCATTGGCGCCGGTCAGCCGGTAGGCCTGCAACACCGGCACCAGGGTGAAGGGCGTGCCGGTTTCGGCCAAGAGCCAGAGGGGCCGCGTGGCCCGCGAGCGGTAGACGCCGTAAAGGGTAAGCATGATCTGTCCTGTCCTGAGTGCGCGGGGCGACTTTAGGACGATTTGCGGCGGCAGGACAGACCCTGCGTGATTTGACAAAGATCAAAGTCTCGGGCTGGCGGCGCGGTATTGTAACGCGACTGTGACAGAAAGGCAGAGCATGAACCTGACCGCGCCCACACCCGAAGCCGCCGTGACCCCGCCTGAAACCCCCGACGTGCCGCCTGTGACGGTGGCGGATGATCGGGACGGGACGAGCGGGCCGAAACAGTTTCCCGCCGTCACCAAGGATGCGATCCGGCAGGTGTTCGAGGCGGGGCAGTATCCCTATGCGCGGCTGCTGGGGCGCCTTCCGTATGAGGCGCAAAAGGCGGCGTTGCAGGCGGAGCTGTTGAAGTTGCAGATCTGGACGCAAGAGACCGGGCAGAAGTTTGTGCTGCTGTTCGAGGGGCGCGATGCGGCGGGCAAGGGCGGCACGATCAAGCGGTTCATGGAGCATTTGAACCCGCGCTATGCCCGCACGGTGGCACTGACCAAACCGTCGGATGCGGAGAAGGGCCAATGGTATTTCCAACGCTATATCCAGCATCTGCCGACGGTGGGCGAAATCGTGCTGTTTGACCGCAGCTGGTACAACCGCGCCGGGGTGGAACGGGTGATGGGGTTTTGCAGCCCGTCGGAGTATCTGGAGTTCATGCGCGAGGTGCCCGATCTGGAGCGGATGCTGGTGCGGTCTGGCATAAGGCTTTATAAATACTGGTTTTCCGTCACGCGGGAGGAGCAGTTGAAACGGTTCAAGGAGCGCGAGACGGACCCGTTGAAACGCTGGAAGCTGTCGCCGATCGACAAGGCATCCTTGGACAAATGGGATGATTACACCGAGGCCAAGGAGGCGATGTTTTTCTATTCTGACACCGCCGATGCGCCGTGGGTGATCGTTAAGTCGAATGACAAGAAGCGGGCGCGGTTGAATGCGATGCGGCATTTCCTGTCGACGGTGGATTATCCGGACAAGGACCTGGAGGTCGTCGGCGCGCCTGACCCGTTGATCGTGGGGCGGGCGGCGCAGGTGTTGCAGGGGGCGGGGCATATTCTGGACGCGGCCCAGCATCCGGCGATCCGGCGGGGCTGAGGCGATTCAATTTCGCCCGGATTTTGGGCAAACCCTTGTAAGGCTACGGTGGCAGTTGTAGACGGGCGCCATCATGACCCAAAGCTATACCTCTCATGCCCGCGCCTTGTTGGTGCTGGGGCTGCCGATCATCGGTTCGCACCTTGCGCAGATGGCGCTGCACGTGTCGGACACCATTTTGCTGGGTCGCTATGGCGTGACCGAATTGGCGGTGGGGGTGATTGGCGGCACCGGGTTTTTCGTGGTGTTCATCCTGGGGTCGGGGTTCGCCCAGGCGGTGATGCCGCTGGTGGCGGCCGCGTTGGGGCGGCGGGATGAGGTGCAGGTGCGCCGCTATGCCCGGATGGGGATGTGGCTGTCGGTGGCCTTTGGTTTGCTGACCTATCCGCTGTTCTGGGTGTCGGAGTCGTGGCTGCTGGCGCTGGGGCAAAAGCCCGAGGTGGCGGCGCTGGGACAGGATTTTCTGCGGATCGCGGGCTGGGGGATGACGCCGGCGCTGCTGGTCATGGCGCTGAAGGGCTATCTGTCGGCGTTGCAGCGCACGCAGGTGGTGCTGTGGACGACGATGGGCGCGGTGGGGGTCAATTTCGTGATCGCCTATGCGTTGATTTTCGGCGTCTGGGGGATGCCCGAACTGGGGGTGCGCGGGGCGGCGATTGCGTCGCTGTCTGTGCAGATCGGCACCTTTGTCGTGCTGGCGATTTATGCCGGGTGGTTGCCGGAGCTGCGGCGTTTCCATCTGTTCCAGCGGTTCTGGCGGCCCGATTGGCAGGCGATGGGGCAGGTGTTCCGGCTGGGCTGGCCGATTGGCGTGACGGGGTTGATGGAGGCGGGGTTGTTTTCGGGCGCCTCGGTGATGATGGGGTGGATTGGCACGGTCGAGCTTGCCTCGCATGGCATCGCGATGCAGGCGGCGGCGCTGGCCTTCATGGTGCATCTGGGGCTGTCCAATGCGGTGACGGTGCGGACGGGTCATGCCGAAGGGTCGGGCGATATCAGGGGGTTGCGCGACGGGGCGCTGGTGGCGATTGCCCTGTCGGTGACGTTCGGTCTGACGATGGTGGCGCTGTTCCTGAGCTTTCCGGTGCAGATATTGTCGCTGTTTTTGGACATGGCCAAACCGGAATCGGCGCAGATCGTGGCCTTTGGCACGGTTTTGCTGGCGCTGGCGGCGCTGTTCCAGTTGGGCGATGCGATGCAGGTGATTGCGCTGGGACTGCTGCGCGGTATTCGCGACACGCGGGTGCCGATGTGGGCGGCGGGGTTCAGCTATTGGGTGGTGGGCATTCCGGTCAGCTATGTGCTGGCGTTTCCGCTGGGCTATGGCGGGGTCGGGCTGTGGCTGGGGCTGGTCGTGGGGTTGGCGGTGGCGTCGGCCATGCTGATGTGGCGGTTCTGGCATCTGGCGCCAAGGGTCGTGGTGCGCTGAAGCGCACCCTACGTTTCGGCATCCTTGGCCAGGCGGTCGGCCTTGCGGCGGACGAGGACGGTGCGCAGGTCGTGCATGGCCAGCAGCAGGGCGTCGGTGACAAGGTCCAACTGGTCATCGCTGGCGCGGGTTTGCACCCACTGGGTTGTGGTGTTGAGGTAGTCCACCGCGCGGTGGATGTCGTCAATGTCGCGGGCTGCCAGCAGGGCGGTGCGGTCGGCGATCCAGGCGCGGATCGCGGTCAGGTCTTCGGGCGTCAGGGTCACATCGCCATGCGGTTTGATGTTGCCATTCTTGACGTTGACGGTGGCCAGTTCCAGCAACTCGATCCGGCGCTGGCGGTTTTCGGTGTCGACGCGGAACACCACGGCGCCATTTTCACGGATGCGAAAGTAGTAGTCGGGCAGGTCGGACATCAGGTGCCCCCGTTTTCAAGGACGCGCAGCAGCGAGCCGTCAAGGTCGACCAGCGCAAACAGGCGCGGCACGCCGGGGTGTTTGACGATGCCGGTCAGGCGCGGAATGTCGCGGGGGTTGTCGGGCAAGCCCGCGCTGGCCCAGGTGGACAAGAGGCCGTCAAGGTCATCGACCCGCACGCAGGCAGAGGCGTTGGAGGCAAAGGGGTCAAGGTCGGGCGAGGGGAAGAACTCCACCTCCAGCGGGCCACGGGTCAGGATCATCCAGCCGTCGCTGCGGTGGGTGGGGGCAAAGCCAAGCGCCGCATAGAAACCTGCCGTCGCGGCAAAGTCGCGGCTGGGCAGGTTGGCGGTGATGCGGTCGCCTGGCATGGTCGGCAGCCCCTTAGCTGAGGCTGGCACAGAACCGCTGGATGCGGCTGCACGCCTCGGTCAGAACCTTGTCCGAGGTAGCGTAGCTGACGCGGAAGTTGGGCGATAGGCCAAAGGCCGCGCCGAAGACGACGGCGACGCCGGTTTCCTCGAGCAGGGCGGTGGCGAACACCTCGTCATCGATGATTTTGGTGCCGGCGGGGGTGGTCAGGCCGATGCAGCCCGAGATGTCGGGATAGACGTAGAAGGCGCCCTCGGGCTTGGGGCATTTGATGCCACGGGCCTGGTTGAGCATGGAAACCACCAGATCGCGGCGGCCTTGGAACAGTTTGCGGTTGGGGGCGAGGAAGTCTTGCGGGCCGTTCAGCGCCTCGAGTGCCGCGTATTGGCTGACCGATGAGGGGTTGGAGGTGGATTGGCTTTGGATCGTGCCCATCGCCTTGATCAGGTGCGCAGGGCCACCGGCGTAACCGATGCGCCAGCCGGTCATGGCGTAGGATTTGGAGACGCCGTTGCAGGTGAGGGTGCGGTCGTAGAGCGCTGGCTCGATCTGGGCGGGGGTGGTGAAGACGAAATCGTCAAACACCAGGTGTTCATACATGTCGTCCGACATGATCCAGACCTGCGGGTGGCGCAGCAGCACATCGCACAGGGCGCGCAGTTCGGCCGCCGTATAGCCCGCCCCGGTGGGGTTGGAGGGCGAGTTGAAGATGAACCATTTGGTTTTGGAGGTGATCGCAGCTTCGAGTTGGGCCGGGGTCAGTTTGAAATCGGTGTCGATGGTGGCGACAACCGGGACCGGGGTGCCACCGGCGAGCAGGACCATGTCGGGGTAGGACACCCAATAGGGGGCGGGGATGATGACTTCGTCGCCGGGGTTACAGGTGGCCATCAGCGCGTTGTAGAGGATTTGCTTGCCGCCGGTGCCGACGGTGATTTGGGCCGGGACGTAGGTCAGGCCATTTTCGCGCTGAAACTTGGCGCAGATCGCGGCCTTGAGTTCGGGGATGCCGTCGACGGCGGTGTATTTGGTTTTGCCCTGATCAATGGCGCGCTTGGCGGCGTCCTTGATGTTTTGCGGGGTGTCAAAGTCGGGCTCGCCTGCGCCGAGGCCAATCACGTCGCGGCCCTGCGCCTTGAGTTCGGCCGCCTTGGTGCTGACGGCGATGGTGGGCGACGGTTTGACTCGGGCGAGAGTGTCGGACAGGAAGGCCATGGGGCGGCTCCGCTATGGATGTTGGTGCCCCGGTGTCTTAGGCTGTGTGGCCTAGGGGTTCAAGCGAGGTGATGATGGAAACGCAGGAAGCGCGGTTGAAAAGACTGCGGATGCGGTCGTGGCGGCGGGGCACCAAGGAAATGGATCTGGTGCTGGGGCCTTGGGCCGACGTGCATCTGGCGGGTTTGGGGGAAGAGGCGCTGGTCTTGTATGACGGGCTGCTGGAAGAGAACGATCAGGATCTGGTGCTATGGGTGATGGGAACGGCCGTGCCGCCTGACCGATTCGCAGCGATGATCGGCCAGATTTCCGATTTTGCCCGCACCAGACTGGCCCGCGCGTAAAAAAAGTGACGAAACTGTAGCGAGTTTACGTTATGTTTGCGTTTTGTGCCGATTTTGATCTTACCTTCCCACTTCGGAAAGCGGAGATCGCATATGACGCTGCACGCCCCCCTTCTTGACGGTTCGCAAAAAGCCTTGCTTGCCGGTTATCTTGACAACCTGTCCATACTGGAGCGGCTGCACCGGCTGCTGCTGGATGTGATCAAGGATGAGTTTGAACGCCTTGGCATTCTGGAAATCAACTCGGTTCAGGCGTTGCTGCTGTTCAACGTGGGTGAGAATGAGGTGACGGCGGGCGAGTTGAAATCGCGCGGGTATTATCAGGGATCGAATGTTTCCTATAACCTGAAGAAGCTGGTGGAACTGGGCTATATGCACCACCAGCGGTCCGAGATTGACCGTCGGTCGGTGCGGGTGCGGTTGACCGAGAAGGGGCGCCGGGTGCGGGGGTTGATATCGGATCTGTTCGCCCGGCACGCCGAAGTTTTGGGCAAGCGCGGGGTCATCGACCCCGAGGTGATGGAGACGATCAATTCGAGCCTGAAGCGGATGGAGCGGTTCTGGACGGAGCAGATCCGCTATATCTATTGACGCTGGCGTTTGGGGCGCGCGCCGGGGGATTTCACATCCCCCGAGACTCATTGGTTCGCCCTTAACAACTCCGAAGCCATTGATTTCGTGCGTATAAGAGGTGGTTTTGTTCGCCATTTTCTGCAGGGTTTTGTATAATTTTGGCTGAAACCCTGCAATTTCGGTTCTGCCATGAAGCATCGTCCGCGCCCTCTGGAACAAGATGATCTGCTACGTCCGCGTCTGGTCGACCTGATCGATCTGCGGCACGAG
>CAMBWO010000090.1 GCA_945871285.1 Pseudorhodobacter antarcticus | reverse complement strand
CAGCCTGCGGTGACATCGGTCATTCTGGGGGCGCGGACGCGGGCGCAACTGGCCGACAATCTGGGTGCGGCGGCGCTGGTGTTGACCCCCGACGAGGTGGCCGCGCTGAATGCGGTCAGCGCGCCGCAGGTCAGCGATTACCCCTATGGCGCGGGGGCGGTGCAGCAGCGGTTCCGCAAGATCGAGGGTGGCCGCTGAGGCGGTGAAACGTTGACAGACAAGGAGGCCCGCGCCTAAGCGTGGGGCGCAGGCTGCACGGGTTTTCGCACGGTTCCTATTGATCCACTTATTCAGCGGAGTAGATGATTTGCGCTATTTTCTGGCGATTTCCGATCAATCCGGGGCGAATATCGGGGGGGGATCGACCAGCCCGACCTATTCGGGCTGGTTCAGCGTGGCTGATTTCGGCTTTGGCGGGGTCAACGAGAGTTCCGGCATTGGGGGCGGCATCGGGGCCGTGGATTTCCCGGCCTTGCAGATTACCCTGCGCGAAACGTTCCAGACCGGCAGCCCGCAATTTCTGGCGCTGATGGCCGGGGCCGCTGGGCCGACCAGTGTGCGGCTGATCGGGGTGGACGAGACGCGGGTCGGATCGCCCAAGACGTTCGAGATGCAGTTGTCCAGTGCTGCGCTGACCGGCTTTGCCACAGCCAGCGGGGGGGTGGCGCTGTCGATTGATGCGCCGCGCATCAGCCTGTCGACCTGGACGCCGGATGCGGCGAACAAGCTGTTTGCCGACACGTTCACCCATATCGAGGATGCCACCCCGGCCACCCCGCTGGCCGGGGGTGGGGCGCAGCCTGCGGTGGCGGCAACGACCTATTACATGGCCGTCACGGGTCTGAATGGCGGGGCGGGTGCGGCCGGGTATGCCGGGTGGTTTGTGCTGGACGATTTCGATGTGGGGGCGTTGCGGTCGCTTGACCCCCTGGTCGGGGGTGGGTCGGCTTTGGGCATTGCCGGGTTTTCGGCATTGGATGCGACGTTCCGGGGCGATACGGGGCTGACGGCGTTTCTGGCGCGGGCGGCGTCGGGGGGTGGGATTTCCAGCATCCGGATCGAGGGGCTGCGCAACGGGGTGGCCACCACGCGGGTTGATCTGGGCAATGTCACCGTGACGGCGTTGCAGGATCGGGCCGATGGCGGGTTCGGGGTCAGCCTGGGGTTTGAAAAGATCGGGATGACCACGATAGCGCCGGGGGGTGTTACGTCCAGCACGCTGTATGATGTATGGGACAATGTGCTGGGGGGGCCGCCCATTCCGGTGGCGACACCGGGGCCAAGCGGGGGCACCACGCTGGCGCCGACCCAGTTTTTCGCCACGATGAGCGGGATCAAGGGCGATGTCACCGATGCGGGCCGGGTGGGCTGGTTCCGGGTCGAGGCGCCCCTGTTGCAGATGGACCGCGACTATGACCCCGCCGCGATGAATGCCGGCCTGTCGCCGGGCGAGGCGCGATTTTCGCAGATTGATTTGTATTTCCGGTCGGAAACGGCATTTACGGCGCTGTTCGGTGTGGCGAGTGCGGGGTCCGTGCTGGCGGGGGTGACGGTGCAGGGCACCAGCGGGGCGGGGGTGGTTTACAACCTGGACCTGGCCCAGGCGCGGATCACCTCGTTCCTGGATATGGGCGACGGGATGCGGGTGAGCCTGTCGTTTGACGCCTTTGATCTGATGACGCGGCAAAGCCTGGGTGGTGGTGCGGTCAATACGGTGTCGGGGTGGAATCTGGTCACGGAGCGGGCGGTGACCAACGTGCCCTCGGTCAACAATGGTTTTGCTGCGGCGGACAGCACGGTGGCGCCGACCAAGTATTATCTGGTGATGGACGGTGTGAATGGCGGGTCGCGGGCGGCGGGCCATGCGGGGTGGTTCGAACTGGACGGGCTGAACATCGAGGCGGGGTCGCAGGGCCACGCCGTGACGCTGAGCACGGTGCAGCAGATGGGCTATGGCGCCTTGCTGAAGGCGCTGGTTGGTGCCGACACCTTTGCCGGGGCGCGGATCGAGGGGGTGGCCTTGGTCGGGGGGGTGATGAAGGCGGTTTATCAGGTGGACCTGAGCGATGTGAACCTGGCGCGGTTGAGCGATGACAGCAATCTGGGATTCAGTGCCGAACTGGAGTTTGACAAGATAATCACCCGCACGCTGAACGGCGCGACGGGGGCGGTGACCGGGGTTTCGGGGTGGGATCTCGTGACGGACACGGCGACGACGGTGCCGTTGAATACGGTGCCCGCGCCGTCGGCGGTGGCGGGCACGGTGGCGACGGGCATGAGCTATTTCCTCAAGATGGACGGGGTGGGCGGGGATGCGACGCTGGCCAGCCATCTGAACTGGAACGAGGTGGAGTATTCGTCCGAACTGAGCGGGCGGGACCTTATGGTGCCCAGGCAGGGGGTGTTGAACCTGAGTTTCCTGTCGCCAAGTGCGATCACGCAGTTGATGGCGCGGTTGACGCAGGGCGCGGAAATGACGGCGGTGCTGGAGACGGTGGACAGGTTGGGCCGGGTTGTGTCGGTGATGGAGATGCGCGGGGCCTATCTGGCGCAGGTGAACGCCAATCTGGAGGGCAACCTGGGCGCGGTGCTGACCTATGAGGCGTTCGAGTTGACGACCAATCGGTTCAACGCGGCCAATGCCGTGGTGGGATTTGACCGGTTTGGAGTTGACCTTGCCCAGGAAAGAGAGACGACGGTGACGCCGACGGCGGTGGCCACGGCGGTGCTGAAGGTGGCGCCCAGCCGGTATTACATGGCGTTTGACGGGTTGAACTGCGGTGTGCAGACGGCGCAGCGCGGTGGCTGGTTTGTGGTGAACGCGGTGGAATTCGGGGCGGGTGTGGCGGTGTCGGCCTTGCCGGGCGGCGACACGGTGTCCGAACCGCAGTTCAGCACGGTGACGTTGAACGTGACCAGCTTTGCCGGGCTGACCGGGGTGCTGGCGCTGTTGGCCAGTGGCGCGGCCACGCGGGGTGTGGCGATCGAGGGCACAACAGGCACGGGCGGGTTGGAGCGGACGGTGCTGGACCTGTCGCTGGGTGCTGTGAACGTGATTGATGTGCAGGTGAACCCGGAGGGCGGATTTCGTCTGACGCTGGCGTTCGGCGAGATGTCGCTGGACACCTGGGGCAATGTGCCGGTGGGGGCCAATACCGGCCAGTTGCAGACGCAGTGGAACCTGGAGACCGGGACCAATGTGCTGACCGGGCCGATTCTGGCCGCTCCGGGTGGCACGGTGGGTGACGATGTGCTGGCCGGTTCGGCAATGGCGGATGCGATGGACGGGAGTGCGGGCAACGACGCGCTTTATGGTCTGGCCGGCAATGACACGCTGAATGGCGGCGCGGGGGGCGACACGCTGGAGGGGGGCATGGGGAATGATGTGCTGAACGGTGGCGGCGGGACGGCGGATTATGCCAGCTATGCCGGGGCCTCGGGTGCGGTCACGGTGTCGCTGTCGGTCACGACAGCGCAAGACACGGTCAATGCGGGGTCGGACCGGCTGCTGAACATCGAGGGGTTGATCGGGTCAGTCTTTGCCGACCGGTTGACCGGCGACAATCTGACCAATGTCATCAGGGGTGGGGCCGGGGCGGACACGATTTCGGGTCTGGCTGGCAATGACCTGCTGCAAGGCGAGGGCGGCGCGGATGTGCTGGTCGGGGGCGCTGGGGGCGATGTGCTGACCGGGGGGGCGGGCAATGACCGTTTCATCTTTAACGCGCCGGGTGAGGGGGTGGACACCATCACCGACTTTGAGTCAAGTGCCACGCCGGGCGACACTGATGTGTTGCAGTTCGCGAGGGCGGCCTTTGGCGGGCTTGCGACAGGGGGCATTCTGGCGTCGCAGTTTCAGGCCAGCCTGTTGCCGACTGCGTCAACGGCCGATGTCCGGTTCCTTTATGCCAGTGCGAACTTTGGCCTGTTTTATGATGCCGATGGCAGCGGCGGGGCCTTTGATCCGGTCATGCTGGCGCAGATCTTTGCGCCGGTTGTCGCGGGTGACATTCAATTCATCTGATCACAGCGCCTGACAGCCAAGGCTGAAGCGGTCTTGTGACACCGGGGCAAAGGCGGCAAAGTGCGGCGGAACCTGGAGGGATGATGATGGCATATGCGGCGATTGCGGCGGGCAATGTGGCGGTGATCACCGGGGGGGCCAGCGGGATTGGTCTGGCGGCGGCGCTGAAGTTTGCCGGGATGGGGATGCGGGTGGCGATTGCCGATCTGGGGGCCGACCGGCTGGAGGCGGCGCGGGCGCGGATAGCGGCGGCAGGGGCGGCGGATGTCTGGGCGGCCGAGGTGGATGTGGCGGATGCGGACGCGCTGGCGGGGTTGGCGGCGGGCGTGACTGCGCGCTGGGGCGGGGCGGATGTGGTGATGCTGAACGCCGGGATCGGGCCGGACAGCGCGATTACCGGGCCTGCCGATGTGTGGCAGCGGATCATGGCGGTCAACATGTGGGGCGTGATCAACGGGGCGCAGGCGTTTCTGCCGGGGATGCTGGAGCGCGGGCGCGCGGGGTTGATCCTTTGCACCGGGTCCAAGCAGGGCATCACCACGCCCCCTGGCAACCCGGCCTATAACGTCAGCAAGGCCGGGGTGAAGGTGTTCACCGAGGCGTTGCAGCATGACCTGCGCGGCCGCGAGGGGTGCCGGATTTCGGCGCATCTGCTGATACCGGGCTTTGTGTTCACCGGGTTGACCGTGGGGGTGACCGAAAAGCCTGCGGCGGCCTGGACGGCAGATCAGACGGTAGACTTCATGCTGGCATCGCTGGAGCGGGGGGATTTCTATATCCTGTGCCCGGACAATGACGTGCCCCGCGCCTTGGACGAAAAGCGCATCCTGTGGGCGGCAGGCGACATCGTGGAAAACCGCCCGCCGCTGTCACGCTGGCACAAGGATCATGGCGAGGCGTTCAAGGCGTATTTGAAACGGTGAGCGGGGGGAGTTTGTGCGCGCACCGAACCCAGCGCTCGGCTGGCCGAGCAAGCATTTGAGTGGCGGGTTTGAGCCGATTGTGGACGGTGGAACACGCAGATAGCCAGATGCCAACAACTTCGAAAGTAGCCGGATGCGAAAGGTCATTCTTCTTCTGATTGGGGCTGCCCTCGCCGGCTGCAGACCTGAATTCCATCGCGCGCAGATTGATGTCGAAGGTGGTGCTTCTGTTGTCCTGATAATCAGACCGATGTTCAGCCTGCAAAGTGATTGGCAGCGCAAGCTGTTGGTCGAGGCACCGACTGGTTCACTGGAGACTGGCCTGTTCGAGGATACCGGATGGTGGAGGGGTAGTAATCTTTATCGCCATTCATCAGGCATTTATGTCCTGCACGAGGGGCAAGCGGGATGTATCCTATTCCGCGTCTCGCCCCCTGAGTTGGTGAGGGACTCATCGATTTCTTGCGACAAGACAGTTCAGACTGCTAACGACGATACGGTTCAGGCTGGCAACTCGTTGCGGGGATTCCCAGCATCGAAGTTCTACACTGACTTCCAGTTTATCGGTACCTTCATGGAAACCCCGAAGGGGAAGGAACTGATCACTTTTTTTGGTGCTGATGAGCAGTCTGAGGCAGAACTGCCCAACGAACTGTAAACGACCGCTCCGTCCGCATAACGGTCATCCGAAAAGGTCCCAGTGCGCTTGAGGGGCTGCGTCGGGTCTGCCGTGCGCGGAGGATGGGGCGGAAGGTGGGGTCACGCCCGGGGTGGGATTGCCGGGGCAATCCCATTCCCCCGTGGGAGATTTGGACCAACAGGGCAGGAGTCAGTCGTTCAGCTTGGCCTCAAGCGCCGCAATGCGGGCGGCGAGGGCCGTGTTCTCTTCGCGGGCCTTTTGGGCCATGGCGCGGACGGCGTCGAACTCCTCGCGGGTGACGAAATCGCGGTCGGCGAGCCAGCGGTCGATCATGCCTTTCATGGCGGTTTCGGCCTCGGTCTTGGCGCCTTGGGCGACGCCCATGGCGTTGGTCATCAGTTTCGACATGTCATCGAAGAATTTGTTGCCGGGCTGCATGGGGTGGTCCTTTCGTTTCGTTCTATATGGCGCGGGGCAGGCTGATAGACAAGTGAGCGGGATGACGCGGGGTTTGGTTGACGGGCCGGGTGGCGGGCCGTAAGCGGGGCGCAAAGCATGAGGTTGCGATGTCTTATATCCCCTTTCCGCCGCTGAGCCCTGAAATCTTTGCCGTGGACATTGGCGGGTTTCATCTGGCGCTGCGCTGGTATGCGCTGGCCTATATCGCGGGGCTGGTGGGCGGATGGTGGCTGATCCGGGCGGCGCTGCGCACACCGCGGTTGTGGGCGGGCAAGCCTGTGATGAGCGAGGCGCAGTTGGAGAGCCTGCTGACCTGGGTGATCGTGGGGGTCATTCTGGGCGGGCGGATCGGCTATGTGCTGTTTTACCAACCCGGCGTTTACCTGGGCGACCCGTTGCAGATCTTGCGGGTCTGGGAGGGCGGGATGGCCTTTCATGGTGGGTTTCTGGGGGTGGTTGTCGCGGGGATCCTGTTTTGCCGGCGCTATGGCCTTTCGATGCTGTCCACCGGGGACATGATGGCGATGGTCGCGCCGCTTGGCCTGTTTCTGGGGCGGGTCGCGAATTTCATCAATGGCGAGTTGTGGGGGCGGGCGACGGATGTGCCGTGGGGCGTGGGCTTTCCGGGCGAGGCGGCGCTGTGTGACGGGGTGATCTGCGGGCGGCATCCGAGCCAGCTGTATGAGGCGGGGCTGGAGGGGGTGGTGCTGGGGGCGCTGGTTCTGTGGGCCGTGTGGCGGGGCGGGTGGTTGCAGCGGCCGGGGCGGGTGATGGGAGTGTTCATCGCGGGCTATGGGGCGGCGCGGTTTTTCGTGGAGTTTTTCCGGCAGCCGGATGCGCAGTTCGTGACGGCGGGCAATCCGTTGGGGTTGGCGTGGCAGGTGGGGGGCTGGGGGTTGACGCAGGGGCAGGCGTTGTCACTGCCGATGCTGGCGGTGGGGGTTTGGTTTTTCGTGAGAGGGCGCAAGTGACGCTGGCCGAGGTGATTGCAGGGCGGATTGCGGCGGGGGGGCCGATCACGCTGGCCGACTATATGGCCGAGTGTCTGCTGCATCCCACCTTGGGCTATTACACCACGCGCGACCCGTTTGGGGTGGGCGGCGATTTCATCACGGCGCCCGAGATCAGCCAGATGTTTGGCGAGTTGCTGGGCCTCGCCCTGGCGCAGAGCTGGCTGGATCAGGGGGCGCCTGCGGGGATTGTGCTGGCCGAGTTGGGGCCGGGGCGGGGGACGTTGATGGCGGATGTGCTGCGCGCCACGCGGGGGGTGCCGGGATTTCATGGCGCGCTGCGGGTTTGTCTGGTCGAGGCGTCGCCCAGGTTGCGGGCGCGGCAGGGGCATGCCTTGGCGGGGTTCGCGCCGGAATGGTTTGACACGGTGCAGGACCTGCCGGAGGGGCCGTTGTTCCTGCTGGCGAACGAGTTTTTCGACGCCCTGCCGATTCGCCAGTTTCAGCGGGACGGTGCGGGGTGGCGGGAGCGGATGGTGGGGCTGACCGGCGGCACCTTGGGGTTCGGGTTGGGGTCGGTGGCGGTTGTGCCGGGGTTGCCGCAGATGGAACCGGGCGCGATTTTTGAGGTTTGCCCCGGTGCCGCGGGGATTGTGGCCGAGGTGTCGCGCAGGATTGCGGACCATGGCGGGGTGGCGGTGATTGTGGATTATGGCGAGTGGGGGTCCCAGGGGGATACGTTTCAGGCGTTGAAATCCAACGCTTTTGCCGACCCCTTTGTCGAACCGGGGCAGGTGGACCTGACGGCGCATGTTGATTTTGCGGCCCTGGCGGCGGCGTCCACTTTGGCCCATGCCTATCTGACCCAAGGACAGTTTCTGGGGCGGTTGGGGATTGCCCAGCGGTCGGCGCGGTTGGCCGAGCGGTTGACGGGAGAGCGCCTGCAATCGCATCTTGCGGCCACGCGACGCTTGACCGACGCTGCGGAAATGGGAAGCTTGTTCAAAGTGCTGGTGCTGTATCCCGTGACCTGCCCGCAACCACCTGGAACCGTTTGATGCTGGAAATCCTGACGTCGGAAGCGATTGCGCCGCAACATGGGTTCTTTACCCGCAAGGGGGGGGCGTCGTCGGGGATATTTGCCGGGCTGAACTGTGGGCCGGGGTCGTCGGACCAGTCTGACATTGTCCGGATCAACCGGGCGCGGGTGGCGGGGGCGCTGGGGTTGGAGGCGGGGGCGCTGGTCAGTTTGAACCAGATCCATTCGGCCACGGTCGCCGTGCTGACCGAGGTGCCGCAGGCGCGGATTGCGGCGGACGCGATGGTGACGAATGTGCCGGGGATCGGGTTGGGGATCTTGACCGCCGATTGCCAGCCGGTGCTGTTTGCCGACCCGCAAGCCGGGGTGATTGGCGCGGCCCATGCCGGATGGCGCGGGGCGCAGGGTGGCGTGCTGGAGGCGACGGTCGAGGCGATGGTGGCCCTGGGGGCGCGGCGCGAGGGGATCAGCGCGGTGATCGGGCCGACGATTTCCCAAGCCGCCTATGAGGTGGGGCCGGAGTTTTTTGAGAGTTTCACCGCTGATGACCCGGACAACAGCCGGTTTTTTGCGAATGGGCGGGGCGACCGGATGCTGTTTGACCTGCCGGCCTTTGGCCTGCACCGGTTGCGCATGGCCGGGGTGGGCCATGCCGAATGGACGCGGCATTGCACCTATGCCGACCCGGCGCGGTTTTATTCCTATCGCCGCACCACCCATGCGGGTGAGGCGGATTATGGGCGGCTGATTTCGGTGATCCGACTGTAGTTTGTGGCAGTATTGCGAACAATCCGGGGGAAAAAGCCGCAATGAATTCGCCGGGGGCCCGCAGAACTGCCGCAAAGTTTCGGCAAATTGTCCTTATGCAGAATGCAAGGGGGCCCAGCATGAAGAAAGACCGTCGCTGGCTGAAGACAGCCATTGCCACCTCGGGCGAGGCGCTGCCTGCGCTGCCGTGGCAGCGTCAGTCGCGCCGTCGCCCGCAGGCGATGAAACCGGCCGCAACCCCGCCCATACCGGTGGCGGTTGCGGCACGCTGAACGCGGGGCCGGTCGGGGGGCTGACCGGGACCGCGCACCAAGAGGGCTGGCCGCAGGGCCGGCCCTTTTTTTGGCCGTGATTCGCCTGTGGTTGTGCGGGTTGTCGGGCGGGCGGCAACAATCGGGCCGGTTGGGGGTGGCTGTTTCCGCACGGCCGCGAGTTTACCATAGTCTTTGACAGCGCGCCGCGATTGCGCCAGTTTTGCCTTGTTGCGGTCCTGAAGAAGGCGGGCGGCGCAGGCGTGGTAAGACCAGATTGGCCCCCCTGAACGCCCGGATCGGTGCAAGCCGGTCCAGGGATTGATGCTCGGTCAAGGCGGCCCTGGTGCTCCTCTGGCGCCATCAAGGGGCCGCCGTTTCCGTTGTGGGTGACGGCCTTCCATTTGATCAAATTAGCGGGCATAAGGGCGGCGACATGCTGCCGGGGAACGCCATGACCACGATGATTGCAGGAATTGACAAAGAGCGGCTGAGCGCCCTTGCGGCGCGTGAGGCGCGGCGGTTCGTGGCGACGCGGCCAAGGTCGAAGGCGGCGCTGGACCGGGGGGCGGGGGTCTATCTGGACGGGGTGCCGCTGCACTGGATGAAGGACTGGCCGATGCCGCATCTGCCGGTGGTTCAGCGGGCACGGGGTGCGCGGATCATGGATATCGATGGCTATGGGATTGACGATTTCTGTCTGGGCGACACGGGGTCGATGTTTGGCCATTCGCCTGAACCGGTGGCGCGGGCGATCAGGCATCAGGCGCGGCGCGGGCTGACCTATATGTTGCCGAGCGAGGATGCGTTGGAGGCCGGGCGGTTGCTGACCGAACGGTTTGGGGCGTTCCGTTGGCAGATTGCGACGACGGCGACGGATGCCAACCGCTTTGCCCTGCGGGTGGCGCGGGCGGTGACGGGGCGGCCCAAGGTTCTGGTGTTCAACGGGTGTTATCATGGCACGGTGGACGACATTTTCGTGACGCTGGATCAGGGGCGCACGGTCAACCGGCCGGGCCTGATGGGGCAGGTGGCGGACCTGAGCGCGGTTGCGGTGTGCTGCGAGTTCAACGATCTGGCCGGGGTCGAGGCGGCTTTGGCCCAGGGTGATGTGGCGGCCATTCTGACCGAGCCGGTGATGACCAATTCCTGCATGGTGCTGCCGGACCCGCTGTTTCATGCGGGGCTGCGGACGCTGGCCAGCCAGTATGGCGCGCTGCTGATCATGGACGAGACGCACACCATATCCAGCGGCATGGGCGGCTATACGGCTGTGCATGGGTTGCAGCCGGACATCTTTGTGGTGGGCAAGTGCGTGGCGGGCGGGATGCCGACGGCGGTGTGGGGGCTGAGTGACGCGGTTGCGGTGCGCTATGCCCAGGCGGATGCCGCCCGGCCGGCCGGGCATTCGGGGATGGGCACGACCTTGTCGGCCAACCCGATGCAATTTGCCTGCCTGCGCGCCACCTTGTCCGAGGTGATGACCGACGAAGCCTATGCCCGCATGGAAAAGCGCGCCAAACGGCTGGCGCGGGGTCTGGATGCCGCGATCAAGGCGCATGGCGCGCCTTGGCATGTGGTGCGGGTGGGCGCGCGGGTTGAGTTTATCTGTGCGCCGGGACCGTTGCGCAACGGGGCCGAGGCGGCCCTGGCCCATCAGCACGAGGTTGAGGCGGCGGTGCATGTCGCGCTGTTGAACCGGGGCTGTCTGATCGCACCCTTCCACAACATGATGCTGATTTCGCCTGCGACCCGAAAACGCCAGATTGACCGGCTGATTGCCGCCTTTGATGAAGTTCTGACCCATCTTTTTGCTTGAGTTGACCCATGACCCAGACCAGCCCCTCCGGTTCCACCGTTGCCGAAGCCGACGCCTTTCTTGAGGCGCATCCCGAGATCGAGGCCTTTGACATCGTGCTGCACGATGCCAATGGCATTGGCCGGGGCAAGATCATCCGGCGGCATGAGCTGCTGTCGGTTTACAAGAACGGGCGGCATTTGCCGATTTCGATTCTGGGGTTGGATATCTGCGGCGAGGATGTCCATGAGACCGGGCTGATCTGGGATCAGGGCGACGGCGACCGGCGGGCCTGGCCCATTCCTGGCACTCTGGTGGCGCTGCATGGCGTGACCCCGGCGCGGGGTGAGTTGCTGATGAGCGTCTATAATCTGGACGGCACGCCGATGACCTCGGACCCGCGCCACGCCTTGCAGGCGCAGGTGGATGCCCTCGCCGCCGAGGGGTTGTACCCGGCGGGGGCGTTCGAGCTGGAGTTTTTCCTGCTGGAGAATGAGCGCGGCCCGGATGGCAAGATGGTTCCGGCGCGGGATGTGCTGGACGGGCGGCGCAACACCAAGACGGATGTCTATTCGGTGGACCAGTTGCACGGGATGCTGCCGCTCTTCAACGACATCTATGCCGGGGCCAAGGCGGCGGGGATCAAGGCGGAAACGCTGATCTCCGAATTTGCGCCGGGGCAGTATGAGCTGACGCTGCATTACCGGGAAAACGTGATGCAGGCGGCGGATGATCTGATGCGGTTGAAGCGGATCGTGCGGATGCATGCGCGGCTGCATGGCCGCACCGCCTGTTTCATGGCCAAGCCGAATGAGGATTATGCCGGGTCGGGGATGCATTTCCATGTGTCCATGCTGGACCGGGGTGGGCGCAACATCTTTGTCGAGGATCACGAGGGCCAGTACAATCAGGCCATCCTGCACGCGATGGGCGGGTTGCGGGCGACGATGGGGGAGTCGATGCTGGTGTTCGCGCCCCATGCCAATTCATGGCGGCGGTTTGCGTCAAACTCCTATGCTCCAGTCAGCCCGACCTGGGGGGTGAACAACCGCTCGGTCGCGCTGCGGATTCCGGCGGGGGATATGCGGGCGCGGCGGATCGAGCATCGGCCGGCGGGGGTGGATGCGAACCCCTACCTGGTGGCGGCGACGGTTCTGGCGGGCATACGCCACGGCTGGGCGCATCAGATGGATCCGGGGCCCGAGACGACGGGCAACGGTTATGAGGGGGGGCAGGACGCCCCGCCGATTCCGGTGGATTGGCGCATGGCGATCGAGGCGGCCAAGGGGTCGGAGTTCCTGAAGGGCGCCCTTGGGGCCGACATGCACCGCACCTTTACCGCGATCATGGAGGCGCAGTATCGCCGGGTGATGCGGACGGTGCCGGATGTGGATTTCGACCTGTATCTGCACACCGTCTAGGGGCGGATTTCCTTCAATCTGATTCAGATTGAAGGAAATCCAAGACAGGCACGCTGTGGTTCATGTTGCGTTAACGGCGGCGCCAGCGGCATTCGGTGGCGCAGACGGCGGCCCCTGCGGCTATCGCGCGGGCGATGAGGCCGGGGATGGCGGGGCGCAGGCCGATGGCGGGCAGAACGCGGCCCTGAAATCCGGCTGCGGCCAGGGCGGTGGGAATGTCGTCGGTGACATGCCCCCCTTCGGCGGCAAAGAACGGTAGGCAGACCGACCGTAGGCCAAAACCGGTGGCATGGGCCAATTGGGGGTCCTGATCGATGAAGGCGGCTTGGGCGGGGATGCCGGTTTCGGCCGTGATGCGCCCTGCGATGTGATAGGCGATGTCCGACGGGACCGGGCTTTTGAACGAGCCATGCGCGGCCAGCAGCACCCGGTCTGGGGCGGCGTCGCGCAGGGTTTGCAGGATCAGGTCATGGACGGCGGGGTCGCAGCCCAAGGGTTCCAGCACTTGCCAGCCCGGCGCGCCTGCGGCGGTCAGTTTGGCGGGCAGGTGGCTGCGGGTGAACCAGCCGCCCGCCATGAACAGGGGGAAGGCCCGGCCCGTGGCGGAGGCTGCCACGGCGGCCTGCAAGGCGCCGGGTTTGGCGAGGGTGGCAGAGCCGATCTGCCAGCCGGGCATCAAGGCGGCGACGCGGGTGGCAAGGGTGGCCAGAGCCTCCTCGGCGCGGTCGGGGTCGGAGGGTTGGCCGTGGCTGATCAGGACGGCATGGGTCATGGCAGGGTTCCGAATTGTCCGGGCAGGGCCGCCTCGGTCAGGGTGGTTTGGCAATGGCTGACAAAGGCCGCCACGGTGCGGCGGCGGTCGGCGGATTTGGGCAACAAAAGGCCCAGTTGGATGGACCGCGCGCCCTTGAGCGGCACAAGGATCAACCGTTTGCCATCTGGGGCGCGGTCTGACCCAAGGCGGATATTGGCGATGGAATAGCCGAATCCGTTGGCCACCATCGCCCGCATCACCCCCATGTCGCGGGTCCGTTCGGCAATCTGCGGACGCAGGCCCGCAGCGGAGAAGAGGGACAGGAAATAATCGGCGCTGAACGGCAGGTCCAGCAGGATCATCGGATGGGGGGCAAGGTCGGCGGGCGTGACAAAGGTGTGGCCCGCCAAAGGGTGATCGGGGGGCAGCAGGGCGTGGGGCGGTAGGGGGACCAGCGGCAGAAACTCCAGATCGGGGGGGATTTCCAGGTCATAGGTCAGGGCGACATCCAGACGGGCGGCGCGCAGACCGTCAAACAGCTCGGCCTGATGGCCTTCGTGCTGGCGAAACTCGGCCTCGGGGTGGGCGTCGCAAAAGCTGCGGCGCAACTTGGGCAGCAGGACCTGGGCAAAGGTCAGCAGGCAACCGACGGTCAGGGGGCCTGCCACCCGGCCCGTGATGGCGGCGGCGCTGTCGGTCAGGCGGCCTGCGGCGGCCAGAACCCCGCGCGCGGTGGCGACGAACTGGCGGCCGCCTTCGGTCAGGGACAGGCCCTGGGCGTGGCGGCGGACGAACAGGTGCAGGCCAAAGGTCGCCTCAAGCTGGCCGATGGCGGCGGAAATGGAGGGGGAGGAGACGTTGACCCGTTCCGCCGCAAGCGCGACCGAGCCGCAATCGGCGACGGCGACAAGGTATTCCAGCTGGCGGAGGGTAAAGCGCAGGGTCATGGGGGGACCCTAGCGCCCGATGTCAGCGAGGACCAATTTTCTTGCAAGAAAATTGCAAAATTCTTCGAAGAATTTTGGTTGGAGCCTATCACCAAAGGCATGCCTGTCTTGGACCCTGTTCAATCTGAATCAGATTGAACAGGGTTCGCTTCAGGCGTCACCCGGCACGCCGTATTTGGGGGCCTCGCGCGGGTCATGGGCGCGCTGGATATAGGCGGGCATCTGGGGGGCGTAGACCTTCCACGCGCGGGCGACGGCGGCGATGGGGTCGGCGTCATCGGTCCAGTCGCAGCGCAGTTCGGCGATGGGCCAAGTGGGCGCGCCGACCATCAGAAGCCCGGCTGAATGGACCGGCCCCGCCTCGCCGCCCGCATCGCGGCCGGCGATCAGCGCCGCGATCAGCCTGTCGCCAAGGTTGCCTTGGGTGCCAAAGCCCGCGATCATGGCGGCGGGAACGTCAGGGCTGGCCAGCATGTTGCCGCCTGCCACCACACCCGCCCCGGTGGCCGTGCCCCAGACGCCCAGGATGCGTGTGCCGGAGTGGAGGGCGGTGCGGCCTTGCGCATCGACGACCATCAGTTGGCGATAGTCGATATGGGGGGCGGTGGCCACGACCTGCGCCATGGCCGCCTCGGCATTCAGGCCCTGCGCCAGCAGGTCCAGCAGGCGCGGCCCCAGCGTCGGATCGGTGATGTTTTGGGTGGCGGCCACCCCACCCCGGCCCGCGCATGGGCGCAGCGCGCCGCCACGGCGGGGGAGGAGGAGGAGATGACCATGCCGAACCGTCCGGTTTCAGCACAGCGGGCGAGCAGGGAGAAGGTCATCTGTCAGTCCGGGATCACGGCGGTGGCGTCGATTTCCACCAGCCATTCGGGGCGGGCAAGCGCCGTCACCACAACCCCGGTCGAGACGGGGTGGACGCCTTTGATATACTCGCCCATCGTGCGATAGACCGCCTCGCGGTGGCGCACGTCGGTCAAGTAGACGACGACCTTGCACAGATGTTCCATCTGGCCGCCGCATTCCTCGATCAACTGCCGGATGTTCTGCATGACCTTGTGGGTCTGTTCGACGGGGTCGTGGGAGTTGATATTGGCCGAGGTTTCAATCTCTTGCGGGCATTGGCCGCGCAGAAAGATCATGGTGCCGCGGGCGACGACGGCCTGGGCCAGATCATTGTCCAGCTT
>CAMBWO010000089.1 GCA_945871285.1 Pseudorhodobacter antarcticus | reverse complement strand
GCCGTGCGGTTTCTGACCGATACTGGTGCCCTGCGCGCCGACCTGCGCGACGCCTTGCGCCAGGTTCCCGATATCGACCGGGCCCTGTCCCGTCTGGCCCTGGAACGTGGTGGTCCGCGTGACCTGACGGCAATCCGCAATGGCCTGACACAGGCCACCGGGGTTGCCGCCCTGACGCAGGAAACCCCCCGCCTTCTGGCCGAGGCGTCCGAGGCGCTGCAAGGTCATGCCGAACTGGTTGCCCTGCTTGACCGCGCCTTGGTTGCCGAACCGCCGCTGCTGGCCCGCGACGGGGGCTTCATCGCCGAGGGCTTCGATCCCGACCTGGACCACACCCGAAAACTGCGCGACGAAGGGCGCGGCGTGATCGCCCGGATGCAGGCCGAATTCATTCAGATCACAGGTATTTCCAGCCTGAAGATCAAACATAACAATGTCTTGGGCTATTTCATCGAAACAACCGACACCCATGCACCGCGCATGATGGCACCGCCCCTGTCCGCCCAGTTCATCCACCGCCAGACCACCGCCAATCAGGTGCGTTTCACCACCGTCGAACTGGGCACCCTGGAAACCCAGATCCTGAATGCCGGCAACCGTGTGCTGGAAATCGAGAAACGGCATTTCGAATCCCTGCGACAGGCGGTCATCGAAAGCGCCGGGCCCATTGGCGCGGCGGCCCGTGGTCTGGCCGAACTGGACCTTGCCGCATCCTTGGCCGAACTGGCCGCGCAAGAAGGCTGGGCCGAACCGGTCGTGGACAACTCCAGCGCGTTTTCGATCAAGGGCGGGCGTCATCCCGTTGTCGAACGGGCGATCCGCCGGCAGGGTGGCGGGGCGTTCGTGGCCAATGATTGCGACCTGTCAGAGGGGTCCACACCCGCAATCTGGCTTTTGACCGGGCCGAACATGGCTGGCAAATCCACCTTTCTGCGGCAAAACGCCTTGATTGCCCTGTTGGCCCAGATGGGCAGCTTTGTCCCGGCCACCTCGGCCCGGATCGGGCTGGTCAGCCAGCTGTTCAGCCGCGTCGGGGCTGCCGACGATCTGGCGCGGGGCCGGTCCACCTTTATGGTCGAAATGGTGGAAACGGCGGCGATCCTAAATCAGGCCGACAGCCGCGCCTTGGTCATTCTGGATGAAATCGGCCGCGGCACAGCCACGTATGACGGACTGTCGATAGCCTGGGCCACGTTGGAGCATTTGCACGAGGTCAACCGGTGCCGGGGCCTGTTTGCCACGCATTACCATGAGATGACCGCACTCGCCGGGAAGCTCGCCGGTGTCGAAAACGCCACGGTCACGGTCAAGGAATGGGACGGCGATGTTATTTTTCTGCATCAGGTCCGCAAAGGCGCCGCCGACAGGTCCTATGGCGTGCAGGTCGCGCGTCTGGCCGGCCTTCCTGCCACGGTGATCGAACGCGCCAAGGTCGTTCTGGAGGCGTTGGAGGCGGGCGAGCGGCAGGGTGGCCAGAAAAAAGTGTTGATCGACGACCTGCCCCTGTTCCGCATCGCCCCGCCACAGGCACCCGCCGCGCCAAAGTCGTGCGCGCTAGAGGACCGTCTGCGCACCATTCTGCCCGATGACCTGACCCCGAAAGAAGCGCTTGCCCTGATCTATGAACTGCGGGCTCTGGTCAAACAATAGTCGCCCTTAAACCCGTTTCGCCCAGATCGCGTTCGCGCCCAGCTTGGCGGCAAAGGCTGCGTGGGCCTCCTCCTCCTGCGGCGTCAGGCGCGACGGCAGGGGCACGGGCCGCTGCGTCGGACGCCAGGTAGCATCGGTGATTTTTTGCGCAGATTCGACCCTGTTCAGCGTCAAATCCGGCTGACGGCCGCCAATGAGTTCCAGATAAACCTCGGCCAGAATCTCGCTGTCCAGCAAAGCACCATGCTTTTCCCGCGCCGAATTGTCGACGTTGAACCGTCGACACAGGGCATCCAATGAGGCCGGCGAGCCGGGAAACTTCTGCCGCGCCAAGGCGACCGTATCAAAAGACCGTGCCATCGGAAGCACGGGCAGGCCCACGGCCGAGAGTTCGGCGTTCAGGAATTTCATGTCAAACGCCGCATTGTGGATCACCAGCCGTGCCTCGCCGATAAAGGCCAGAAAATCCCGCGCAATGGCCCGGAAGGTCGGCTTGTCGCGCAAGAAGTCATCGCCTAACCCATGCACATCAAACGCTTCTTTCGGCATCGAACGTTCAGGGTTGATGTATTGGTGATAGGTCTTGCCGGTCGGCATGTGGTTGAACAATTCGACGGCACCGATTTCGACGATCCGGTCACCGGTGGCGGGTTCCAGGCCCGTAGTTTCAGTATCCAGGACGATTTCACGCATGATTTTCTCTGATATAGGCGACCAAGGCCGCGACATAAGCGGTGGTCGAGGGCAAGTCGAGCGTTTCCACAATATGCGTGGCACGCTGCCGCTTTTGATCATCAGGCATCTGGCGCGACAGGATCGTGGCGAAATGCTGTTCCGTCATGCCCACCCGTGCCAGAACACGCTGGCGTTGCAGGATGGCGGGTGCCGTTACCAATAATGTCGCGTCAAGGCTGACCTCCAGACCGTTTTCAAACAGCAGGGGAATGTCCAGCACGACCAAGCCCTGCGCTGCGGACAGAAAGGCCACCCGATCCTCGGCCACCAGCGGATGCACCACGCCCTCGATCGCCACCAACGCCTCGGGGCGCTCCGCTATCATCTGCTTCAGCACGGCCCGCGACACGGCACCCTCAACCACCGCCTCGGGAAACAGGTCGGCCATTGGTTCGACCGCTTTGCCGCCCGGCGCATACACCCTGTGAACCGCCGCATCCGCATCCCAGACCGGGATGCCCAGCGCCCTGAACATCCCCGCCGTGGTCGATTTGCCCATGCCGATCGACCCGGTCAACCCCAGAACAAACCGCGGCGTCATAGGCCAAGAACCGCCGCACGGGTTTGATCGTCCACCTCTGGGCGATGGTTGAACCAGCGCTCAAACCCCGGCGTGGCCTGATGCAGCAACATGCCCAGGCCATCGACGATTTGCGCGCCCCGGTCCCGCGCCTCGATCAGAAATGGCGTCATGAGAGGGGTATAGACCAGATCGGTGACAACCATATCCGGCGTGATCGCATCCAGCGGCACCCGGAAATCAGCCTTGCCCGCCATGCCCAGCGACGTTGTGTTGATGACCAGCGTGCAACCTTGCACCATATTGCCCGCCTGCACCCAATCGGTGATCTGGATCCGCGCCCCGAAATCCGCCCGCAACGCTTCGGCCCGGTGACGTGTCCGGTTTGAAAGCCTGATCTCGGGAACCCCCAGTTCGATAAGTGCCGCAATAACGGCCCGCGCGGCCCCCCCAGCGCCGAAAATCGCTGCCGGTCCCGCCGCAGCAGTCCACTTTGGCGCGTGTTGTCTAAGGTTCGCCACAAACCCCGTGCCATCGGTGTTGTCGGCGTGTATCTTGCCGTCCTTGCGAAAGATCAACGTGTTGGCCGCCCCGATCAAGGCCGCACGGTCCGTCACGACATCCGCCAAAGCGAGGGCCGCCTCTTTGTGTGGCAGCGTGACGTTCACGCCGACAAACCCGACCTTGGGCAGAACCGCCAATGCCTGTTTCAGGTCAGCCGGGGCCACATCCATCGGGATGTAATGACCCTTGATGCCATACCGCTTCAACCAGAAACCATGCAGCGCAGGCGACCGGCTGTGCGCGATGGGGTGGCCAATGACACCGGCCAAGGGGATGCGGGGCAGTTCGGTCATGATGCGATGAACCCTCTTTGGCACAGGTAAGAGATAAGCGGCAGCAACGGCAATCCCAGGATGCAAAAGTAGTCTCCGTCAATTTCGCTGAAAAGCCGGACCCCCTCGGCCTCCAGCATGTATCCGCCGACTGACTGTCCCACCGCAGGCCAGTTTCGCCCCAGATAATCGTCAAGATAGCCATCGCTGAAATCCCGCATGACCAATCTCGCCGTGCCAACATGACGCCAGACCGGCTGGCCCTGATCATATAGTACCACAGCCGAATGCAGATGATGCGCCCTGCCCCGCAGCGCCCGCAATTGGGCGCGGGCATCCTCCATATCCTGCGGCTTGGCGAAAATCTCACGGCCCAGCGCCAGAACCTGATCGCACCCCACAACCCGCGCCGCTGGATTTGCCATCGCCACCTTGCGAGCCTTCATTTCTGCAAGCGCGTCCGCAACATCCCGCGGGTTTGCCTGGTCGTCCACCATCGCCTCGCGCAGCGCCGCCTCATCTACCCGCGCCGGACGTGCCTCAACCTCAATGCCCGCGTTCCGCAGGAGGTTCAGACGCACCACGGAGGCTGAGGCGAGGATCAGATCGGGCATGGGAATAGCCTGTGAATAGTCTTGCTTTGTTCTTGTTGTCGTATCTGGGGTCAAGGTCGGGCACAACCAAAATGGCCGCGTTTGGCGCCTGCTTGTCAAGGGCCTGGCCGGCTTACACACACCGGGAGAAGTGAATGCCCCTCCTGTGGATAACCTCAGTGCGAAACGGAATAAACTTCCACGTCTGCAAACGGCCTTACATTTTTCTGATTTTTTTCTTTATTATTTACAGTATGTTAGCTGCCATGCCGCAAGCTGCAACGAGACTGTATTGACTTCCTTGACGCCAGACCATCTGTGCGTAACTCTTTGGAGGAAAAGTGATGTTCAGATATCCACTGTCTCTACTGCATCATCATCTTTTCTCTCTATATTCTTTCTAAAGGAAGAGGGCGACGAGAATGACCTATCTTTTGATTGACTGGTATGCGTGGATCAAGGCGTTCCATGTGATATCGGTGGTCGCCTGGATGGCGGGTTTGTTCTACTTGCCCCGACTTTTCGTGTATCACGTTGAACAGGTTCCAGCAGGTTCGCCGACAGACATCATGTTTCAAACAATGGAGCGGCGGCTTCTCAAGGGGATCATGGCGCCCGCATCGGTGGCGACCTGGTTGTTCGGCCTTGCCCTAGTGATGACGCCCAATATCGTTGACTGGTCCGATATCTGGCCTTGGACCAAGGCGTTTTCGGTCATCGCCATGACCTGGTTTCAGCACTGGCTGGGCACGCGGCGCAAGGACTTCATGGCTGGGACCAATCGTTTGACGGGCCGCCAATACCGCCAGATGAACGAGGTTCCTACGCTCTTGCTCATCGTGATCGTCTTGTCGGTGATCGTGAAGTTCTGACCCCTTGACCCGTTCAGGTTGACATCTGCGGTCCAATTCGCTAGGGCACGTGCGGCGCGGCCATTCGGCCATAACGTCTTCCACCGACATATATGATGGCGCCCAACGTGACGGGTGGCATCTCAGGGACAACCAATGACTGTTGAGCATTTGAATCTTGCCGATCTGAAGGCCAAAACCCCCGCCGAACTGCTGGCAATGGCCGAGGAGTGGGAGATCGAGAACGCGCCTTCCATGCGCAAGGGCGAGATGATGTTCTCGATCCTCAAGGAACATGCTGAAGAGGGCTGGGAGATCGGCGGCGACGGCGTGCTCGAGGTGCTTCAGGACGGGTTCGGGTTTCTGCGGTCCCCGTCCGCCAACTATCTGCCCGGCCCCGATGACATTTATGTCAGCCCCGATATTCTGCGCCAGTTCTCGCTGCGCACCGGTGATACCGTCGAAGGCACCATGGCAGCCCCCAAGGAAGGGGAGCGCTATTTCTGCATGACCAAAGTCACCAAGATCAATTTCGATGATCCTGAAAAGGCCCGTCACAAGGTTCACTTCGACAACCTGACGCCCCTCTATCCCGACGAACGCTTCAAGATGGAGGTCGAGGATCCCACGATCAAGGATCGTTCCGCCCGCATCATCGATTTGGTCGCCCCCATCGGCAAAGGTCAGCGCGGGTTGATTGTGGCCCCACCGCGCACCGGCAAAACCGTCCTGCTCCAAAACATTGCCCATTCCATCGCCATCAATCACCCGGAATGCTATCTGATCGTGCTCTTGATCGACGAACGCCCCGAGGAGGTGACCGACATGCAGCGGTCTGTCCGCGGCGAAGTCGTGTCCTCGACCTTCGACGAACCCGCCACCCGGCACGTTGCCGTCGCTGAGATGGTCATCGAAAAGGCCAAACGCCTGGTCGAACACAAGCGCGACGTTGTGATCCTGCTGGATTCCATCACGCGTCTGGGTCGTGCCTTCAACACCGTTGTTCCGTCGTCAGGCAAGGTTCTGACCGGCGGCGTCGACGCCAACGCCCTGCAACGCCCCAAGCGATTTTTCGGCGCCGCCCGGAATATCGAAGAAGGTGGGTCGCTGACCATCATCGCAACCGCGCTGATCGACACCGGCAGCCGCATGGATGAGGTGATCTTCGAGGAATTCAAGGGCACCGGCAACTCGGAAATTGTTCTGGACCGCAAGGTTGCAGACAAGCGCGTCTTCCCGGCGATCGACATCCTGAAATCCGGCACCCGTAAAGAAGACCTGCTGATCGAAAAGATGGACCTGCAAAAGACCTATGTCCTGCGCCGTATCCTCAACCCGATGGGCACGACGGATGCGATTGAATTCCTTTTGGGCAAGCTCAAACAAACCAAGTCCAACTCGGAATTCTTCGATTCGATGAACGCCTGACCTGATACTGCGGGAATCCGGCCCATGGACACAATCTTTGCGCTCGCCACCAGCCGTGGCAAAGCCGGGATCGCTGTCTTCCGGGTCTCCGGCCCCGCCGCGCATGAGGTCATACGCACATTGTGCGGCGACCTGCCCCCCTTCCGTCGGGCGAGTCTGCGCAAACTCCGCGCAGACGGCCAGATCATAGATGAGGCGCTGGTTCTCACCTTTGCCGAGGGGAGCAGCTTTACCGGCGAAGCGATGGCAGAACTGCACACGCATGGCAGCGCGGCGGTTATCGAATCGCTGGCGCGCTTGCTCGGCGCCATGCCCGGTCTGCGGCAAGCTGAGCCTGGCGAATTCACCCGCCGGGCCCTTGAGGCCGGCTTGCTGGACATCAACCAGGTCGAAGGTTTGGCCGATCTGATTGACGCCGAAACCGAATCGCAACGCCGCCAAGCGATGCAAATCTTGTCCGGCGCCGTGGGCGCCAAGGCTGACCTCTGGCGTGTCAACATCATCCGCGCCGCCGCCCTTATCGAAGCGACGATCGACTTTGCCGACGAAGATGTCCCGATCGACGTCACCCCAGAGGTGCGCGAGCTGCTGACAACTGTCCTCGCCGACTTGCGATTCGAGGCTCGCGGTTCGATCGCCGCCGAACGCGTGCGCGATGGATTCGAGGTGGCTATCGTTGGCCCCCCCAACGTCGGAAAATCCACCCTTTTGAATATGTTAGCTGGTCGTCAGGCCGCGATAACCTCCGCCAGGGCTGGCACAACTCGCGATGTTATCGAGGTTCGGATGAACCTGTCCGGCCTTCCCGTCACCCTGTTGGACACGGCGGGTCTGCGCAGTTCGGACGATGAAATCGAATCAATTGGAATCGACCTTGGCCGCAAACGTGCCGAAGCCGCCGATCTGCGTGTGTTCCTGGTGGATATGGAACGCAAGGTGATGTTCCTTGAGCCACAGCCGGAGGATATTGTCCTCTTGGCCAAGGCGGACCTGCGTCCGGCAGATCACGAGGCGGTCTCGGGTATGACCGGAGCGGGCGTCGACCGTTTGATTGACCGTCTGGTGGCCACATTGCAGGCTCGTATGTCCGGCGCCGGTGTAATGTCGCGTGAACGGCATCGGGTTGCGCTGAGCCAAGCAATTGGGGCTATTGAAACCGCGCTTGATGAGCTAACACACAGCAACGGCCGCAGCGAACTTGTCGCAGCGGAAATCAGGGTTGCCGCCAAGAGCCTTGATCAGCTGGTTGGTCGAATCGATGTGGAAAACTTGTTGGATGAGATATTCGCCAGCTTCTGCATCGGAAAATAGGGATGTTTCACGTGAAACAGTATGATGTGATCGTAATCGGGGGTGGTCATGCGGGTGCCGAGGCAGCGGCTGCTTCCGCACGAGTGGGTGCCAGAACCGCGCTGATCTCACTCAAACGCGGCGACATTGGCACCATGTCCTGTAATCCTGCAATCGGCGGCCTCGGCAAAGGCCATCTGGTCCGTGAAATTGACGCGCTGGACGGCCTAATGGGACGCGCCGCCGATGCGGCAGGCATTCAATTTAGACTGCTCAATCGCCGCAAAGGCCCCGCGGTTCAGGGCCCGCGCACCCAGGCAGATCGCAAACTTTACCGCAGCGCAGTTCAGACGCTTCTCGCGAAACAGCCGAATCTTGATATCATCGAGGGGGAGGTCGCCAGCCTGACACAATCGCCGAATGGTGCGATCCGGGGTGTTGTGCTGGCAGATGGGGCCGAGATTCCCTGCAAGTCTGTCGTGCTGACTTCGGGCACATTTCTGAACGGAGTCATACACATCGGCGACGTCCGCCGCAGCGGTGGCCGTCATGGCGACCAGGCGTCGACCAAGCTGGCCTCGTGGCTGGCGCGGCTTGATATGAAAAAGGGCCGTCTCAAAACAGGCACTCCTCCCCGACTTGACGGACGCACCATTGATTGGTCCGTACTCGAAGTGCAACCCAGCGACGACGATCCCGTCATGCTGTCCTTTGCCAGCATCCAGCCGACGGCGCGTCAAATTTCCTGCGGCATCACCCACACGAATGAGCGGACTCACGACATAGTGCGCGCCAACCTCACTCGCTCCGCCATGTATGGCGGTCATATCGAGGGCATCGGCCCGCGCTATTGCCCCTCAATCGAGGACAAGGTGGTGCGCTTTGGCGACAAATCCTCGCATCAGATATTCCTGGAGCCCGAGGGGCTTACTGATCACACGGTCTATCCCAACGGCATTTCCACCTCGCTGCCAGCCGAGGTTCAATTGGCCTATGTCCGCACCATTCGTGGGTTGGAAAACGTCGACGTTCTGCAACCCGGTTATGCGATCGAATACGATTATTTCGATCCGCGAGAATTGAGCCAAACTCTTGAAACCCGGATTTCCGGGCTGTTTTTGGCGGGGCAGATCAACGGGACCACGGGGTATGAGGAGGCCGGCGCGCAAGGCCTGGTTGCCGGTGCCAACGCAGCCTCTCACGCTGTTGGCGGTGAGCCGATCCGCTTTGGCCGATCGGAAAGCTATATTGGCGTGATGATTGACGATTTGGTAACTCGCGGTGTCACGGAGCCGTACCGGATGTTCACCTCCCGGGCCGAGTTTCGATTGACACTGCGCGCAGACAACGCCGATCAGCGCCTTACGCCCAAGGGCATCCTCGCCGGTCTTGTCTCGACTGACCGGCAAGCCCTGTTCCTGTCAAAGCTTGAACAGATTGAAAGCGCAAAATCGTGCCTTTCGCAGAAAACCGTAACGTCGCGAGAGTTGAAAGCCGCTGGGGCAATGGTCAGTGAAGATGGCGCGCGCCGCACGGCGCTGCAATCCCTTGCACTGTCCGACGTGACCGTGGACTTGATTGGTCGACTGGTCCCAGCGTTTTCCGCCTATGCCGAACCGATTCAACACCAGGTCTGGATTGACGCACTTTATGCGCCCTACCTTGAACGCCAGAATGCCGAAGTCGCCGTCCTGCGCCGGGACGAGGCTGTTGAAGTTCCCCCCGACCTCGATTTCAGCCGTATGCCCGGTTTGTCCAGCGAGCTGCGGGCCAAGTTACTGCACCGCAAACCTGCCACTCTGGCCGAAGCTGGAAAGATCGAGGGAATCACCCCCGCCGCACTTACGTTGATTCTGGCCCATTGCCGTAGGGCAAGAAACTTCGCCAAGAGCGCATCTTGACTGATCCTATTCATGCCTTGCCAGAGTGGCTTGATGTTTCACGTGAAACACACCAGCAGCTGGAACAGTTGCTGACCCTTGTTGGCAAATGGAACAAGTCGATAAACCTCGTTTCCAGGGGCTCGCTTGCCGAGGGGTGGAGTAGACATGTCCTTGACAGCGCACAGCTTATACATCTGACAGACGCTAAGGCGGGTGAATGGCTCGACATCGGCAGTGGCGCAGGCTTCCCGGGTATGGTCGTCGCCATTCTTTTGGCTGAAACACGACCGGCACTGAAGGTGACGATGGTCGAGGCCGACCGCCGCAAGGCGACCTTTTTGTCCGAAGCCGCCCGCCAACTTGGCCTGTCGACGCAGATTCTGTGTGTGCGCATCGAAACCTTGGCCCTACGTCAGGCAACAGTCGTTTCGGCGCGCGCCTTCGCGCCCCTGGAAAAACTTTGGGTTGAGGCGAAGCGTCATCTGATTTCCGGCGGCATTGGTCTGTTCCTGAAGGGGCAGACCTACCAAACCGAGCTCGATCATGCTCAAAAGGTTGGGCCATTTCAGTGTGATGTGCTCGCCAGTCTCACGCAAAGCGGCTCTGTCATCCTCAGGATCCAAGAGATTGTCGATGCACGGGCTTAATGGCGGACGACCCATCATCATATCGGTCGTCAACCAAAAGGGTGGCGTCGGCAAAACAACGACCTCGGTGAACGTAGCGGCTGCGCTAGCCCGTGCGGGGGAGCGGACGTTGCTGCTGGATCTGGATCCTCAGGGGAACGCGTCCACCGGCTTGGGCGTCCCATCCGGCAACAGACGGCCTTCCACCTATGACCTCCTGGTCGATGAAGTCCCAATCAGCGAGGTGGTCCGTCAAACCGACTTTGAGAACCTGCTGATCTGTCCCGCGAACTCTGACCTGGCCTCAGCCGATATCGATCTGGTTTCCAACGAGAAGCGCAGCTTTCTCCTCCACGATGCCCTACGTCAGCCCTCAATAGACAAGCTGGACCTTGATTTCATTGTGATCGACTGCCCCCCGTCCCTCAGCCTGCTGACCGTCAACGCGTTGGTTGCCTGTCATTCGGTCCTGATCCCCCTTCAAGCCGAGTTTTATGCGCTTGAGGGCCTGTCTCAGCTCATGCTGACTGTGCGTGAGGTGCGGCAAACTGCCAATCCAGCGCTACGCATTGAAGGTGTAGTGGTTACAATGTTTGACGGCCGCAATAGGTTGTGCCAGCAGGTCGAAAGTGATGTTCGCTCCACCCTTGGGGACCTTGTGTTCAAGACGGTGATTCCCCGCAATGTTCGCGTCAGTGAAGCGCCGTCCTACGCGTTGCCGGTAATCACCTATGATCCTACGTCAAAGGGCAGCGAGGCCTATTTGCAGCTCACCACCGAAATTTTGAACCGACATCCAAACAACCGGACCAAGAGCGAGGGCCCCCATGATTGATAAACGCGGTCGAACCGGCTTGGGTCGTGGCCTCTCCGCTCTCATGGCGGATGTTTCTAGCGCGGTTCCGGCTGCCAGCCCCGCCGCAGCCAATTCCGTTCTCCCGGTCGAGGCGCTGGTTCCCAATCCCGACCAGCCCCGCCGTCAGTTCAACGTCGAATCGCTGCAAGAACTGACAGCTTCGATTCGGGAAAAGGGCATCGTTCAGCCCTTGATCGTGCGCCCGACGGCGATTGCTGGCAAGTATGAGATTGTCGCTGGCGAACGGCGGTGGCGTGCCGCCCAGGCCGCAGAACTGCATGAAGTTCCCGTGCTGATCCGCGAATACAACGACGAAGAAGTGCTGCAGGTTGCAATCATCGAGAATATTCAGCGCGCCGATCTGAATGCCCTGGAAGAGGCGTTGGCCTACCGCCAACTTGTCGACCGCTTTGGTCACACGCAAGAGATGGTTGCGCAGTCGCTATCCCGCAGCCGCAGCCACATCGCCAACACCCTGCGCCTGCTGTCCCTGCCGCCCCAGGTGCTTGACTTGGTGCAGGATGGCAGGTTGTCGGCGGGCCACGCCCGCGCCTTGATTACCTCGGCTGACCCCGTGAAAATGGCACTTGATGTCGTTAAACGCGGCCTTTCCGTTCGTGATACCGAGCGGATTGCGAAAAAGGCGCCGAATGCCAATACAACCAAACGGGCTCGGCGGTCCTCCAAGGATGCAGACACGGTTGCCATCGAGCAGGATCTATCGGCAAACCTGGGCATGAAAGTGACCTTGGATCATGCTGGAGAAGACGGTGGTCTGCTATCAATCCACTATAAGACGCTCGACGACCTCGATTATCTTTGCGACGCGCTCTCCAAACTGCGCCGCGGTGATCTCTGAGTGGAGTTTTGGCCATTCGGATCGATGTTTGGCACTTTGGCACCCGATCGCGACTTACGCTGGAACCAGTTCGCGCAGGATTAGGTTCAACATCGGCATTCCTTTTGCCGTCACGCTCAAGCGGCCCTCGACCAACTGGATCAGTCCCTGAGACTGTAGGAACACAATTGCTTCCGCATCAATGGCCGTGTCGGACAACTCTGCAAAGCGTTCCAGATGTATCCCCTCATACATGCGCAACCCCATGAGCAAATACTCCGTCGCCGCCTTGCCCCCAGAAAGGTCACTGCGCGGCAATTCGCCAGTGCCTGCCGTCAGAACAGATTTCATCCAATGCATCGGGTCCCGAACACACTCGGTTGCCATGCGGGTTCCCCCAATCGTCAGCCGGCCGTGGGCGCCTGGCCCGATCCCAACGTAGTCACCACCCCGCCAATAGGTGCGGTTGTGGTCGGATTCCTCACCAGCTATCGCGTGGTTTGAAACTTCATAGGCGGGCAGACCTGCTTCGGCGCACATCTCTTGGGTCATCTGGAAAAGATCGGCTGCCAAATCCTCGTCAGGCAACCCACTCAACTGACCGCGCGCGTGCCGCTCATGAAAGATCGTGCCCTCTTCGATGGTAAGCTGATAAAGGGACAGATGTGTCGGCCCCAACGCCAAGGCCTGCTGCAATTCCGCCCGCCATGCAGTTGCATCCTGCCCTTGACGCGCATAGATCAGATCAAAATTGACCCGAGAGAAGGTCGCCCTTGCGATTTCTATCGCGCGCAACCCTTCGGCCACCGAATGCATCCGTCCAAGTTTCCGCAGGTCCTCATCGTCCAGCGCTTGAATGCCGACGGAAACCCGGTTTATCCCCGCCGCCTCATAGGCCGCAAACCGCCCCGCCTCAACCGAGGTCGGATTGGCCTCCAGCGTGATCTCTGGTGCATTAGACATTCGCCAGGTTGCCCGCACCGCTTCGATGATGCGCGCCGCTACTTCGGGGTCCATTAGCGACGGTGTTCCACCCCCAAAAAACACCGATTGCAGCGTCTGTCCCACAGTTTCCTGCCCGGTCCGCGCAATTTCGCGCAGATAGGCATCCAGCCACTGTTTCTGGTCAATCTTCGCGGCAACGTGCGAGTTGAAATCACAGTAGGGGCATTTTGATTGGCAAAATGGCCAATGGATATAGAGCCCAAAGCCGCGGTCCGGCACGCCCGCCCCTTGTTTCACGTGAAACAACCCTGCGCGAAGGCAGCAAAAGCCCGCGACCGGTGGCTGATCTGGTTCTTGTGCGAAATATCCATCTCGGCCAGGGTCATAGCCTCGCCATCGGGCTGAAAGATCGGGTCATAGCCGTGGCCCAAGGCGCCGCGCATCGGCCAAACCAACCGACCACTGACGCGCCCTTCAAACACGGCCTCTTCCCCCGTGGGCCATACAACCGCCAACACGCACACAAAATGCGCAACCCGGCCCTCACTACCAACAGCCTGCAACAGCGCGTTAGTCCGCTGCATCGCTCGCGTAAAATCGCGCCCCTTGCCCGTCTCTGCCCAATCCGCGGTATAAATGCCCGGTGCCCCACCCAGATCGTCCACCACCAGCCCGGAATCGTCAGCCAGCGTCACCAATCCAGACAGTCGCGCCGCACTGCGCGCCTTGAGCAAGGCGTTGCCGGTGAAAGTGCACTCGGTCTCTTCAGGCTCGGGCAAGTGCAGATCTGACAGGGACCGCAGGCGGGTGCGGAAGGGCCGCAGGAAACTGGCAAACTCGTCCAATTTCCCCGCGTTCCCCGTCGCCACCAGCAGTTCGGCCCCAGACAGGCTATGCATCACTTCCCCTCAACAGCCGCATTTTGCGCCTTGACCAAGTCAGCCACGCCGGCCTCGGCCAAATCCAGCAGATTGTTCATCTCGGGTCGCGAAAAGGTCGCCCCCTCGGCAGACATCTGGATTTCGATCAGCCGATTGTGCCCGGTCAGCACAAAATTGCCATCTGTTCCGGCCGACGAATCCTCGATGTAATCCAGATCAAGGACCTCTTGCCCCGCATAGATGCCGCACGAAATGGCTGCCACATTGTCCATCATCGGGTCGCTGACAATCATCCCCGCCTTGCGCATCTGCAAAACCGCCAGCTTCAAAGCAACCCATCCGCCCGTGATCGAGGCACAGCGAGTTCCGCCATCGGCGTGGATCACGTCGCAATCCACCACAATCTGCCGTTCCCCCAGCGCCGACCGGTCCACACCGGCCCGCAGGGCACGACCGATAAGCCTTTGAATCTCTTGTGTTCTACCGGATTGCTTGCCAACGGCAGCCTCGCGCCGCATCCGGCTGTTGGTCGCGCGCGGCAGCATTCCATATTCAGCCGTCACCCACCCCAGGCCCGTGCCCTTCAAGAACGGCGGCGCTTTTTCTTCGATCGTGGCTGAACACAGGACATGCGTTTCGCCCATCTTGATCAGGCAGGACCCTTCTGCGTGTTTCATCACGCCAATTTCAATCGAAATCGGCCGCATTTCGTTCAGCTGTCTGCCTGAGGGACGCATAATCCACCTTTTTCCTTGCGATGTGTCAGATATGCGGGCAGGCCAAGGAGTTGCAAGCATGATTGACGCCAAAGTGACGTTGTCCCTAGACTGACCCACCCGGAGATTCTGAATGGCCGACGCCCCCAAGCTGCTCGCAGAAATGAACGACCGCTCGCGCGAGGTCTTTCGCCGGGTCGTCGAGGGCTACCTCAGCTCCGGCGATCCGATCGGGTCACGCACCCTAACCCGCACGATGACCGAGAAACTGTCGGCCGCCACGATCCGCAATGTGATGCAAGACCTTGAATACTTAGGGCTTCTTGACAGCCCCCACGCCTCCGCAGGCCGCATTCCAACCCATCTGGGCCTTCGCCTGTTCGTTGACGGTCTGCTGGAACTTGGCACCGTTGATACCGACGACCGCAAAAAGATCGAGGCTTCGGTCGATGAAAATGACGGCGATGTTGCCGCGGTGCTGGATCAGGTCAGTGCGACCTTGTCGGGCATCACG